>JAZNGV010000028.1:0-9320 GCA_045576595.1 Paludibacteraceae bacterium | reverse complement strand
ACTGATGTTGGCAAAAGCGTTTTCGCCGATGGCGGTGACGGAATTGCCGATAACGAGTTCTTCCATCTCGCCCGGCGCTTCCACGCCAAACTGCATGTTTTCTGTAAACTCGCCGGCGTTGCCGATAGTCAGTACTTTGGAATTCGGGTCGTACGACCAAACGAGTGCCAAGTCTTTTCCGCAAGTACCCACACGGTCATAGGCAAACTCTGCCGTAAAGGTGGTGTCTTGAGTAATCTGCGCAATACGCGGATTGTCTTTCAATCCATCCGACCATTGTGTGAAATGATAGCCGTAGTTCGGAACGGCTGTCAGTTCATTAAAGTCCAAATACTCCACTTGTGAGTTGCCGTATATATACCCTTGTGTTGAATTGGTTTCTGTAGATATAGTATATACATTCTTGGCAAAAGTAGCCGTATAGGTCTTTTCTTCGGTCACAGAAACCGTGCGAGGGTTAGACCTGTTATTATCATTCCAGCGCACGAAATGATAGCCATAATTCGGAATAGCAGAAATCTCCACCTCTTCCTGATACAATGCCGCAGTATCTCCAGCCGTTGTACCCCATTCGGGATTGGCTGAGGTCGTAGATATTGTATAAGTATTCTTTGCAAACTCGGCGGTAAAGGTGGTATCGCTTGCCAGAATAATCGTACGCGGATTATCGGTGTTGCCATCGCTCCATTGCGTGAAATGGTAACCGTAGTCAGACGAAACAGAAAGTGTTACTTGATCTAAGTATTCAGCAGAACTATTGCCAGAAATAGTGCCGTGCTCTGCATTTGTTGTAATGGAATATGTATTCTTGGCAAAATATGCTATTGCTTTCTGATTTTGCGTTACAAGAAGTGATAGGGGATTAGTAGTATTAGTGATGATTGTTGTATCAACATAGGTTATCGTATCTAACTTGTCTATTATAGTTTGTTCATCTGTAGAGAAACAATCATAATTTTTGATAGTTACATATCTATTATATGCATCATATTCGCCACTAATTGTATAGCAGCAACTTTCCGTGATAGCGAGGTCATTTGTCTGACCACTTCCCCAAACTGGTCCATTGGGAACAATGATTATATTCATATTACTTTGAATGGTCCGGTAAACATACATACTATCTTCATTAGATAAAGTCTCCCAATGTCCATCTTCTCCCGTCTCCCAAATCCACGCATACGGATTAGACCAGGTATTTGGAACAGAGAATTTAACCATATGAAGAGTACCATATTCTATGCGTTCTTGACACTTCTCAATATCCCATTTTACAAAATGATAACCATAATTTGGAATGGCAGATATCTCCACCGTATCCCCATACAAAGCCGCTGTATCGCCAGCCGTTGTGCCCCATTCTGGATTGGCAGAGGTGGTTGAAATAGTATATGTGTTTTTTGTGAACTCAGCGGTAAAGGTAGTGTCCTGTGTCAACACAAATGTACGCGGGTTATCTGTATTGCCATCACTCCATTGAGCGAAATGATAACCATAATTAGCCGTTACAGTTAGCGAATGATATGGATGCTCGTCACATATAGTATAATTTTCTAAACTTGTTATACCCACACTACCGTACATTGCTTGAGTGGATATTTTGTAAGGTAATGGTGCATAACTAATTCTGGAGGCATAATCAGTCCAAGCCGTTTTATAAGCATCCAATGTACCACAAGGGATGTAAATTGAACAATTATTTGTATTATAAAAAACCTCACTACCCAATGTTGGCGGTGTTTCTGCTTCTATCGTCACAGAGGTTAAAGATTTGCATTGACCGAAAGCATGCTCTCCAATACTTGTTACGCTATTGGGAATCTTTATAGAGGTCAAACCATCGCAGCTAAAGAAAGCAGAACCTCCAATGCTGGTGACGCTATTAGGGATAGTGACAGAGGTTAAAGAATCGCAACCATAGAAAGCACTCTCTCCAATGCTTGTCACGCTATTAGGGATAGTCACAGAGGTTAAAGATTTGCATTGACCGAAAGCATTTTTTCCAATGCTTGTCACGCTATTACCAATCGTCACAGAGGTTAAAGATTTGCATTGAGCGAAAGCATTATTTCCAATGCTTGTGACACTATTGGGAATCGTCACTGAAGTCAACCCACAACCAGAGAAAGCACGCCATCCAATACTTGTCACGCTATAGGTAACTCCATTATAGGTAACAGAAGAAGGGATGACTACTGAATCAGAATATTCATTATTATAGCTATCGTAATTACTTCCGCGATAAGTAACAGTGGCTGATTTCGAACTGCTATCAAAATCATACCAGATGCCATCCACTTGAGTGTCAGACGCATACATCGTTCCTAAGCAGGCTGCTACAGCGAGCAATAGGGTAATAAATTTTGTTTTCATAAGATGTTATGTTTTTATTCTTTATCAATCACTTTCCATATTGTCCCCATCGCCTCATAAGTGTTTTCGCCTTTGGGAGTTGCGTGATATTCATTCCATTCTTCATACAATAATGAATTTTCTCTGCTTTTGCCTATTGTAGTAATGTCATAAACGATAATAATATATGATCTAACAGATTTTAATCGTTCGTCATTAGTAATAGGCGTTACTTCTACAAGATGCCCAATAATTTTTCCAGATTGTACGTACGCTACACATTTTCTGGAGGATGTAAGCAATAAATAGTTTTCCATAATATAAAAATGTTTTAGTTTGCCTCCACTTTATTATTTGGCTTTCGGCATTCTCCGTTATTCTTATTTATAGGTTCAATAGGACGCAAATAAACACACAAAAAGCGCAGACCTCCGTTGATTATTCATTAACAGAGGCCTTCGCATCGCCTTTCGGATTAAATAAACAACAGGAAACCTACGCTGATATGACGACACACTACACCTATACGAAAGTGCAGTATGGATATAGTCATACCCATAGGCATTTACTGTTACTTTGGTTTAATCCGAATAGAAAAGTTGCGAAGTTTCCTGCTAATAAACGCAAAGCGTCAATAAACGCTATTTAAATATGTCAGAAACCTACCCAAGAAAGAACCATTGCGAAACGCTTTTCGCAGGACATACTCCCTCCAGCGTAGGTTTTCGGCTGCAAAGGTAGTAAATTATTTTGAAAGTACCAAATTTAGAAAGCAGATTTTGTGTTTTTTAGTAGGAATTAGTCAAATAGGACAAATAAGACAAATAGGTGGCATAGATATCCCTCAAAGGTATAGAGAGGGTATAGAGAAAGTATAGTAACTATCAACAAACTTCTAAGCAACCACTAACTTATCTCTAACGCTTGGCTCGAAGATGAGCCGAAAAAGGCGAGGAAAAATGTACAAAGTACTCACTACTCATTACTACAAGAGAAGCACTTTCGGGTGGCTCTCTCTGTTTTTTATGCAAGCATAATAGGCTTATCTCGCCTTGATAATAAAAAAGAAAATTCTTTTTTAGGGAAGAAATTGTCATTATTGTTTGCATATGGTATAATTTTTGCAGAATAGTAGTTAAGGCAATATATTGCCATTAAATAAATGTACTATTCACCATTAAACAAGACCATTATGAACAATTTTATCAAAGGCGGATTACTCTTTTTGGGAGGAGCCGCAGTCGGTGCTACAGTAGCACTCTTATTAGCACCTAAGACAGGTGACGAGACACGAAAACAATTAAGTGATTTAGCAGAAAAAGCCAAGAAACGCGCAGAAGAATACAGTGCCAAAATAAAAGAAAACTTGGCAGACGCTAATTGTACAGAACAACCTAAAAACGAGACAGATGGACAATAACTATATTGATCAAGTCCAAACCGACTTGAAAGCGTATCTCAAGACGCAAACAACAATAGGTAAGCTGCGGTTGATAGGTGGAATAAGTCGCGTATTAGGTATATTCCTATTAGCCCTAACACTCATTCTGCTGCTTTTTGCACTACTCTCATTCTTAGCCGTAGCTGCACTCTCTGCGCTATCCATCGTGCTCCCACTCTGGGCTGCAGCACTTATCATAGCCGCATTGTATTTATTGCTTATCGTGATTGCAATCGTTTGCCGTAAGCAGTTGTTTATCAACCCATTTGTTAGACGATTAAGTCTCATATTTTTCATTAGAGAAAAACAAGAGATGGAAGAAGAACTATTAAGAAAGGAGGCAGAAAATGATTGATTATACACAAATAAAATCCATCAACGAGTTGGAAAGACACACCCTGCGCCTACAACGCAAGGCAGGTATTCAGCAAAATAAAATACAAAAAGACATCAATAATGCCTATTTATACTTCGGTCAATGGGTGTTTAAGAAAATAGCCGAGTGGTTATAATATAAAATGAATGTTTAGCAAGTAGCAAGTATAGGAATTATGCTTAGTAGATTATTTGGCGTGTTATTGCCATTCTTTGTTAGTTTTCTTATCGCGTACATATTAGATCCTATTGTTGGGTTTATTCAAAATAAATGCCGCGTTAAGAACCGTGTTTTATCAGTATTGATTACACTTGTCCTTGTTGCAGGTGTGCTCAGCACAACCGTTGTTATGCTGCGCCAACCTATTATAGATCAGGTGAATATGGCATGGCAAAGTATGCAAAAACACCTAACAGATTTTAACTTGAACGACTACCTCTCTCCTGAGGTTCAAGAGCAATTACGCGCGTACACGGCCGATTGGGATATAGAAGCATTATTAGCGAAACCTGAGATAACAGAAACAATCAAAGACGGGCTTGCTGTAGTTGGCGACTGGATAACCGGAGGCATAAGCGTCATTAGTGAATTGTTGGTGTTCTTTATAGGTTTTCTCTACCTACTCTTTTTGCTGATCGAGTTCCCTACTCTGCGCGCCAATTGGAGTAATTATGTGCCGCGTAAATATCGTACGCAGGTTGTGAGTGTAGTGGGCGAGATAGACCGTAATATGAATGCCTATTTTCGCGGTCAAGCGTTAGTAGCCACTTGTGTGGGTATTCTGTTCGCTATCGGCTTTAGTCTTATCGGTTTACCGATGGGATTGGCTATGGGTTTGATAGTGGGCGCACTCAATTTCGTTCCCTATATGCAAGGTTTAGGCATTCCGCCTTGTATTCTTCTTTGTCTGCTTCAGTCCGCTCAGACAGGACAACCCGTCTGGCTGACACTCCTATTGATGGCTATCGTATTTATAGTAGTACAATCGATACAAGACATGATTCTCGTCCCTAAAATAATGGGCAATGTAACGGGCTTAGGTCCAACGGTTATTCTTCTTAGTCTGAGTATCTGGGGCGCATTATTAGGAGTGATAGGTATGATTATCGCCCTTCCACTTACTACTATTCTTATTACCTATTACAAGCGATATGTCACTAAAAAAGGCGTCAGCAGTCGTAAGAATCAACCCATATACAGAGGACGATTGAGGAAAGTATAAAATAAAAGAGTTCGGCGAACCGAACTCTTTTATTTTGTCTATCTGCATGATGCTTATGGAATAAGTACCTTGCAAGTGGTGGCACTATTGTTATTCTTCACAGCTACAATATATACGCCTGCGTTGAGTGCTTGGGTGCTGATGGTATTCATACCTTGCGCGATAATCATACCGTTCAAGTTATAGACGGTGATTGCTCCCTCTGCTTGCAATGTGCCGTTAACAAGGTTAACAAGCGGTGTGGTAACCACGCTCTCTATATCGAGTGTCGAATTAGCGCCCTCAAACCATAGATGAAGTGCGTCGTCCATTACCCAAGGTGCGTCAATAGTATTACCTAAAGCAAAGCCATGTTGGCTCAGCCACTCTTGTGTGATCGAAGAAGCTTGTAATGTAGCACCTTCGGTGGTATTGTGTTCAGCAGCAATAGTAGCGTCTATAACTTCCGCATTAGAAATAACATAGTTATTTGCAAGGCATGCTTCAGTTGCGCCATATATCTTAGGCCACTCTGACTGAGGTTTGCTGAAATCAATATTATCCCAGTCATATTCAGACATATCAACACTTGTGCTTCCCACGATACGGTGTACAGCGATTGTTGCGCCTTCTTCTAACAGTTCATAGAAGATATGTACATTCACCAAGCAATTCTTCACGCGCATTGTTGTATCTGTTTTCAATACATCTTCTGCCAGACTACCCAAAATACCTCCTATTTCTCCTTCAGTGTCGCCCGTAAAGGTTATTGTTCCTTCTGCCAAGCAGTTCGAGATGATAGAGCGTTCGCTGGCACCTACGATACCACCGATTGTTTTTGAACCCATCAATCCTGCATTCACATGACAATTAGTGATATTCTCTCCTCCACCAATAGTGGCAGCAATACCACCAACAATGTTTCCGCCACTTATTTGTCCTGATACAGCCGCTCCATTCACGAATGACGAAGTGGATAGTTTACCAGCTATACCTCCCATTTCTTCAGCTGTAGTAGCCGTAAAGCTTGCGTCTGTCACCGAACATTCTGTGATTTGTGTAAAGTACGACGCCTCTCCTACTAATCCACCGCATATAGCTGAATATCCGTCTGCACGCAGTTCTGGATCGATGAGATGTATATTTCGTAGTATAGCACTAAAATTAACTCCCTCATCATTAGCTCCTCCGCGGATGTTATTAGCAATAAATCCAGCATTCATATCTTGCTCTGTAAGAATCATTGTAGGTTGCTCCAAGAATAGATTTTGAATAACTGCCGAGTCGCATACTTCGCTAAATAAACCGCCATGCAACATAGTGAGATTATATAAGGCATAGTTATCGCCGTTTAGATTACCTAAGAATGGCTTTTTGATGCTTTCGATTGGTATATTCGCAAAATCAATATGGTTTACAACTTTATAATAAGCACTTGGATTATTCTCTATCTGCATGAAATCACCTGCTGATGCGATTAGATAAGGATCTTCCAAAGTGCCGGCACCTTGCATTTTTGTATAGAACAAAGGAAGTGGGTAATATTGGATTGTGAAATTTTCGTCATTTCTATAAACATTAACGAGTGTTGGGTTTGTTTCTACATTATTGACATAAATCATAGCAAGGGAGCTTTTTGTTTCTGCAATAGGTTCCCACTCTATCAATATTTCCCCTTTGGTATTACACAAGGCGAGTACTTCTTTTTTGGTGGTGGTACCCGCTTGGCTTCTCTGTATTAGCACCAAATACTCATATGCGTCATCTGTATGGAAGAGGCGTGGATTAAGCAAGTCTCCATCGATATTAACTTGTGCCAACTCCACATTCTTTCCGATATTAAGTTTGTCGTAATGGTTAAGTGTACCATTCTTATCAAACCATGCAATTCTCTGCTCTACAGATCCATCTTTTAGTTTGTTTCCTTGAAGAAGTGCTATCACATATTGGTAGGAGTCTCCTTTTGCCACACGATCAATGCTACTGGATAATATATTTCCTCCATTATTCAAATCGATTTCAGCAACCACTTCACAAGTAGGCACATCTACAAATCGAACGACTTCCTTGTTTTTCTCATTCATTAAGAAGGCATACTGCGTAGGTTGCCCATCTATATCATTGAGATATATTGTGCCTAAAGAATACTCTGCTACTGTGTTAATTTTCTGTCCTTGCACATTATATAAGTAATATGATTTTACGGAGCCATCTGAAGATATAGAATAATTATCATATGTGATTACATATGCAGGATTTCCTGAACCATTATAGTCAAGAATAATATCTTTCTTTCCGTTCAGTGAGCCTAAGTGGTAGAATGTGTACAAGTATCCCGCACTTGGGTCCTTCACCATTGGTATTTTTGTCTCGTTCAAGACATTAAACTTCTTGTCGTATTGCTTGATAATAAAGGAGTTATCAGCATTAACAACTGGGTCCTCATTATTCGGTGTGCCCGGTACAAAATATGGTTTTTCATACTGCGATATGAAATAATTCATTTCTGTTCCATTTGGAACCATCGTAATAGGCATTGGGTCATTGAGGGCCTTGATATTGTCATATGGTATTTCGAATGTATGCACTAATTTTGGTCCATTCGTGCTATATCCTGCCTTCTCATAAATATCGTAATAATAGAATAATTGGGTAGTCTTTGCTATCGTATCTTTTACTTCCTCAGTACGCGAAAACGCCATTATATAATTATCATTCTCAGGATTTGTGGATATATTTTCTGCCAAGATCATATTTCCTGTGATATTGCAGATTAGAGAAGATTGTACAGTATCCAGCGAATAGACATTATTAAAATAGCGTCCTTGGTAATCTTTTGTTGCGACATAAGCAAAGATCATTACCTCTAATTTATCATCATAGTTAAAAAACTTCTTCGTGATAATAGGACTGATAGAAACATTATTGACCCAAAGGTCTGTTTCTGCTAATTCAAATGTCTCATTGATTGTACCTACGAGCACATTTTTATTGTCATAGACATTGATTAAAGCAGCAGAAATATGATTGTTTTCATAGGAATACTGGATTGTGTAGGTCCAATCAGAGCCGTCTAATCCTTGTAGAAAACCATAGTCGCTAACCTGATTAATCTCAACAGCCGGACTGACTTCTGCTTTCAGCCCAGAACTAAAAAAACTCATGCATGCTAAGATGCCAAAGAGTGTGAAGATTTTTTTCATAAGATATATTTTTAGAATGATTATTCGATTATCAATTACAAATTTGGGTGCAAAGGTAGTGATTTTTTTTGATATACGCAAGCGCGTGCGTATTTTTTGTAATGAGTTAATCAAAAACGACGAACCTGTAATTTAGTTTTGAAACAAAAATACAGAAAACAAAATAAAAATAAAGAAAACATTTTTTTAGTTAATCAAAAACGACAATGCTGCTATATTCCTCACTATGCTGTCCATCGGAGATAAACAGAGATAAAATTACATTATTGAGTATTGAGTATTGAGTATTGAGTGCAGCTTCTAACATACGCATAAGACACGCGTAACATACGCTGTTTTGCAATAGTTGTTCGAATACTATTCAAAGCCTTTTGATTAGTAAACCTTTTTCGTACTCCTGTCAACCTTTTTCAGGTTTAGTCAGACATCTATCACCTCTTCTGCAACTATTTTAACTTTTCCCACTTTTTATAACTAAATTGCCGATTATTAAGATTTTAGCGGACTCGAAAGGCTTACTACCGGCGTACGAGACTCCTACGGCACACATACGGGACGATAGCACGCCGAAAATCGCCTCTTTTCGCCCTCAAAAGTTTCCGATTATTAAGATTCCTTATAACGCAAGCAGACGGACAATTTGCCCGCCTGCTCCATTTATACCTTGTTCTTGGTCCTTTACTTGACCTCTTGTCCTTGCATGGTGTAGGTCTTACCATTGCGGAGAATGAGAACTTGACCGTCTTT
>JAZNGV010000027.1:0-3787 GCA_045576595.1 Paludibacteraceae bacterium | reverse complement strand
TCCTACGGATGTGGAGAACCGTCCCTAACGGACTAACGATAAATATATTTATAGGCAGGCAGGTAGGGACGGGTGTCCATAAGAGCGATTAGCTATTATGCCTTTGAGGCAGTATTTTTATTATTTTTGTTAAACTAAAATATATTATGGGTTCGTCGTTTTTGATTAACTAAAAAATTGTTTTTTATATTTTTATTTTGTTTTCTTTATTTTTGTCTAATAAAAATACACCATGGATAGCGTCATTCAAGATATTACCAACCAAGAGTACAAATACGGATTCACCACAGAGGTAGAAACGGACATCGTGCCTGCAGGACTCAACGAAGACACTATCCGCTTCATCTCGCAGAAGAAACAAGAACCTGAATGGCTCTTGAACTTCCGACTCAAAGCCTTCCGCAAATGGCAAACCATGAAAGTGCCTACTTGGGCACACCTCGATATACCCGAGATCGATTTCCAAGCCATCTCCTACTATGCCGCACCTAAAACAAAAAAAGAAAACGAAGACGGCAATACCGAGATTGACCCGGAGATCATGAAAACCTTTGATAAACTCGGCATCCCACTCGAAGAACGAGCTATGCTCGCAGGTAACATGGCTGTTGATGCCGTCATGGACTCCGTCAGCGTCAAGACCACTTTTCGAGAAACCTTAGCCGAGAAAGGTATCATCTTCTGCTCCATCAGCGAAGCCGTACGCGAGTACCCTGAGTTAGTACAGCAATACCTCGGCTCGGTCGTTCCAGCCAGCGATAATTTCTATGCCGCACTCAACTCTGCCGTCTTCACCGATGGCTCATTCGTCTATGTACCCAAAGGCGTGCGATGCCCCATGGAACTGAGCACCTATTTCCGTATCAATGCCATGAATACAGGGCAGTTCGAACGCACACTGCTCATTGCAGACGAAGGAGCCTATCTCTCTTATTTAGAGGGATGTACAGCGCCTATGCGCGATGAAAACCAACTGCACGCAGCTATCGTAGAAATCGTCGTACACAAAGACGCAGAAGTCAAATACTCCACCGTCCAAAACTGGTACCCGGGCGATAAAGAGGGAAAAGGAGGTATCTATAATTTTGTCACCAAACGAGGCATCACACACGAGAACGCACGCCTCAGCTGGACACAAGTAGAAACAGGCTCAGCCATCACATGGAAATACCCGTCCTGCATACTCAAAGGCGATAACTCTACCGCTGAGTTCTACTCCGTAGCCGTCACCAATAATTTCCAACAAGCGGACACCGGAACCAAGATGATTCATATCGGTGCCAACACACGCTCGCGTATCATCAGTAAAGGTATTTCAGCCGGACATAGCCAGAATGCCTACCGCGGATTAGTCAAGATGGGCAAAGGAGCCACCAACGCACGCAATTATTCGCAATGCGACTCGCTCCTACTCGGAGATAAATGCGGTGCACACACTTTCCCTGATATGCAGATTAGCAATCCTACTGCTATCGTCGAACACGAAGCCACCACCAGCAAGATCAGCGAAGACCAACTCTTCTACTGCCGTCAACGCGGTATAGGCGTCGAAGACGCCGTGGGACTCATCGTCAATGGCTATGCCAAGGAGGTAATGGACAAACTGCCTATGGAGTTCGCCGTCGAAGCACAAAAACTCCTCCAAGTATCCCTCGAAGGTTCTGTTGGATAAGTTTGTTCGTTATTGTTCTAGGTCTCGGAGGTATTGGTGTGCGTACAGGTATTGCTCAAAAAACTCGTTATATAGCATATTCTTAAACTGCTCATCTACCTGCTTCGTATCTGTTTTTCTGCAAGAATACTGCCCCTTAAATTGTTCTCGATATTGAATTTCAAATGGTGACGAAAGGACAATTTCCTTTTTCTCAGTATCATATACAACCAAGTTGTATTCGCCATTTAGCCGCATTTCGCAGTCGTTTTTATCCCACGCACATAATAACGGTACATAAACAGGGAAGAGCAGACCACTTGTAACCCATGCGATAATTCGTCCTGCATTATGCATATCAACATTGTCATTGATGGCATCATTATGAGAGTATGTATGACGGACTACATCAATGAAACTGATATATCGCATTGAGGATTTGTAGTTTTCAAGTTCCATCAGCGAGAAGGTTCCCATATAATAGTTCTGTCTATTCACGGCGATGTTTGCGCGCTCCAAGGCCGAACCAAACTCTTTGAACATTGTGTGGTTACGGACCAGATTCTTAAATCCAACGAACTCCACGCTTGGTTTCTCTACCCGAGGAGTAGAGCGTTCAACTGTTGGTACTTGTAGTACTGTATGACACGATGCAAATAAGCATGTGACACAGAAAATATATAGTAGCTTTTTCATCTTATGTTAAAAATATTTAAAAGCTGCGATATGTCCAGAACCTTGGTCATTCTTAATAAATGTATAGATTGTTCTTGAAAATGAGTCGCTTTTTGTCAATACATAGTAATTATCTGGTGTGTAATTATATGCTGAGCTGAACCCTATTTTATACTTATTCTTACCTATTCCCTCCCAAGGACTTTCGGTGAATGTGGACGAACGCACCCTGAAGACAGGATAAACGAATTGGAGCAACCATGTTTTCCAATTAAAATCAAATACTGTTTGCTGGGATTTATCTAAATCTACCCACTTTCCTACACCAGGTGCGAACGAAGATACAACCAACTCCAATTCCTCATTACCAGGAATAAACCAACCTTCGCCTAATTGCCTACACCAGTCAATTGTGTAGAAATAATACGCCAGGTTAATTCCATTCTCTTCGCAATAATCAATAATAACTTGCTGATCATGCTGCCCGTTACCCGTCATCTCATCAGCAATGTTTCTCAGCATTCTCCGTTCTTCAAACTCTGATATTTTAGGAATACTCATGAGTGGCATATTGGGCAACCATGCGATTACGGCATTAAATAGCCCGTTGGATTGCGCAATATACTCATCCATACGGGTGACATCTATTCCGCGCTTCCTAGCGCTCGCACGCGAACGCTTTTGCTCTTTCGCATCACTTTTCTTCTTATATTGTTGAAGGTCTTGGATATATTCTTGTAAGTCACTTTCCTTCTGATACCAACCAGAAGGCGCCATGAGCAAACCATGCTCACCGCTTTGATCTACATAGACTACTACCACAGGCATACCAGTTGCTTCTTCTATAAACCAGTCGCCTACTTCATATGCATGCATAATGAGTGCTGTGCACAAGATAAATACTGTAAAAATAAATCGTTTCATAATTGTATTGTTTTTAGTGTTTACGCTAATATCAATTATTGCGGCTGCAAAGATAGCAATAATTTTGCAATTACGCAAGAATTTACGCAATTTATTGCAAAATTAATCGTTTAAATTTCTTTCTTTGTTATGTTCTTTGTTTGTTTGTCCTTTGTACTTTGTACTTCGTCCCTTTGTATGTTCATTGTGCCGGATTTATCCAGCTCGTACATCATACATCTAACATACAACATCTAACATCTAACAGCGCAGCGGTCTATAATTATGTTTATAGCTGACGATTGAGAATGAGTAATTGTTTTTGAAGCGTAGCGCTTTTTTGTGAGTGAGTAAAACGAACGCATATTTGTGAGATGTGTGTGATCTAATAGATTCGATAATGTGAATTTTATCTATGTTGTATATTCAAATTATTATTTGTATCTTTGCACATGATTTGCGTCTAAGGGACGGATTAAGGCCGATATCTCTGTAGTGCTATAGACTGTTATAAACGTTCTGTCACCATCCCTTATACATCTAAAAACTGGATAGTTC
>JAZNGV010000026.1:0-64705 GCA_045576595.1 Paludibacteraceae bacterium | reverse complement strand
GTTCCTACCCTGTACGTCACTACCCTGTAGCCATGCGGCTGCGTGACCGCAAGGGTCGCGCCATTCTATGTTTGCGCTTATCCTCCAAGTGGGGACTTGTCGGGCGCTGCACTCGGAGTGCGTTCCGTCGCACTCCTTCACACTTCAAAAACGGCAAGGTTGGAAGACTGTAAGGTCCGTAAGGTCTCTAAGGACTGTAGGGACGAGGTAGGAAGAACGAGGTACGAGGGACGATGTTGGATGTAGTGAGTAGTGAGTAGTTATTACAGAGTAGTGAGTAGTGAGCTATTATATATTATATATTATATATTATATATTATTATAAGGTACGCGTGGGCGCGCGAGCGCGTATCTGAAAAAAGTAGTAAGGGTAAATATTTGCATATATCAGAAAAAAGTGTTATCTTTGCACATCTTTTTTCAATATTTTACATTCCATTCAGGTTTTAGAAACACAAAAAGCATACTATGACCGTACAGAAAGAGTACTATATGGTACCGTGATAAAGTAAATAACAACTAAATAAGAACTAAATAACAACTAAAGATTACAGCGTAAAAATAGGGTAAGTATATAGTAAGAATAGGATAAAAATATAGTAAGTACATAACAGAGATACAGTAAGTACATAACAAAATATAGTAAGAATTAACAAAATATAGTAAGAATATGGCACAAGTGGAATTAAGTCCGGGTATTGATAAATTACGCGGCAAAGTTAGTGGCAAGTCAGGTATGACTATGCGTATAAAAGTTTATAAGACTGATGATGGGCACATTATCAAGTATGGTCCTCAAGAGTATTTCCACCGCGATAAGCGTGACTACAAGCAGAGTCCTCGTACTGCTGCCGAGGCGAGTCAGGCTGATTTTTGGCGTATGGTATGTCGCGAAGCCAGTTTGATTATCAAAGACAAGACGCATCCGCGTTATGCAGAGTTGCGCAGCCGTTGGAATGCACAATTCAAGAATGGCGGTGATGCCTTTTTGAATGAAGGGAAAAGCGAGAAAGTGGTTTATGGTATGTTCCCCGTATTCGTTCGGATGGTGATAATGAAGGAGAAAAAGGGCGAAATGAGTGCTGCTGAATAGGCTTAAAGAATAGTAAAAATGGTGTTTTGAGCACGCACTCGGTATGTTTCGAGCATTTTTCAAACATCCAAATCACCAAATTGCTGATTACGAAGCAGTTAGACCAACTTGTTTTCAAAATGATTTTATGGTATTTTCTTGCATATATGGCAAAAAAGCAGTACCTTTGCAACGAAATTCAAAACTCACACGATTATGAAAAAGATTTTTATTGTAATGCTGCTTGTGATTGCAAGCGGGTTATGGAATTCTACTAATGGGGCATGTATGGTTCCAGCGAAGAACAATAGCGATTTACCAACTATTTCCGTGAGTGGAGAACTATATGAAAGAGCCTATCCTTGCGAGCCGGGGGAAATGTGTCCAACTTGCCTCACTCCCGCTTTGGAAACAGACAACGGTATCTACTATCTGACTACGACCGATGCTGAGATAGAAGCACAGTTGGACAGTTTATTCAATTATCTATATAGTCTCAATTGTATATGTACATTTCCTACCAGAGTAACAGGAACCACATACCAAAATGGTAGTTTTAAGTATATTAATATCAGTCACATAGAGACTGATGATCCACAACCCGTATCACCTGAAAGCAAGGTTAAATCTCACGCAACCCAATGGTTTGGAATTCAATATCACCACGATTATCCTCAATCAGAACACACGCCTATCATTACCGGGATAACATATAATTTGGGACCAGATACGCTCATTAATACCAAACTATATCGTCAAATACGCTACACAAATGAAAGTAAGAAGGTGACAAATGCCTATCATGGAGCTATTCGTCAATCAGAAGACAGGCAAGAGGTGTACTATATCCCGTCTGGGATAGATAAAGAATATCTGCTCTACAATTTCGATGTCGAACAGGGGGATACGGTATATGCTTATGCAGGTTTTTATGACGCCTCTTGTGTAGAAATGATAGAATACGAACAACATCAGAGCATTACTCCTGCATGGATAGTGCAGGATATACAAGTAATAGATGGCAGAAAGCACATTACTGTTCAGCAAGATGCACATGTGGTAGAATGGATAGAAGGAATAGGGACAAAACATATTTTATGGCCTGTAGGAAGAGGGTGTTATGCAACAGGTATGGAAGTACAGTTCCATCATACACTATGCGCTGCTGATAACGAAGGTAATACGATTTATTCTTTTGATACCGATTATATAGGCATTCGAAACAACTGCCCCGATTGGGCTGTTTTATCACAAGAAAGCAAGATGAGTTCTTTGTGTGATGAGTGGCATGTGCTGTGTGAATCTTTTTGGTCATTCTCACCATATAGCACTATTCACTTTGCTCTAACAACCGACACAACCATCAATGCACGACACTATATAAAATTGGAATCAACAGAAGGAAAGTATACTCTCTATAAGGGGGCTTTGCGAGAGGAGAATAAAAAAGTATATTTTGTTCCAGTTGGAAGCAACAATGAATATTTGTTGTATGCCTTTGATGCCCAAAAAGGGGACCAATTATCCAATATTTGGGGCGGTGGAAGAGAAGAAATTTGCAAAAATAGTTTTGATGCTGTAGTAACAGATATATCAGATGATACTCCAAGAATATTTACATTAACATTGAATACGCCCGAAGAAGAGTATTATCAGATTCAATGGTTAGAAGGCATTGGTTTTATGGATGGTCCAATAGGCACTCAAAATATTTGCGATATTGCTGACTATGGAGTATTCAGACTCCTTTGTGCGTATAAAGACGGCGCGCAAGTATATATATCCAAGTACGGCGAAGAATTTGGATGTGAATTCAATGGCTTTCATACAGAAGATGTAGATACTATTCCTTTATACACGGGTGATGACCCAGGTTCGTCAACTGTGGACCCTATTGATCCTAATCAAGTGGTAGTGACATTAAATGGGAATGAGTTGAATATCAAGGAGTCTTCAGGCGATGAGATAAACTACACATTGGTTCTCAACAAGAACAAGCAAGCACCCACTAAAGAACAGACAGTACAAGCTAATAGTTTTATTCATTCAGTATCTATTGAATTGTTCGAAAGTGGTTATTACACCCTTCGTTTGACAAATCCTAATTGGAATAGCAGTCTGGTGGGGCACTTCCAGTATATTAACACTGCGATAGAAGAAGTGCAAGGTGATGAGAGATGCAATACCAAGATTTTACGCGACGGACAGTTGCTCATTCGGGTGGGCGAGCGTCTATACACTCCTACTGGAATACAAATTCAGTGAAAAAGACAAGTAACATATTCGTTGTAATGTTGTGCATGTTGGTTGTGGTTGGTTGCAACCGACATGCAGAACAGTCTGCTCTTGCATATTACGAGGTGGGTAAAGCCTTGCGTAAATCAGGCAAGCCTATTGAAGCGATGCAAGTTTTTCTTCGCGCAGCACACAGCGGTACTCACGATGAGGCCTTGCTCGGTCGCGTGTACTCCAACATGGCCAACATGTGCAGACAGGCGAACGAGCATTCGACTGCTTATGAAGTTTATTGCTTATCCGCCGAACATTTTGCTTCCTCTGGGGATAGTTTAGCTTACGCGTATGCGTTGAACAATATGGCTTGGGAGTTGGCTGTTCAAGGTGAGAAGGCGCGCGCATTGGAATTAGTAGAGCAAGCTCTTAGTGTTCATCTATCAGCCGCTGATTTTTGTTTGGTAGAGGAGAAAGTGCGTGAGAGCCGTGCCGCTGCATGCTTATTCGCCCAAGAGTACGACTCCGTTTTGGTTCATACTACTCCGCCTACCAACGATTACTTGCTGATGGTTCGTGCGCAGGCATATTCTTACTTACAGATAGACGATAGTGCAACCTATTATGCGCGGTTACTTCTCCCGCGTGTGACTAACCCGTTTTACTTAGACGATATTTATTATATTCTGACGCATAATGACTCAAGTGCGGATAGCGACTCTCTCCGTGCGCTCTCTTCTGCTCGTGCGGATGTACAAAAAGTTATCAAAGAGCGGCATGGGCAATTAACACAGGCGGTGCAATTATTAGAAGAAGACATGCGGAGAAATGGGAAATTATGGTCTTCGCCATGGATTGCATGGTTAGTATGTATTATAGGTGCTTTGTTTGTCTATATATTGATTGTTGTTTGGCGTCGGCGTCATACGCAAACGATACAGACAGAGCGACAGCACGAAGCATTAACTCATTGTATTGCTCTCTTACGCGAGAGCAAGAATTTGCGTGAAGAGTTAGCATGGAATGACTATACGCAGTTCTGTCTTCAGACTAATAAACTATTTAACGGACTTGCTTCTCGTTTGCACACTATGGGTCTAAACGAGCAAGATATACGGTTATGCGTACTGGTTTTGTTAGGTTTGAGTCACAAAGAGATAGCCGATATGCTCAATTGCTCACACAAGAGTATCGGCAAATTTAAAGACCTGACAGCCAAGAAATTAGGCATTTCCGGCGGACAATTGCAAGACCTATTGAATAGTAAGTTATTATAAGAAAAAACAAAATCCCAAGTTTTTTCCCAAGTACAAAATTTGGATATTTGGTAAAAAAGTAGTACTTTTGCGGCGTGAAACTCAAAACACAAGTATTATGCGTACACTATTAGACAAAGTCTTACGCGCAGGTATTAAAGTACTGATGCTAACAGGTATTACCTTTACAGTTTCCGCTTGTTATGGTCCGCCTCCCCCCGATTATTACAATCCTCCTGAGCAAGACGAATTAGAGCAACGAGTATTACAAGCCGCTTCTAGTACCGACGAGGTTGCCTCCGCCCAGCATGACGCAGAATAGCGGTTAAGCGGTTAGGCGGTTAAACGGTTAGGCGGTTAAGCGGTTAGACGGTTAGAGTCGTTCCAGTTTGGCATGGGAGAGGAGGAGAGTTTTGGTTCCTACCTTATCGAAAGCAATTTCTATCTTATCATTCTCCGTTACCAAATCGCGGTAGACACGATTGACCGTTCCTGTACCAAAGACCTTATGTAGTATTCTATCTCCTGCACTATATATTGATTCAATAGGCATGACCTGATTGGTAGTAGTGCGGGTGGGTATGGATGGTTGTGGTTGTGCCGCTTGGGTGCGAGTTGTGGCATGCTGCTCGAAAGAGGAGGCGCGGGAAGGTGTGCTCCAAGCGGAATTTGCACTCCATCGCGTGGCAGATGGTTGCGGGTTATTTTTCAATACCTGCATGTACGCGCGGTCTATATCATTAATAAAACGACTGGGTGAATTGAAGGTTACCTGTCCATTTCTAAATCGCTGGCGTGCATACGAGACTACACAAGTCTCCATTGCACGAGTGATGGCGACATAGAATAGTCGGCGTTCTTCTTCTATTTCCTGTCGTGTGGAGCAGAACTGGGAGGGGAAGAGATTTTCTTCAAGTCCCACGATATAGACGACAGGAAATTCCAATCCTTTGGCAGCATGTACTGTCATGAGTGTGACGCGGTCTGTGGTGTCTGCCTGATTATCATCTTGGTCCGTCATGAGACTTACTTCGCTCAAGAAATCGGTGATGGGTGTATAATCAATTCCTTCGTTTGCTCTCTGTGTCACAAATTCACGGATGGCATTGAGTAACTCTTGCACATTCTGTGCTCTGTCTATTCCTTCTGGTGTTCGGTCCATCATCAGGGCGGTAGTCACTCCTGTTTGGCGCAAAAGTGCTTCTGCGAAATGGAAAGCGTCTATTTCCTCGCTCTGCACGGACAGTTCGTCTATCATTGCAGCGAAAGCACTTATTTTCTTTTTCATCGGTCCGCTCATCTCGAGTGGATAATCATCTGGATGTCGCATGACTTCGAGATAGGGTTGATTATTCTCGATGGCACACAGTGTCACTTTCTTCATTGTGGTATCGCCTATACCCCTTGCAGGGAAAGAGAGCGCTCGAAGTAGTGCTTCATTATCTTTGGGATTGACAGCCAAACGGAAATAGGCGAGTGTATCTTTTATCTCTTTTCGCTGGTAGAAAGAAGTGCCTCCATAGATGCGGTATGGGATATTATTTTTTCGCAGTTCTCCCTCAAACGCTCGTGACTGCGCGTTGGTTCTGTACAGGACAGCAATATCTTCGTACGACAGATTTCTATTTGTATTACGCTTTTCGCGCATGATCATCTCCACTATTCCTGTGGCCTCCGCACGGTCATCGACGAAAGGTTTTAATCCGACAGGTGTACCTTCTTCTCCCTCCGAATAGACATTCTTTTTAATCTGATATACATTATTATGAATGAGCGAATTAGCTGCATTCACTATATTGCGTGTGGAGCGATAGTTACGCTCAAGTTTGAATAGTTGTGCATCGGGATATTCGCGTTGGAAATTGAGTATATTGCTTATATCTGCTCCTCGGAAGGAGTATATTGATTGTGCATCGTCTCCCACGACGCATATATTCTGCTGCGGTTGCGCCAGGCGATTGACGAGTAGGTATTGCACATAGTTGGTATCTTGGTACTCATCGACCAAGATGTATTTGAATTGCTGTTGGTAACGGTCTCGTGCCTCTGGGCAGGTATCCATTAATCGCAACATATTGATGAGGATATCATCAAAATCCATTGCGTTAGCAGCCATGAGTCTGCTTTGGTAGATAGAATAGACGGTAGCGAGTTCGTACATTCTTGCCTCACGGTCCTCTTTAAGCAGATGTTGGTTCGCTCCATACTGCGCAGGACTGATACAGCGATTTTTCGCCATGGATATGCGTCCAAGGACAGCGGATGGTTTGTATATTTTCTCGTCAAGTCCTCGCTCTTTACATATGGCTTTGAGTAGCGACTTACTATCGGCAGTGTCGTAGATGGTGAATGCGGAAGTGTATCCGAGTTGGTCTGCATATGGTCGGATAAGATGTACGCAGACGCTATGGAAGGTGCCCATTGAGAGGTATCGTGCATCTTGTGCCGGTACGAGTTTGAGAATACGCTCTTTCATTTCTCGTGCGGCCTTGTTGGTAAAAGTGAGTGCCATGATTTGGCTTGCAGGTATTCCCTGTTGTAGCATATATGCTATGCGATAGGTGAGCACTCGTGTTTTACCAGAGCCTGCTCCAGCCACGATGAGCGATGGGCCATCTATTGCTATGACAGCCTCGCGCTGTATTTCGTTGAGATTATCCAGAAAATGCATACTAATACGAATTGATGTGCAAAAGTACAAAAAAAAAATGACATATGCAAGCGGTGCTCCTTGATAGTAGATACTTTTTTTTACAAAAATATTGCATATTCCAAAAAAAAGCAGTACTTTTGCAGTCGATTTATGTTACCTGTTGAGTTTATAGATAATATGCACAAGGAGATGGGTAGCGAGGCCGAGTTGTTGCTTCGTGCTTTAGAGAGCGAACCTATCACGAGTATCCGACTGAATAGCAAGTTGGATGTACTCACTTTTGCCTGTGATACAGAGGAGGTTCCTTGGCATATTGACGGTTATTATTTGAGCGAGCGTCCTGCGTTTACATTAGATCCGCTTTTCCATGCGGGTTGCTATTATGTGCAGGAAGCAAGTTCGATGTTCATACAGCAGGCCTTGGAGCAGTATGTGGATACAGATAGTATTGTATTGGATTTATGTGCTGCACCTGGTGGTAAGTCCACTTTGATAAGCGAGTATTTGGGTAAAGATGGTTTGCTGCTGAGTAATGAGGTTGTTCGTCAGCGTGTATTCATCCTGAGTGAGAATATACAGAAATGGGGTAATGGAAATACAGTGGTGACGCATAACACAGCCGCTGAGTATGGCGAGCGTTGCCATCACTTATTTGATTGCATATTGGTGGATGCTCCTTGTTCAGGGGAGGGTATGTTCCGCAAGGATTTGAGTGCTCGCGAGGAATGGAGCGCACAAGCGGTCAAGCATTGTACTGAGCGTCAGCGCAGTATATTGATGGATGTATGGGATGCTCTCAAGCCGGGTGGTGTACTGCTCTACTCTACTTGCACTTTTAATCGCGAGGAGAACGAGGAGAATGTACAATGGATATGCGAGGCTTTGGGTGCTGAGGTTCTTCCTATTGACTACGACTCTACATGGGGCATTACAGAGAGTAGTGTGGGTTACCATTTCTACCCTCACCGTACGAAAGGTGAAGGTTTTTATTTATGCGCTTTGCGCAAGAATGATAACGAGGAAGTGCGTACGGTGAAGATTAAGACGCCCAAGAATAGTCCTGCTTGTCCTCACCCAGAGTTCTTAGGTGCGATGCGTTCTTGGTTACAGCACCCCGAAGAATGGGCCATTCGCTATGTGGATCGTTTTGCGACAGCTTATCCTATCAAGTATAAGGAACTGATAGACTGGCTGTCCACCCAACTGACATGTATCTCTACTGGTTTTGGATTGGGAGAGGAGCGTGGTCGTGGTATTGCTCCTCAACATAGTTTGAGTATGGTGAAGGATCTTAACAAAGAGGCTTTTCCTACTGTAGCGTTGAGTCACGAGCAAGCACTTAGTTATTTGCGGACCGAGGCTTTGAACCTTGTCGATGTGCCCCTCGGCCTTTTGCTTTTGACTTATGAGGGCGTGCCGCTCGGTTTCGCGAAGAATGTCGGTAACCGCCAGAACAACCTTTACCCGAACGAATGGCGTATTCGTCATCTTTAGGCGCTTGTCCTAATTGCTCTGGCACAGGAATCTGTTCAATTTCTTTTTTCAAGAATCGTTCTATTCGTACCCAGTATTTAGCATCATCTGGGCTGACGAGTGTGATTGCTTCGCCCGCATTTTCTGCGCGCGCCGTTCTACCTATTCGATGGACATAATCTTCGGGGTCATGAGGCACATCATAATTGATAACGAGTGGCACATCGGTGACATCTATTCCTCGTGAGACGACATCTGTAGCGACGAGTACATCCACTTTTCCATTTCTAAAATCAAGCATGACTTGGTCTCGCTCTTTCTGCTCGAGGTCAGAGTGCATGGCCCGCGCATCAATCTTAAGCGTACGCAGCGTGCGGGTAAGTTCTTTGACGCGTTGCTTCTTACCGACAAATACAATGACTTTATTCATTTGCTTACCCTGCAAGGCAAGTTGTATAAGTCCTGTTTTCTGTGCTTCGAAAAGGTGCACTTGCATCTGATGGATAGTCTCTGGTGGTCTTGAGACGGCAATCTGCACTTCTTTGGGTTGGCGCATGATAGCTTTCGCCATGCGCCGTATTTTGTCCGGCATGGTAGCCGAGAACATGATTGTTTGGCGGTCAGCGGGGAGTTTGCGCACGATAGTCATGATATCGTCGTAGAATCCCATGTCAAGCATTCTATCTGCCTCGTCCAAGATAAAATACTTGACACCTGAGAAATCGATATCGTATATATTCATTTGGCTAAGGAGTCTGCCTGGTGTAGCAATGACGATGTCTGCTCCTTTCTGCAGCCCTGTCACTTGTGTTCCCCATGCTCCGTTATCCTTTCCACCATAGATAGCGACAGACGAGAAAGGTACATAGAAACCAAATCCTTCCATCTGCTGGTCTATCTGCTGCGCGAGTTCGCGCGTAGGTGCCATGATGATGGCATTCAGTTTATTTGGGTCATGGTCGTCGTATTGCAAATTGGTAAGGAGCGGAAGTATATAGGCTGCCGTTTTTCCCGTGCCTGTTTGTGCGCAGGAAATAACATCGTGTCCCTGCAAGATGACAGGGATGGTGTGCTCTTGTACGGGTGTACATTCATCAAAATGCATGTCCCACAGGGCATCTAATACTTCGTCTGAAAGAGATAGTTCGTCAAAAAACATATTCTTTTAGTCTATTATTCTTGCTCATTGAGTGCAGCCAATAATTGATTGATATCAGCAAAAGTGGTCCATCCTACTATTTTCTCTGCTGCTTGTCTATTGGCTGATAGATCATCTATAAAAACTGTATTATCTGGCGTGCCGCCTATGGCTTCATTGACTCGAACGAATATTTCCAGTTCGGGTTTTGCCATGTGCATTTCCTGAGACAGGAAGAAGCGCTCGAAATAGGCATCGAGGTGATAGGTGGTATTGATGAAATCAAAATGGAGGTCATTGCCATTGGATAGCATGTATATACGATAGCCTTTCTGCTTGAGTTGCGCCACTATATCGAGCCGCGCTTGCGGCAGATCTGCCACCATGGACATCCACGCATCCTTGATATCTTGCTCTGTAGAACCCGGATGGCAATAGGGAAGTATTTGTGCGACGAAGTCTTGTGTAGAAACATTTCCTCGCTCAAAATCTGCCATGAGTTGTCTATTGGCAATACTAACCGATTTGACTCCTTCTCCATCGCCATCCATTCCTAATATGGCTTGCATGTTCTCCGCGCCCATCAGTGCCGTAAAAGCATTGACGCAGCGGGGCACATTGAGATTGATAAGCACGCCGCCCAAATCAAAGACTATATTTTTGGGCTGCATATTAGATTAATTCTTTTATTGATTTTAAACGATGATGAAATTGCATTGCATGTTGATGCCATTGTACAAAACCAAAAGGAAGGAGTATAGTACTTCCACCCATTCGAGAGCCAAACCTTATATTTTCTGCATTATTTTTAATCTTCATCCTCACCTCATCTAACTTAAGCATGGTGTCACCATCTCTTTCGTCTTTAAGCATATTTTTATACCAAATAACATCAGCCCAATCTTCCGGATTTTTTGCCAGACCGCGTACAAAACAGAAATCAAAAATTTCCACAATATTATCTTTAAACCATTGTAACAAAGCGAGTGGTAACTTTGAATCATAACGATTTAATGTTTCCGCTACTAATCTATTCCGTTTAACTTGATATGCTTTGTGAGTTATTGCATACTTCTTTAGGATTTCTCTCGCATCTTGATCAGATCCCCAATAAAGGGAGAATGCACGCTTTACTTCATTCGGTATCGTACAATTGTAGTGCAATTCGAAGCCCTTAAGAAACCTATCTACATTTACTAAGAAAACTTGTCCTCCCATACTTTTTTTGATAGATATGTTCACATAAGTGCCATCTTCCATTACAAGTCGAAGGTCTGGCTTAGCTTTCGTGGAATCACCTATAATAGAAGGTATATTTTTCTCATGTAATCCTCCTTCTGCCACACGATTTATTTTACCCTTTTTATGTGCACACCGGAGCAACTCATCTTGCACCTGCGGATTAGTAATCACAAGATTTGCAATTAAATCTTCATTTCTATGTCCGCTTAACTTGGCATGCTGCCAACCTTCTGCTCTGCTTCTTTTTCCCATAATCATGTTCTTTGATAATACTATCCTAACTATCAAAAATAAATTATGTATTTAATCAAATAAAGTTGGTTGTATATTTTTTACTTTATTATTCTTACTAAAATCAACTATCTCAATAATCTTATCCGTTACGATTTGACCATTGTCATTTTCTTGTAAATAGTTTTTTACTGCCTCCTTTATTGCTTGTGACAAAAATGTAGGCACTGCATTCCCTATCTGCAGATTTTTCTCAGACCTTGAACCATAAAATATATAATCATCTGGAAATCCTTGCAGTCTTGCTCCTTCTCGCGTAGAAAGGGGACGCGGCTGTTTGGGATGTACACAACGCGAGGACGACACACAGCCTAAATTTCTCGTAATTGTTGTACTAGGTCTATTCCACCATAATCTACAATAACAATTAGCAAATCCACTAGCAGGGCGGAGTTCTTCTGGCACATCTGCAGGAGACCCCCCATCTGGAAGCGCTTCCATCAACTTGACAAGATGTTCTCCATTTTTAGAGACATTATGATCTGCCAACAATTTAGGTTCCCGTGCACGCATTAACCTTTGATAGTCATTTTGAGGTGATGTTTCATATCTTGTAGCACTCCCTCCATTCGTCAAGACAGGTAAGTCTGCCAAGGCTTCTCCTAAAGTAACATAGGGTTTTAATCCTTCTTTCTTCTCTGTTTCAGGATTATAATGTGTTGGTAACGGATACACAAATTCCCCTCCCATTAAAGTACCTACTAAAATCACTCGTTCACGAATTTGTGGAGCTCCGTAATCTGCAGCGTTAAGTAATTTTATATTCACATCATATCCTAATGAACGAAAGAGAGATATAATTGTTTTTATCAATTCACCGCCGCTCATAGACATCAACCCCTTTACATTCTCAAAAATGAATACTTTTGGTCTAACTTCACTCAATATTCGATAGTACTCTTGAAATAATTTTCCTCGTGGGTCATCAATTAGTCTTTTACCAACGGTTGAATATGCTTGGCAAGGAGGTCCTCCAATCACAACATCCACATCTCCTTTTTTCAGCCCCAAATCTCTTGTTAAGTCTGCAACAGAGAAATCCTTAATATCCATATTATACATTTTTACAGAAGGATGATTAAGGGAATATGCTACAGCCATAGGATGCAAAATCTCATTTGCAGCCACTATCTCAAAGGCCTTATCATGTGCAAAACCATATGATAGCCCGCCTACTCCAGCGAATAAATCAATTACTTTGTATGCCATATTTTTCTATGGTTACTAAGCACTTATGTTGATATTTCTCAGTTCTATATAACTAAAATGGTTTCGGGACAAAGCGACATATACTTTATTTATAGTCGTTGGATTTATCCTCTATAACTTCATTTCTCCCAGCCTTCGAAGATCTCGGGTCCGTAGGTATTGTCTTCATTGGCATCGTGTAGTGGTGCCCACAGTTGTGCAAAGAATGGGTTTTTCTTCGCCACTTTATCCCAATTCCATGGACGAGGTGCTTGTTTTTCTCCTTCGTATGGGAAAGGCATGTCGTATGGCGACCAATGTCCACCGAGAAGAATGAGGCGTGGTGTAGCAGTGAAGGTATTACCATTGGCATCTTCCCATTCCAATGGTGTATCCCAATCGCCTTGGACCATCTCGGTCGAGAGGCACTTACCTCCGCGGAAAGCCGCAGCGGCTTGCATATCTTCGATAGTGAATAGTTCTTTGGGTTTCTGCTCGTCGTAGCCATGATTTAAGAGTGTGTACTCGTTGCTATTATGCGAGAGATCGGTGTTTTTCCAATCGGGTATGGCGTTATACGCTTCGATAGAGCCGTAGTAGGCAGCGATGCGTTTTGCCACTTTTTGCTTTTGTTCTGGTGTGCCGTTGACGCTTTTCTTAATCCACCATTGCGTGCCGTGCTCTTTGCTGCACGCCATGGCGTACATTGCCAGTTTGACACAACGTGGGAAGAGTTTGGCTATTTTCGTTTTCGCAGCAAACTTGATGCCCATTGGTACACTATCCTCTTTTGCCATTTGCTTGAAGTAGTCCTTGACAGGTATATTCGCACGGAAGTGGAGATAGTTCTCTAATTTATCGCCATCGATGTACCACATTCCGTGGAAGTTGCGGGTGGTGAACCATTTAGTGTTGAATATTTTCTCTGGTTCTGGGCATCCGATACAATCCAAGAGTAGTTGTTCAAACTCATAGTTTGACAGGCGGTATTGCTCTCCCGAACCGATGTTATAATAGTTTTTCCAGAACTCAGCAGGCACTTCTGGTCGGCATACGCGTTCCAGGAGTCGTCCGCTATCTTCTACAGTAGCCCATTCGAGTACACCGCGGATAGGCACATGGAACATTATTGGGTCGTAGTTTTTGAGTATAGCCGGGTATAGGATACCTGACTGGCGGAGACTTACCCATTGTTTGATACCTGAATTGGTGATTATTCGTTCTGCCTCGGCTTTGGTCAATCCATAGTGGTCGTATGCAGAGACGCATATTGGGTCACCTGCTCGTCCCCAGTGGAGTGGTTCGCGGCGGTCACCCATTTGTGCTACCGAACCGATATAGACTACTTTGGGTTGCTTATCTGCAGGCTGAGCCAATACGGCTTTGGTGATATTTTCTGCTGCGGTTATATTTGTTCGGAGTGTAGCTTTCGGACGGTAATCAGCTTGTGGCGACACCATACCTCCCACATGTAGGACTATATCTGCTCCAGTGACGCCACAGAGGATGTCATTATAATTAGTCAAGTCGCCCCATATAACTTCCAGTTGTGAGAGAAGAGGTGCGAGTAGTTGTTTATTCTTCTCACTTGGGCGAGCAAGAATACGGAGATTGTAATTTTCCGGATAGCGTAGTATCTCTTGCATACCTGCGTATCCCATTGTGCCTGTGGCACCAGTCAGAAAGACGGTTGTCTTCATATGTAATAATATATTAAAAGTGTCGTTAAAGTGTTATTTCTTTCCTATTCCATCTACTAATTGCTGCCATTTTTGCTTTGCAAACCCCCATGTATCATTGATGAGTTGCACACCCCAGTGGGTATTCTCTTCTGCTTCTTCGGCTTCGCGTGTTTGTGTGGATAAAATAGCATCGTTATCTGCGATAAGGAGTAATTGGTCGCCCGGATGCAACTCTGTTATTCCCGAAGGCACGAAGAAATCTTCTCCACGGCGAACCATGATAACCAGCACTTTTTCTGGAAAAACAAGGTTCTTCAGTAGGTTGCCATTGGCAAGCATATCCTCCTTTATTTCCAATTCCGTAGCTGTTGACTCTACTTCTTCTGGTAAGTCGATGTCGAAATGTGTGAGTTTCTTAATAGCTATAGGTGGCGTAGCTAAACGCAATTTTTTAGCGATTGAAGACAATGTAGTACCTTGAATGAGTAGCGAAACGATGGTACAAAGGAAGACGATATTGAAGATAAGATTCGCCCCTGGAACATTGTTTGCTTCGCACATGATTGCGAAGATGATAGGCACTGCACCTTTGAGTCCAACCCAACTCAGCAATGCTTTATCATTCGAGCGGAACTGCTTGAAAGGCAGCATACAGAGATAGACTGCCAATGGACGCGAGATGAATATCATCACAACGCTGATGATTAAGCATGGGAGTAACACTTCTAATTGGATAAGCTCGTGTGGGCGTACCATGAGTCCTAAAACCAAGAAGATAACTAATTGGCTGAGCCATGTGAGTCCATCAAAGAAACTGCGTGTTTGGCGCTTACGAGTGAACTTACTATTACCAATAACAAGTCCACCAATATAGACGGCGAGGTATGGATTACCTTTGAGGTAGTAAGTGGCTGAGAAGATAAAGATACACGCGGTGAGCACCATGATTGGATAGAGCGACTCATTGCCCAGATCAGCCTTGCGCATGATACTAACGATGCCCTTTCCGAACACAAATCCCATGACAGCTCCCATCACTAATTGCACTACGATGTCTTGCACCACAGAGAGAGCAGTCACTTGACTACTTGTAGCAGTGATGATACCAATCATCGTGGTCGTCAGCACATAGGCCATTGGGTCGTTAGCTCCTGACTCCAGCTCCAACAAGGGGCGGAGATTATGCTTGAGTCCAATGCCGTTCGTTCGCAATATTGAGAATACAGATGCCGAGTCGGTAGAGGACATCGTAGATGCCATGAGCAACGCCATTGCAATACTGACACTTGTGACCGATTGTAACCAACCGAATACAAAATAGATGATTACACCCGTGATTGCCATCGTGAGCAGGACGCCTATTGTGGCTAAGGTCAGTCCGGGCGCCATGACTGGACGAATCTCGGAGAGCTTCGTATCCAAACCTCCTGAGAAAAGAATGATACACAAAGCAATAGTGCCTATCGCTTGCGCTGAACCCACATTAAGCATATATCCTACGCCATCCTCTGTTATCAGACTACCGATTCCATCGGGTCCAAAAAGCATACCGACAGCCAAAAAAAGAAGCAAGGCAGGCACACCGAACTTATAACCGATTTTATCGGTAAAAATGCTCGCAAAGAAGAGCATAGAAAGCACTAAAAGGACCAATTCTACTTGCATAGATAGAGTAATGATTTGATGGATAAGTTACTTTTTCTTCTTGAGCAGGAACTCATCGACGATTTGAATCATATTCTCCTTTGGGTACAGCCCTTTGAGAATCATTGGTTTTCCTTCTACAGGGATGTACAATACTTGTGGAATAGAACTGATACCAAAAGCCATTGCCAACTCGCGTTCGCGCTCTGTGTCGGCTTTGTAGAAAATAACTTGGTCACAATACATTTGACTCAACTCTTCCATGATAGGTGCGAGGCGCTTGCATGGTCCACACCAAGTGGTATAGAAATCAATGATACAAGGTTTATCGCCTTTGTATTTCCATTCCTTGGAAGTCTTATAGTCAAAAATGCGTTCGCGGAACTGCGCCGTAGTAATGTAAATCACATCTTCTGCCATCACCGATGTGCAGACAAACAGGATGAGTGCTAAACTAAATAATTTCTTTTTCATATCTATGTTGGTTTTTATATACAAATTTGGAATGCAAAACCTTTGCGGTGCAAAGGTACAACTTTTTTTGCATATATGCAAGCAGAGTGCTGAATAATAAATAAAAAAAAACGGAGACGAGGTTTAATTCGTCTCCGTTGAGGGGGCAAAAAGGGTGTTCAAAAGATACTCAAGAGTGAATAAGTCACTTCACTTCTTGTCCTTGCATGGTGTAAGTTTTGCCATTGCGGAGGATGAGAACTTGATCGTCAATGAGGATTTTGAGGGAGTTAGTAGTATCCGGCATAACATGCATAATACATTCACCAATCGTACTAAATTCACCCATATCATTATAAATTGGAACTCCGGCTGCATCAAAACCTCGTATTGTGTAAGTATAGTGATACCCCCGCTGTAAGTTATTGATCGTGATAACGAAGTATTCTGTTGAGTTCGTGGTGGTATCGTTTATTATTTTTCTGGATTTACACAAAGATTCCCCATTTAATTCTGGCATTAAAAGGTCGTCTTTCTTTTTAGAGAGACGAGACAGAAAGTCCTGATAAATTATTTCACCTTTATTATTCACAATATACTCAGCAAAAGGGTTTCCTTCTTGATAGAGATTGATGTTGTATCGCACAACATTTGGATTAACACGAAAAGATATGCTTACTGACGATCCATCTACTATTTCTGTCACACTTGACAATGTGTCCTCAACAAAATCATGTGGGAGGATATACTTAAACATTTTTGCCCAAAGTGATTGTTTATAGGCTTCTACACTTTCTGTTGGAACCAATAGAGTATCCACCTTGTTTTTATAGACATTGAGGAAGTAAAACGAAGTAGTATCAGCCAAGGTTGGAGGTACAACAGCTGCACAAGAGACTAAAGTCAAGTTATCACTACGAAAACACTTCTTGCCGATTTTTTTCAAGGATGCAGGAAAAGACAAATTGGTAAATCTAATATCACTGAAGGATTCATTTACAATACTTTGCACTCCAGTTCCAAAGTCAATAGATTTTAAATTACAATACAAAAATGCGTAGCTTGCTATCGTAGTTACACTTTTAGGGATTACTATGTAGGATAAGGCGGTGCCTTGAAAAGCCCATCTGTTTATCATAGTGACTGTATTAGGTATTGATACAGATGAAAAAGCTCTATATTGCAGTGCTTGTTCACCTATGCGTGTCACCTTATAGGTAACGCCATCATACACAATTCGCTCAGGTATTACTAAATTTTTAGGCATTTCTACACTACTTATAGTTATTTCCACTTCGTTATTGCCTATTTTTTTATATGGAATACTATCAACCACAAATGCCCAACTATGTATGCAACAAGTAATAAAGATAAAGAAGATTGTAAAGATTTTTTTCATACGAAAGATTTTTTGAGGGTTAGTTCATCATGTTCGCTGTTATAGAATGCGTCTAGTACTTCAGCAAAGACGGAGTTTGGCATAATGTAGTCAAAGAGCGTCATAGAGGAACGGACTTTGATAGCATCTATCGTGCCAAGTATCTCATAAGCAGTACTTTTACCTTTGTGCTGCAGCAAGGCTGAAGATATTTCTATTAGTCGTGCTTTGAGCGTTGGATTATCCAAATAGGCGCGCGCTTCTTCAATAGAGGAGATTCCGTAGTATTCTGCCATTGAACTTCGTCCTAATCCGCGCATTTGCGGAAAGATGAACCATATCCAATGGCTTTGTTTATGTCCCTGCTTTATTTCTTTAAGGGCATCTGCGTAATAATTCTCTTGCGCATCAAGGAAACGCTGAAGATTGAAAGAATCTGGATCGTTCATAGTACATTTTTTTTGCAATTAGTTTACCTTTATCCCTCGCATGTTATACACATCTCCATTGGAAGAACGGATATAGATTGTTCCTTTATAATAAAATTTGGTGGTTTCGTACTTTTTTTGTTCGTCAACATACACATTTCTTATCGCTACATCATCCGTACTAAATTCGCCCATATCATTATAAATTGGAACTCCAACAGCATCAAAACCTCGTATTGTGTAAGTATAGTGATACCCCTGCTGTAAGTTATTGATTGTGATGACGAAGTATTCTGTTGAGTTCGTGGTGGTATCCATCATCATTTTTCTAACTACACATGGGGATTTTACAACTTGTTCTAATGGGTTCGATAAATTTCCTTGGGAAATAACTTCTCCCTTATCATTCACGATGTACTCCGCAAATAAAAGTCCATCTTGGTAGATATTGATATTGTATTGTACTACATTTGTATCAACACGAAAAAACAAACTTACTGCCCCATCTATTACATCCGACACACTTGACAAAGTATCCTCAACAAAATCATATGAGAGGATACACTTAAACTTCTTTGCCCAAAGTGATTGTTTGTAAATTTCTACGCTTTCACGAGGTACAAACAGTGTGTCAATCATTGTTTTACCTGCCTTATTAAAGAAAAATGAAGTTGTGTCTCCTAAAGTAGGAGGGACTATCGCCTCACATGAAACAGAAGAAAGTTCATCGCCACAGAAGCACGACTTTCCAACTGTTTTCAAAGAAGCAGGAAGCATCAAAGATTTTAATCCAGTATTAAAAGCCCAGTCTCCGATGCTTTCTACACTTCCACCTATAACATATGATGTCGCTTTACAATATGTAAATGCGTAACTACTAATTTCTTTTACACTCTTAGGGATGACAACCTGGGGTACATTACATTCTAAGAAAGAGTTATTCCCGATTGCAACAACTGTATTAGGAATTGAAATGGATGAAAATGTGCGGTATTGAAACGCTAGGTATCCAATTTGTCTCACCACATAAGTCACACCATTATATGTTACATATTCAGGAATAACTAATTTTTTAGGCATTTTCACCGAATCGGCAGCCAAAGTTACTTCTACTTCGTTGGTTCCTATTTTACTATATGCAATACTATCTACCACAAACGCCCGACTATGTATGCAACAAGTAATAGAGATAAAGATGATAATACAGATCTTTTTCATAAGCACGACATTTATTGGTTTGTATTGAGTTTGCCATTACATATATCCTTATTTCGCATAGCATTCTGTGTTAAAGGATGTTTTTCTCCGAGAGTTCGGTTGTAAATATCAGTTGCTTGCTGAAAGCAATGCATGGCTTCCTCGTATTTCCCTTGCGCATAACATACCGCCCCTAAATTATTGTAATTCCCAGCAACCAAACATTGTGACACTGAAGATTTAAAAGCGTATATATTGCGCACAGCAAGAAATATCTTTTCAGCATCTTGCAAACGCCCTTGTTGATACAATAGCCCAGCAATGTTATTTTGACTCTCTGCCACTTCAACACTTTCTTTTCCAAAAGCTTTCTCTCTTATTTTACAAGCTTTTTTATGTAGTTTCATTGCATTCGTAAAATCTTTCTTCTCACGATAAAGTTCTGCAAGATTGTTTAATGTTTCAGCCACAGCAGGAGATTTTTTCCCTCGTACTTTCTCCTTTATATCCAACGCTTTTTCATACCACGACAAAGATTTCTCGTATTGTTGTTCTATTTTACACAATGCTCCCAACTCGTGACATGTAGTACTGATCTGTGCACTCATATCTCCATATTGCAGTAATGCCACTCTATACGCACGTTCAAAAAACACCCTCGCAAACGGATAATCAGCCATGATTTCTTTCATAAACTGTCCAGCCTGAAGTTGATAATCCACATTAGATGTGTCCAATTCTGCTCTTCGGCAAATATAGACTGCTGCACTATCATTTTCAAAGCGCGAAAGAAAAGATGCATATAGTCGATAATAATCTCCTGCCAAGTCTCGTTTTTGTTCAACCACTATTTGTCGTTGGTTTTCTAACTCACATTTTGTTTGCTCTAATATTTGTTCTGCTGCGAAAATTTCTTTTTCCGCCATACGGATATGCTTTTCGCGTTCATCAAGATTTCCTTTTTCTCTCACTAATCGTTCTGCTTCTTCGGGATTACCTGATTCTATTGCTTCGTGAATCAATAGAGTTAGAGAATCTAACTTGTCATAGTCGGTTCGGGCAAAGTTATTAGACATGGTTTGTAACAATGGTTCAAAGCGCTCGTAGCGACTTTCTAATTCTTGCAATCGCTTGTTAAATTCCTTTTCTGTAATTTGCTTTTCCGCCAACTGTTGTTCTAAGGTTTTTAGTTTATTCGCGTAATATACTTCAATATTCTCACGTGCTTTAGTAGCGATTGCTTCTTTTTCTAATTGTAATTCTTGAGTGTTCACAAGTAACACTTCAAGCGGAACTATATCAGAACAAGCAATCGTGCGTCCCACAAGTCCTTGCTCTGCTGGTTCATAGCCAGACTTTATTATACTGGCTATTGCATATGGTTCACCATTATTCAGATTGTGCAACAATAATGAGAAAGTACCCTCTTTATGCGATTTTACAGCATTATGTGTTCCTCTCACACGAATAACAACATCTTCAACAGGAACTCCCGATTTCCCCTTTCTGGCAATAGTCTTCACATAACCTATCTGCGTAATTGAAAACGAAAGACTCGGGATAAGTATGATTAAAATAGTGAGTATTCTTCGTTTCATGGTTGTAGTATTAAAATATCGTTCTCTCCACAAGGCATATATATAGTATCAGTACCATACTGACTCTCGACTGTGTATGCTGTATGTTGCTGCTCTATTGGGATATTCAACTCGACTAATCCAGTAGATGTAGGCGTTATCTCATATCCTGCTATATTCAATTTGAGTTTCTCTGGTTGAGAATGTCCATATACAGAAAACCTAATAGCACCATATAAAGTCGCGTCGCGCATGATAGCAATCTGACTAAAGCGTTGTAATGTCATAATGGTATCCAAAGGGAGATAATTATCCGCTTTGATTTGAATCCTACATTGCTTATTTAAGTAATAGGATGGAATATTATGAAAATACAATGTATCACTCAGGTGCTGTACTGTATCAAACTTTTCTTCATTAGGCAACGACAATTGTGCCTCAATATTTTCACATAGTGGAAGAAAATCATTGTTTGGAGAAGAATCACTTAACACTACAGATACGGATATGGGGTGTGCGAAGTGCCATGTTGCAGCAAGTAGCGTAACAATCATTGCTGTGAGTACACTCCCGCCTATTGCATGTCTTCTTCGTCTTTGCTTGTCGCGCAATAATAGTCCATCATAATCCAATTGGAGCATCCGCGCTACCAACATTAGCATTGCTCTATTGTATGCTAATCGATGTGAACCTACGCCTTTTTCGTGAAGGTTAATACCTAGAATGGAATGGTCTTTGAGAGGATCTATATGTTTGGGGAAATGTCTCCTTAGGGCTTCAGGAAAACATTCGGTTGACTCATCCCCACTATAAGGAATCCCATCTACAATAACTGGAATAATATTATCACGACGTCCTAACGAAATAAAATAATTAATTCCACTATTTACATAAATTGATTGAGCAGAATGTGGAGAACACAGCACTATCAAATAGCGTGACTGCTCCATCCTCTGCTTCAACTCATGCATCAATTCTTCCGTTGCGTGCATATCATTCAGATAACAATATAAGGGGCGCACTCGTCGAGGGATGCTTCGATCATGCCGCACCAAAACAGCAGGCAAGCGATAACTTTCTATTGAATGTTGCAAGCGTACTGCCTCTTGTGCGTCGCTGCTCGAAAAACTTATGAACGCAAAATATTTATACATTGTAATTGGTAATTATATAACAGGACGCTTAGACAAATGTTCTATAATAGTAGCATAATTATCAAAATTAACATCTGCAACATTGCTCGGATGAATGCAAATTCTTAATGTACGACATATGCGTTTTTCTCTTGCTACAATAAAAAATGTTTGTATCATTAAGTCAATTTTTTGTTCAGTAGAAAATTCAGCTGGTAAATCAACAAACTTATTGCCCATAACTGCCACATTTATTTCTTCATTTCTAATACGCGGGGCTGACAAATTACGCCACATTGTTTTTAGGCACTCTACATATTCATCCTTGGTAATCTCAATATTACCATTGGGCAACAAATGTGTAAATGCCACACAGCAATAAGGCTCGTTATCTACTTGGATAGGGCACAACGAACCTAATTTATACCTATTTCTTCGTCCTGGTAACATTTGCTCTTCTCCTAAAGCCTGCAGATTACTTAAAGCTTTATCAATTTCTTCTTCCACATTGACTCCTAATGTCTTGCAAAGTCGTAAAAATGCTCCATGTAATGAATGAGGAGTTATAATTCTATGTAGTTCCATATCAAAGGTATCCACAACATGAATTACCTTCGTGCCTTTTTGTTTGAAAATATCACAACACTCTATAATCACCTTAATATCAGTACTTTTATCTTTATAACTTGTTTGTGTTCGAGGCCAATTAACAACTAAAGCAATGATAATCATCAATAATAGAGCCAATATAACTGGCCAGACAAGCACAAGCAGAATTTGAATCCATTCCTTCAACCACTCGCTAGTTTCAATTGGTAAAAATGCAAACAAAGAGCCAATAATTGTAATCATTACGATGACCCATGAGAGTATGTCTAATATTGTATGCAAAACTAAAGGTTTCCAATGTAAACGAACATAATATATTTTCTTATTTATCATATCTTAGTTATTTAATTGTGCATCTATATTTTGAGTAAAAAAAAGCGTGGAGTCCGACTATTGCCGTTCCACGAACTGAGGCCTTCGCATTGCCTATCCTGATAAAACGACAACGCGAAGCCCACGCCGAATATAAACACAATCTTGTATTTTTACTCAGCATCTCACGCATCCCCTTATATGGACACGCAAATTGTGTGCTATTAAAACACAAGATGGATAATCTATATCCCGTAGGGCATCTACCGTTGCACTGTTCTTTTCAGGATTGAAAGTTGCGAAGTTTCAGTTCGTCAGAACAGAGCGCTAATAAACGCCTTAAAAATATGTCTGCTACCCCGCCAATGATGTGCAGACATCCCTCAGCGTAGGTTTGCGGTGCAAAGGTACAACTTTTTTTGCATATATGCAAGTTTTTATTGAAAAACAGCAAAACTCTTGCGTATTCCAAAAAAAAGCAGTACTTTTGTGGTCGCGATTGAAGAAGATTTACATAAAGCCGTGATTGTAGAAGATTTACATAAAACCGTGTTAGAGAGTGTTTGCCAGTATGAGCAGACACAAGTATGCGCATTGGTGGACGAGCAAGTGGCGCATAGATGGCAGCAGATGGTATCACTGGATATCCCAACTCTCATCGTTCATGGAGGAGAAGACATCAAATCCATAGAAGGACTGAAACAAGTATGGGATTTCTTGCTCGCGCATCATATTACTCGGCGCGGTGTGCTGATATGCGTGGGAGGCGGGAGCATTACCGATTTGGGCGGCATGGCAGCAGCTACATATAAACGCGGCATTGACTGTATTCATATTCCCACCACTCTACTTTCTATGGTGGACGCGGCAACAGGAGGTAAGACGGGTATTAACTACAACGGCATGAAGAATATCCTCGGCACATTCCACATGCCGCGACGCACACTCCTTTACCCCGACTGGCTCACTTCATTGCCTATAGAGCAGTTGCTTAGCGGTTTTGGCGAAATGCTAAAGAACGCTATTTTATCCGATGAAACCGAGTGGAATAGACTATTGGCTTACGACTTAGACACATTCGAGACGCCATCGCTTGCGCCCCTAATAAGTTGCAGTTTAGCTATTAAAGAAGCGATAGTTGAAGCCGACCCTCATGAAGAAGGGATACGCAAAGCACTCAATTTCGGGCACACTTTCGGTCACGCCTTAGAGGCATTGAGTGAAGGACAAATAGCACATGGCTATGCTGTGGTGTATGGCATGATAGCAGAATTGTATCTGAGCGTCACGCTACTGGGTTGTCCAAAAGAACCACTGCAGCAACTGACGCAATTGATGCTTCATTATTATGGCCGTCCACAATGTAATTGTAAAGACAGGGAACGATTGATTGCATTTATGCTGCAAGACAAAAAGAATGAGCGCGCAGATGAGATTAACTGCACGCTACTTCATAAGATAGGCGAACCTATTATCAATCAGGTAATTACCCAAGAGCAAGTTTCTGAAGCATGGGATTATCTGATGTCACTGTGATTATTCTTTATTATAGGCGGTGACTATCTTGCTCACCAGCGGATGGCGAACGATATCTTTCTGATTAAATTCAACGATAGCTATTCCTTTGACCTCTTTGAATCGCTCCATCGCATCGCGTAATCCAGAGCGTTGCGAGAGTGGAAGGTCAATCTGCGTGAGGTCACCTGTGACAATCATCTTGCTGCCCATTCCCAGACGCGTGAGGAACATTTTGAGTTGCGCGATAGTGGTATTCTGCGCTTCGTCAAGAATAACTATTGCGTCGGATAGCGTGCGTCCGCGCATGAAAGCGAGCGGTGCTATTTGGATGATGCCTCGTTCCATAAACTCGCTCAGTTTGGTATCGGGCAACATATCTTGCAAGGCATCATAGAGAGGTTGGAGATAAGGGTCCACTTTTTCCTTCATATCTCCGGGCAGAAAACCAAGTTTTTCTCCTGCTTCCACAGCAGGTCGGGAGAGTATTATTCGTCTCACCTCACGGTTTTTGAGCGCTCGCACCGCGAGTGCGATAGCCGTGTATGTCTTACCGCTACCAGCTGGCCCGACAGCGAAGAGTAGGTCGTTCTCCGCATAGGCTTCGACCAGCAGGCGTTGATTAGCAGAACGCGCATAGATAGACTTGCCATTCACGCCATGTACGATGAGATTATCCGTGGCGTGCTCATGCGGCTGCTCGCCATGTAGAAGCATGAGAATATCTTGTTCTGCAAGGCGATTATTCCGAATACAGAACTCCTCGCATAGGCGCAGTGAGCGCTCGAAATGGGCGATAGCCTTGTCGGTACCCGTCAGTTTGAGCTGGTACCCACGCGCCACCACACGCACCTCTGGGTGCTGGTTTTTCAAGCACTGCATATTTTGGTTGTTCACGCCATAAAAAGTAGGTGTGTCGATTGCCTCATTGAGTTGGATGATCTGTTCGTTTAGCATATACTTTTTCGCCTATTGCTCTATTCTGCATGCAAAGGTAGTGTTTTTTTTTGATATACGCAAGCGTATGCATGATTTTTATAATGAAGCAATCAAAAAACGACGGCCCCATAATTTAGTATTGAAACAAAAATATTAAAAATAAGATAAAAATAAAGAAAACATTTTTTTATTAGTTAATCAAAAAGGCGTTCATTGCATTCACTTCAAAAACAGCAATCTATTGCTGGGGATAGATATCTAGAGTTCTAGATTTTTAGACAAGCTAGCCCAATTAGCCCATCTAGCCGAAATAGCCGAAATAGATAAGTAAGGTTTAGTCAGAGTATTGTGTGGTCGCGGTGTGGTCACGATGTGGTCGCGATGTGGTGGTGGGATTGAAGTGATGCGCCATGCACTCGCCATGCACCCTATTGTGACGTTCAGGATGCGAACGAGATGCGAACGGTGGAGAATGCTAAGCGGAATGAGACATACGGGACAGATACGAGAGACATACGGGACGATAGCGACATCAAAAAAAACACCGCCACTCATGATGGGTGGCGGTGGGAATATTATTTTGCCTTAGTAAGGTTGGTCGCGTTCATTGTCAACTGACCACCTACACGGATATTCGATATTGTCTGTCAATGTAGCAGTGGTCAGTGATGAATAGTGAGGGATTGCAGAAGAGGCGGATTGAGATGGCACATGAACGAATACCGTTTGGGGTCCATTATAGAGAATGAGGTATGGAACATTCAGTTTTCTATTGTAGGTCAGTGCTTGGTCCAGTGTTTTTTGCGTGATGGGCACTGTCTCGGCTTTGCACTCAATGAGCATAAGAGGTTGTAAGTCTTGGTTATAAACCACTGCGTCACATCTCTTTTTCACCTCTCCCACTGTTATTGCCACCTCTACTCCGATAAGCGAAGAGGGATAGCCAAGTTGCTCCACCATGTGGTGAAGCAACTGCTGGCGTACCCATTCTTCAGGAGTGAGGCGCACCCAGCGTTTACGCCACTCGCAGAATATCTGCTCCTTATTATTATATATGCGTGTGCGCATGAGAATTTAATGAATACTCAATACTCATTACTTAAGGTAGTTATCCTTGAGTGAGCAGGTGCGGTTGAGCACAAGATGGTTAGAAGTGGTATCTGGGTCCACTACGAAATAACCTTGCTTGAGCAATTGGTAGTGGTTCATATTGAGCACTTCTTCGCTATTAGCAGGATAGTCCTTACATTCGCTACGCAATGAACCTTCCACCTTGATGTTTTTTACCTCTAAGCTATTTGGATTGAGCAGTTCACGGAAGTCTCCTTCTTCAGCCGATGGGTTCTCGCATGCGAAGAGTCGGTCATAAAGGCGCACTTCGGCATCAAGACAAGAGTTGCACTCCACCCAGTTGATGGTAGCTTTCGTCTTGCGATTTCCTCCTTCTGTGCCTGACTTAGAATCCGGGTCGTAGGTAGCATACACAGTGGTTATATTACCATTCTCGTCCTTTTCGCAACCTGTGGCTTGGATGATATAACTGCTCTTGAGTCGCACTTCGCGTCCACCAGGACTGAGGCGATAGAATTTATTATCGGCTTGCTCGAGGAAGTCCCCGCGCTCGATATATAGTTCTTTACCAAAAATCATCTCTCTGGTGCCGAGTTCTGCATGTCCGTCTATATTCTCTGCGATGATGGTCTCGCCTTCTCCATCATAGTTGGTGATGACTAACTTGACAGGATCGAAGATAGCACATACGCGTGGTGCTGTTTCTTTAAGATCCTCGCGGATAGTATGCTCAAGAAGGCTTTGGTCAATCATTCCTTCCACTTTGGTATATCCAATCTTATCCATGAAGCTACGGATGGCTTGTGGTGTATAACCGCGGCGGCGGAGACCACAGACAGTAGGCATACGAGGATCGTCCCAACCTGCTACCAGTCCTTCCTTCACAAGCTGAAGCATCTTACGCTTGGACATGACGGTATAGGTGATATTGAGTCGATTGAACTCATACTGATTAGGACGATAATCAGGTCCCCATGGAGATAATCCTGCGAAGTTAGGTCCAGCGAATTGGTCGATGAAATAGTCATACAATGGTCTATGCACAGTGAACTCCAATGTACAGATAGAATGGGTCACGCCCTCGAAATAATCGGACTGTCCGTGTGCAAAATCGTACATTGGGTACACATTCCACTGACGACCTGTGCGGTGGTGTGGATGGGAAGTGATGATACGATAGATAATAGGGTCACGGAAGTGCATATTTGGATTTGCCATGTCGATTTTCGCACGCAATACCATTTTGCCTTCTTCAATCTCTCCTCGCTGCATAGCCTCAAAGAGCTGAAGGTTCTCCTCAACAGGTCTATCGCGGTATGGGGAGTTAACACCGGGTTCGGTAGGCGTACCTTTCTGCTCTGCTATCTGCTCTGCTGTCTGCTCGTCCACATAGGCTTTTCCTTCTTTGATAAAGCGGATAGCGAGGTCGTATAACTGCCGGAAATAATCAGATGCGTAGTATATCTGTCCCCATTTAAATCCAAGCCAAGCGATGTCTCGTTCGATAGAGTCCACATATTCAGTATCCTCTTTGGCAGGGTTGGTATCATCAAATCGAAGGTTGCACACCCCGTTATATCGTTCAGCGATACCGAAATCCATACATATAGCCTTGACATGTCCGATATGCAGATAGCCGTTTGGTTCAGGCGGGAAGCGCGTTTGTATGCGTCCGTCATTCTTACCTTCTAAGAGGTCTTTCTCTACTATCTGCTCAATAAAGTTGAGACTTCGAGTTTCGTTTACACTTGGGTCATTGACCATTTTCTCATTTTCCATATATGTTCTATTGTTTTATTAGCCTTTGATGATTCCTCGTGGTGAGGATTTGATGAAAGAAAGGATTGTATCGCGCTCCGTGGAGGCAGGCATGTTAGCTTCGATATATGCGATGGCCTGCGTGGTATTCATACCATTATTATATATAAGGCGATAGGTCTCTTGGATAGTATGTATCTGCTCTGGCGTGTATCCGCGGCGGTTGAGTCCGACAGAGTTAATACCACAGAACGCGATGGGTTCGCGCGCTGCAATAGCATATGGAGGCACATCTTTATTGATTTTGGAGCCTCCTTGAATCATCACATGTGAACCGATATGCGTAAATTGGTGCACTAATGTACCACCACCTATGATAGCGAAATCATCCACCACTACTTCGCCAGCCAACTGCGTTGCATTGGACATAATAATATTATTATTGAGGACGCAATCATGGGCTACATGGCAGTATGCCATAATAAGATTATTATTGCCTATGACCGTTTTGCCTTTGCTGGCTGTTCCGCGATGGACGGTTACAAACTCACGAAGGACATTATTATCGCCTATGATAGTCCAAGTCTCTTCTCCTCGGAACTTCAGGTCTTGAGGTATGGCTCCAATAACAGCAGAAGGAAAAACATGACAGTTCTTCCCTATTTGCGTATATTGGCATATGGTTGCACTTGCATCTATCACACAATTATCTCCGATGATAACATCACTCTCGATGCATACGAATGGACCGATAGTTACATTCTCGCCAATCTTGGCATTAGGATGAATAAAAGCTAAAGGGCTAATAGTATTTGCCATTTGGATTTATATTTGATGGTTATGAATTATTCGTGTAAAACTCTATTTCTCAGTCGGCGCACACATTGTGTATTGAAAGTGTGTCCTGGTTTAAACGCTGTTATCTTCCCCTGAATGCGCATACCCAACAGCGACAGGTCGCCAATCACATCAAGCAGTTTATGCCGCGCAGGTTCATTCTGATAATTCAGCGGGGAGAGGTATCCTAATTTAGAAGCATTGATATGTGGCTGCCCTAATTTATCACAGAAAAGATCCATTCCCTCTTGTGACATTTCTGTCTCGTAAATAACAAGTGCGTTCTTGAGATCTCCTCCCTTGATGAGACCCACTTTGAGTAATGGTTCTATCTCTCTCACGAAGCAGAAAGTGCGTGCAGCAGATATCTCTCTTGGATAATCCTCCAGATTCGTGAGCGACGCATGCTGCTCTCTTAACAATATAGATGGGAAAGAGATTGTAACATTGACTTCATAATGGTCACATGGTTCGATAATCATTCTATGCCCATGCTCCGACACATACTCAATAGGTTCGGTAACGACAAAGATTTTCTGCTCTGCTTCTTGTTCTTGCAGTCCCACGCGTTGTATTTCTCTCACATAAAAGCGTGCGCTGCCATCCAAGATAGGCATCTCTGGTGCATTAAGTTCGATAATACAGTTATCCACTCCCATGGCATAGAGGGCACTGAGTGCATGCTCTACGGTGCTGATTTTCCATGCGCCTCGCTCAAGTACTGTACCGCGTTCCGTCGCCGACACATAATCGGCTAAGGCTTGGTAGCATGGTTGCTTAGGCAAGTCCACACGGCGCAAACAGACACCTGTGTTCTCCGGTGCGGGTAAGAAAGTGGCAGTAACCTGCAAACCTGTATGCAGTCCCACCGAACTGAGTGTAAAAGGTTCTTTTAATGTATGTTGCTTGCTCATTTTTTCTCTAATTGGTTTATTCGTTTAAGAATATCTGGTAATTGCTTAAAGCCTACTATTGCTCTTCTCCATACCGATGCGTCTATAGCGGGCGAACCTTGGTAAATACCTGGCTTCTTCACGCTACCTGCCACACCTGTCTGTGCGCCAAAGACACATTGGTCTGCTATCTCTATATGTCCTGCTACGCCAACTTGTCCTGCCAGTATGCAGTGGTGACCTATCTTAGTACTACCTGCAACTCCAACCTGTGCGCACATAAAGGTCGATTGCCCCACTTCTACATTATGCGCCACTTGAACGAGGTTATCTAATTTAGCATTGGTGCGCACAATAGTTGTGCCCATCATAGCGCGGTCGATAGTAGTATTGGCTCCTATTTCCACATCATCCTCAATGACTACATTGCCAATCTGTGGTATTTTTTGATTAAGTCCTTTGGAGTCTGGTTCAAATCCAAAACCATCTGCGCCAATCACCACGCCACTATGGATGATACAATTAGCCCCCACTTGGCAGTTATAATACACCTTACTGCCTGCATACAGGATGGTATTATCACCTATCACCACATTGTCACCGATATAAACCTGCGGATAGATTTGCACTCCTTTACCTAATCGTACATTTTTACCAATGTACGCAAAGGCGCCAATATACGCATCTTCGGGCACCTGCACTCCTTCGCTAACGAAAGAGGGTTGTTCTATTCCTTGGCGAGTAGGATTGATGGTCTTGGCCACTAACTGCAATAACTGCGCCATTGCTCCGCGTGCATTCTCTACAGCAATGAGGGCTGTAGATGTATTTTGCACAGCGGCAATGATTGAGTCGTTTAAAAGGGATTGGGTCACTAATATTACTCCCGCTTGAGATGTAGCGATATAAGGCAAGTACTTTTCCTCCGTAACGAAAGACAACTGATGTGACTGTGATTGCTCAATAGGAGCCACATCCGACACCTTAACGGATGTGTTTCCATATAACTTTCCGCCCAATAAGAGGGCTATTTGCTGTGCACTAAATTCCATTATAGTCGATAACTAAATAAATAAATCTTTTGCGGCTTGCGCGTGAGCGCATTGAGGTCAAGTATCTCACTTGCTTGTGCTATATCGCGCACTGTATCATCGCCGTATAATATGTCTATTGAATCAGCTTTTTCGCTGTATGTATTACTGGTAGAGACATGCTCCACCCAGCAGTATTGCGCTTCTTCGTATGTGATGCCTAAGGCTTGGGCATACTTCTTACTAAGTGCATCCTTCTGCACATCGGTAAGCGGCTGCTCCAACAACTCGCCACGGAAAAGTTGCCTATTGACGAAAGTGGAACTAAGTGTGCTAAGTACTTTATCCTCATTACTTATCCAAGCCTTGATAGCAGACAGCACATCTGTGTCATCCAAGAGTGCATATTGGTCAAGCGCAACCGAAGTGGGGCTAAACATTTCCATTGTAACTGTCTGATACAAAAAGAAACGCAACGATGGCGAACAGAAGAGTTCTTTGCCCTGCTTGGCTAATTGTTTAGCGCGTGAGAGAATTTTAATAAGGTGCTGCTCCGCAGCCACAGATGTCTTATGCAGATAAACTTGCCAGTACATCAATCGGCGTGCTACTAAGAATTTCTCTACAGAATATATGCCTTTCTGCTGCACCACCAATTTATCATCGCGCACATCAAGCATCTTGATAAGGCGTTCACTTGCCACTCGCCCCTCTTGCACACCCGTGAAGAACGAATCACGGCAGAGATAATCCATTCTATCTACATCCAACTGACTTGAGATGAGCTGATGCAAGAAGTGCTTTGGATACTCATTCTTAAAAATAGCGATTGCCTCGTCTAATGGTCCCGCTTCACCTTCCTGACGCAAGTCCTGATTGATACGCTCCATCATAATGAGCGAAATATCTTCGTGCGTAACGCCATCCACAATGGTATGCTCAAGCACATGCGAGAATGGCCCATGGCCAATATCGTGCAGCAAGATAGCTATCATAGCAGAAGTGGCTTCGCTATCTGTGATTTCTACACCCTTGGTACGGAGCGAATGAATAGCCTCTTGCATAAGGTGCATTGCGCCTATTGAGTGACTAAAACGGCTATGCATCGCACCCGGATAAACAAGGCACGAGAGTCCTAATTGGCGAATGCGCCCTAATCGCTGCACATAAGGGTGCTGGAGCACATCGTATATTAACTCATTGGGAATGGACAGAAACCCAAAGACCGGATCGTTGATTATTTTTCGTTTATTGGTCATACTAATACAGCCCGCTTATACATACACATGCATAAACGGGCTGCAAAGTTACGATTTTTTTTTCACATACACAACTTTTGTTGTGTTTTTTTACCTTTCATTGCACTTGAGGTGCTTTTTTCGCGCTAATACACACGCATAAGCAACTATCATAAGCAACATTACCCATGGTTTGCCTATTGGTAATTTCTCTATGAGTTGATTTTCTCTATCGAGCGGACCATCTATAACAGGAGGTCCTGATGCTCTGCGCGGTGCAGAGGCGAGGCTTGCCATTTGCGGAGCATTGGATTCTCCAGGCGCAGCCACGGAGCGTGTAGAAGCCAGCGCAAGAAAGTTCGTTGTTGGCATTGCTACTTGCTGATTAAGCGTTTGGCGAGAGTGCGAATGACTAACCGTGTACAACATAGAGGCATTACCTCCGCCGCCTACTGTCGTCACTTGTGCGCTACTTGTCGTGTATAATCCTTTTCCTTGAACAGACTGCATAGGTATCGTTGGTGCGTGAGCAGAGGTGTGCGCTGCGTAAGACACATGCCTATGGTGGATCGGATTAGCACGGAGTATCGTCCGATTAGACAAGGATGGTTTTGCCACAGGAGATGGGTGCGACACCGAAACTACTTGTCCCGGTTTGATTATCGAAACTTCCTTGGTTGATAAGATGTATATTGCTCCTATCAAAGCCGACCCACAAAGGAAGACGACAAAAGCAATCAATAATTGGACTCTAAACTGTTTCATCACTTAGTCTCCTTTCCAATAAGTCGTACTACTTTTGAGTCATTGCCCATTGTGATGTGCGCCAAATAGACTCCAAGTGGCAGAGAGGGTTGAATATCTACGATTTCATCGGTAGTTTTTAGTGTATAAACCACTCTTCCTTGCATATCCACTATACGCACATTCACGAGTTGATTTCCATAGTTCTCGAAATGCAGACTATTGTCGGTTTCAACGAGCGTAATAGAGGTCGGCACCTCGTATGGTGTGTCACTAATCAAAAAGCGTTGTAGTGGTGTATTGTTAGTAGCTGCGAAGGTGTATGTATTACCCGTCTTTATCTCCGTTGATTTCTGTGCGAGTTGGTCATATAGGTATAATGGTTGTTCACTATCGTACTCGAATGAGAAAGTATAAGTTGAGTCTTTTCCTGCTCGGAAGGTGAGGTGATGATTATTTGCCTGTTCTACTGCTGCGACTGCCATATTGCCACATTCCTTAATAACTGCGAGCATGGGTACATTTGGATCGCCCTCGATCTTGCGTCCATCCCATCCATCTATAAACTGCTCGTTGAAATCAGAGCGCATGAGCATATAGAGTTTATCACCACTCCGTGGTCCTTTGAGTTCCATCTTAAGCACTTCTGGTTTGGAGTCACGCGCAGCGACACGCATCGGTTCAGTAGAAGTCTTGAAGTATTTAGAATCATAGACAACTCTATTATAAACAAGGTCCACATAAGCAGCATTAGCCGTTGTTTTAATGAAGAATCCTTGCATTGCAGGGATAACTGAGTCGGCTCCCGCCACATATGGTGCAGAGTGGATTGGCACGACGCCATATTGTCCACGCTTGGTAACGATACTATCGTTTATATCTGGCTGTCCCTCTTGCCATTCCTTATACGAACCGGTATAATAGATGTATATTGATTTCTCTGCATTGGAGAAGTCTTCGTCTGCCATTTCCTGAATTTTGATAGGTGCCGTCCAACTATTGGCAGCGAAGGCATAGCCATCTGGGTCGCGATTGTCGAGGATAATACGTTGTGTAACAGGCTGATTAAGTTTGCCTGCAAGCGTGTATGTTTTAGGTGCTTCTTGAGTGATACAATAGCCCTCGAATGGTTCTAATACATCTTCGTTCTCCACCCATTGCCACAAACCTCCAAGACTACCATCAGAAGCATTAGTCCATCTACACATCCATGCTTTGTAATACATAGAGATAGCCGTTTTGTCTGCCTGTAGCGGTGTACCTATATACTGCCACACTGGGTTCTCGGTGCTTGAGCCTTCGCCTTTGCTATAATATTCGACTGTAGCATGTACATCCGAGTCTTTATTACCATACACCAATGCTCCATTATGAGTTGCATTAGCTTGGATAAGAATATCCTCTTCTACTGTTTGCAATGGCACCGCATAGCGTATATTATTCACACGATACACAAATCCAGCAACAGTAAGTCCTGCATTGGGTCTGATAATTATTTTACCCTCTAACTTATCTCCTAATGCCGTTTTACCTCTATTGATTTTCACACTACCTGCGTGTGCATCTTCTGTATCCACATGACATTCGGCGATAATTCGTGTTGGGTGGTATGGAGTAGGAACGATGTTTCGTCCCGGAGACCAGTTTTTAGGATTGGACCATAGATGGTCACCACTTCCTGCAGGTTTATCTTTTCCACCATTATCAAATACAAGCGCACAGTCTGCTAAAGCGGTCTCATCAGTGAGCAAGAGATAATCAATCATTTGGCGCATGATGATTTTTCCGGCGGGAGAAAGATTATCCATTTCATAAAAGTTAATACCATAAATCATCAAACGACCTGTAAACACTACTTGGCGCTCACAGCAAACAATGAGATCTCTGTTATTCTTCGTATCTCTAATTGTTGCCAAGAATAAGAAGTCAGGAGCCTCATTGATAGTAAATCCTTGGAGACCCTTAGCATCACCTTCGCTACTCAACGAACCAAGCACTTGTACTGTAGTATCTGGTTGTATCACTGTGATTGAATCTCCCTCAAAGGTATCATTTCCAAAGATAGCATGTCCTGCGCAAAGAATCTTCATCTTTTGCACCTTAGGCGATGGGTCTACAGGATTGGAACCGATATGCCAGTTGGAACCATTCTCACCTGCCACATATGCCTCGAAACTAAGAATTGGTTTTTTATCAATGAGTGTACCTATAGCATTGGTGTATCCCAATCCAGTATTTAAGAAGTCCGTCACGATAAGCAAATCATAATCTTTATAATAATTTGCTATTTCTGCTTCATTCTTAGTAGCATAACCATTGACACATGTGATGGAATAGAAATCATCCAAATAATCAATCAAACCTGCACATGCTGTAGCGTTAGCTTCAGTATATTCATTAAATCCACCCCCTTGAGTACCTGTTAAGATAAGTGCTATTCTTGCCATTTGGTCTTTAGGCAATATAGTTATATTTTGCTCTACTTGCACCGTTTGCGGTGTAGGGCAGTCGTTGGTTAGAGTGAGAGTGAGTTTTACTTTCTGCTCCGTTGTATTACCTATAGTTGGTACACCTATAATGTGGAATTGATCGTCAAAGAACTGATATTTACATCCACTAATCGCTGCTGGTGTAATAGAATATGTATATTTGATGCCTGTAGTATCAAAATTGAAAGTAGCACTTGCGAGCGTAAGATCTACTGCTTTGCCATCCCAGATGGTTATATTTGGATTGTACACCTTGATAGTCGGCTGCGCCTCACAAGGTGTAATCCATTTAGCATAAAGGGTAACATCCTTCGTGGTAGTGAATTGAGCGCCATCTGCAATCACTTCGCCTGTCCCATCCGCATTAAGTGTCCAACCGCCAAACTGCATACCTGGTTTATGGAACTTATTAAGCGATAAGTTTACTTTCACTCCGCATGGTGCAGTATCTGCATCCATATTTCCCGAACCACCATTTGCATTATAGGTAATCGTCACTTGTGGTATATGAACTATTACAACAACACGAGTTTCTTTGTTATGACTGGTGATACTAAATTGACCTGTGTATGTATCATCTTCGAAATCATATTTATGCCATTTGTGCTGTTTTGATGTGCCTGTATTATATTGTGTAGTAACACCATTGAGCGTCATATCAATAGTATAGTTATCATTGCTATAGGGGAATACATAGAATGTAATCTTAGTGGCTTGCAGTGTTCCCAAATTGAATGTAATTGTACTATTACTATTTACTTTGAGTGCTGTAATTGCCTTATTGGAACTAGAAGAAGCTCCCCATTGATTAGGGTCATCCAATAATGTTAAATCTTTTGAATTGAAATATATTCCTCCAGTGGATGCATCAAAGAGTATATCATCTGTTGCCATGAGGTTTCCATCTTCTGGATTATATAGCCAAGCATCCACTTTACCATCAGAGCCTTGCGTCCATTCACCATCTACTACATAACAAGAACCAAGTATATATTGGTATGTTGCACCCGTGTAAATCGCTCCCGTAGTGAAAGACCCACCTGTCAGCGCAACCCATTCGCTCTTATTGGATTCGTCGCACACAGCGCGCACCCACGCATAGTAAGTAGTTTCTGGAGTTAAACCTGTCAACTTGAATACTTTTTCAATAGTGGTTGCTGTGGCAGCAGTAGTTGGACCAGGCGCGTCGCTATCAGTTGAGTAATAAACATCATAACTTACTGGTGTCTCGTCATCTGTAATGGTGAGCGTTGCGCTTTTTTTCTTTACTGATGTAGTCGTTAATGCTGTTGGTGCTGTTGGTGGAGTACATTCTTTTGGACATGCCTCTATACTATACACTCGAATAGTCTGTCCGTCTCCATAGGCAACACCTCCGTATGTAAACCTGCGATATATTCTGAAATATCTTGCTCCTATAGGCGCTGTAAACTCATGCAACAATTTTGTTTCATCTTTAGCGGCGTTTGCTGACGGAGCTTGATAAGTATGCACTATTACATTTGAAGTAAAATTCTCATCTCTACAAAAAGCAACAGCATAATTCTGCGCTCCGCTTTGATTTGTTGCAGCACCGATAGTAACAGTGTTTATCAAACTATTATCAACAAATTTTCCTTGTACATACTTCTCACTGCTTCCTATTTTAAATATTGTGATATTTCCACTTCCGTTCCATACTGCCTCATTTGCTATTGACACACCATCTGAAGACAACATGAGATTTCCGCTTACGGTCATCTTGCCATCAGACAACGAAGAGGGGTCCCCCTCCCATTTCACACAGCCCTCTGCTCCTGGTTCTGGAGTTGGCGGAGGTGTAGTTGCATCATTAACAGTAATGGTTACGGTATTGGTTTTTACCGAACATTCGCCATCTGTTATTACGCAATAATAACTATATATTCCTACTACATTAAAAGCAGGAGTAGTCCATCCGCCCGCATTATAGCCAGTTCCAACTGTTACTTGGGTATCTGCAGAACCCGTTCCTGCGGCTGTATTATCAGTTGCATTATACCATTGGTACACACCCTTATCAGCAGCACAAGCAAGTAAAGCGGTCTGACCAGTGGAAACAGACTTGTTTTCTGGTTGAGTTTTTATTATCGGATCTGTACAAGCTCCTTCACCGCCACCTTCTCCGCCAGTAGAGGTAGGAGTAGTTATTTTTATCGTTTTTATAGTTTTATAGCCAGAACCATGACGTCCCAAATACACCACATAATTATCACCATCCAACCCTGTTTTTGTAAACACACATGGTGATGCAGCAACTATGCCACTATTACTTCCACTTCCGCCAGAACCAGAAATGGATGTTTCTTTTTTTATTACATATTTAAATGCTGTTTTGACACTTCCGTCTCCTACTGTTATAGTAATACTACCATTCACTCCTGTTATAGGTATAGCTATCCAATATTTGCTATCCATATTATTATCACACCATGTCATAGTTCCTGCTGACTGATCTATTACAAATGGCTTTGCTGTCGAATTCGAAGAATGAAAAGTTATTCCATTGTATGTCTCATCAGTTGCATTCTTACCACTACATATCGTTGATATACCACTCCATTCACTATTGCTAAAGTCAGTACTAAATAGCACCGTCTCCTGTCCCCAAGCATTACTTATGCCAAAGGTAAAGAGAAAAACAAAGAGCACTATGTACTGATGTACACAGCAAAAAGTAGTAACAAAACTGGTCAAGAGAGTGTAGATTTTTTTCATGGATATGAGATTAGTTTGTTATTATATTAAATTCGGGGGCAAAGATACAACTTTTCACGCACACGCATGTGGAAAAATCGTCATATTTTGTGTATTTCTTATTTTTTATAGGCTTATATCTACATTTTTCGCTGCTATATACAAAAAAATAGGTAAAAAAATCATTTTTATTTGCATATTTCAAAAAAATGCAGTACCTTTGCACCCGATTTCCTACGCCGTGGTGGTGGAATAGGTAGACACGAAGGACTTAAAATCCTTTGGCCAGTGATGGCTGTGCGGGTTCAAGTCCCGCCCGCGGTACTAAGGACAAAGAAAAAGACGCTATCAAGTGATTGAGTAGCGTCTTTTCTTTTGAACTTCTACAAATATCTTCGTATTTGCAACAAACGATGGGTATATTGACCATTGGGATAATCTTTGGTGGCTTGTTCTACAGAGAATATTCCCGTATTGTCTATTTTTTCTACCTTAACTCTTCCTGAGCAGTGTACCACTCTTTGAGCATCCAACAAAATACCCACATGTGTTATTTTGTCTTCTTGTTCTTCCTTTTCATAATGGGAGAAGAACACCAAGTCGCCTGCTTTTGCTTTGGTAAGCGAAGCTATTTTGCGTCCCTGCGTAGCCTGCTCGCTGGCATTACGAAGAATATGCTTTCCGAATAAGCCTAAGATAGTTTGTGTGAAACCAGAGCAGTCCATTCCGAGTGCATTCTTTCCACCCCACAAATATGGTACATTAAGGAAGAAGCGAACCGTTTGAATAAAGTTTTGCTCGTTCATCTGTAATGGTTTCTCTATTACCATGCTTGGGTCAATACGAAAACTGACGCCTAATATCTGAAATTGCCCATTTTTGTATTTGGGCAAGCGCGTACCTGCTGTGAGCGGTATTGTTTGTCCATTATTAGCACTCACAGCATAAGCAATTGGATAGAGCACATAAGCAGCTTTCGAATAATCCGCCACATAGGAAGTGTATTCTTCTTTTGCCATTGGACTAATCATCTTGCTATCCACCCATCCTTCTTGTCCATCCAAATCCAATTTAACACGATTCCATCGGGGAATTTGTTCTACTATGGTGCATGTTTCCCCAAAAAGTATCTGAGTACTTTGTTCTGCGCTTTCCTTAGGTTCGACACGCACAGGTATGACACTATGTAAACTAATTGCTTTCATGCCGGCATACGATTATTACCATACTTCCTTGGGTGTTTCGCCATCTTTCTTAGGATAGTCGATGGAATAATGAAGTCCTCTACTCTCCTTGCGTTCCAAGGCTTGACGAGTAATGAGGTAACCCACATTAATCATATTGCGCAGTTCGCATATATCTTTTGTTGCTTTCACACGACGGAAGAGGTCTTCTGTCTCCTCATACAAAAGGTCTAATCGTTCCCACGCTCGTCTGAGACGCAGGTCACTTCGCACAATACCTACATAAGTGGACATCACTTGTCCTACTTCCTTGATATCTTGGTCAATGAGAACTCGCTCCTCATTACTGAGCGTTCCTTCGTCATTCCATTCAGGAATTTGTTCGTTGAAATCGTACTCTTCTATCACGCTAAGGCTATGTTTAGCAGCCGCATCGGCATAGACAACTGCCTCGATGAGTGAGTTCGATGCGAGTCTGTTACCGCCATGCAATCCTGTGCATGCACATTCACCTACCGCATAAAGGCGTTGAATCGTTGATTGTCCATCAAGGTTCACTTTTATTCCTCCGCACATATAGTGCGCGCAAGGTGCAACAGGAATGTACTCTTTCGTTATATCTATACCGATAGACAGACACTTAGCGTATATATTCGGGAAGTGGTGTTTTGTTTCTTCAGGATCCTTATGCGTCACATCAAGGCACACATGGTCAATAGCATGTATTTTCATCTCATTATCTATCGCGCGCGCTACAATATCTCGCGGTGCGAGTGACAAACGAGGGTCGTATTTCTGCATAAACTCCTCACCATTAGGCAAGCGGAGTATGCCTCCATAACCGCGCATTGCTTCTGTGATAAGATAAGCAGGATGTGTCTCTTTGGGATTATACAGACTGGTAGGATGGAACTGTACAAACTCCATATCTTTGACCAAACCTTTTGCTCGATAAACCATCGCTATACCATCGCCTGTAGCTATTTCAGGATTGGTGGTAGTAGCATATACAGCTCCGGTACCGCCTGTAGCCATCAAGGTGATACGGCTGAGGTATGTATCTATTTTCTGTGTATCAGGATTGAGTATATACGCTCCGTAGCATTTTATATCGGGTGTTCGGCGAGTGACATGCACTCCTAAATGGTGTTGTGTAATAACTTCGACTGCAAAATGGTTTTCGAGCACTTCGATATATGGGTTATTTCTCACTGCTTGTATCAGTCCTCGTTGTATTTCTGCTCCTGTGCTATCTGCATAATGCAAGATACGGAATTCCGAATGACCGCCTTCGCGGTGAAGGTCAAAAGAGCCATCTGCTTGTTTATCGAAGTTCACTCCCCAATTAACCAACTCTTCTATGCCTCGTGGTGCATTGCGCACTACTTGTTCAACAGCCATTGGGTCGCTCAACCAGTCTCCTGCAACCATCGTGTCATGGATATGTTTTTCAAAATCATCCACTACCAAATTAGTCACAGAAGCTATTCCACCTTGCGCCTTGGTGGTATTCGCTTCCTCGAGTGTCGTCTTGCAGCATAGTGCTATTTTATACTTTTCTGCCCGAGCCACTTTGAGCGCAAAACTTAACCCAGCTACGCCACCACCGATAATTAAGAAATCGTATTTCTTTGTCATATTCATTATGTTTGTCTTGGTTTGCATAGTGCAAATACGCTAAATCGTGCTCCACGAAAGCGACGCATTGCCTTGATACAAGCCTTTATTGTTTCTCCTGTTGTGATTAAATCATCCACCAATAGTATATGCTTATGATACATTTGTTCCGGATGATTTACTGCAAAAGCGTCTGCCACATTAGTTTTTCGTCCCTCTTTATCTTGCAGCGCTTGTTTGGGTGTGTTTTTCACACGCTCTACATGAGTAGTATCCACAGGTATTCCTGTTATTTTTCCAATAGCTCGCGCTATATATTCGGACTGATTATATCCTCTACTCCGCAGGCGTTTTTTATGTAATGGTACGGGTATGATTACATCGATTTCATCGAAGAAATCCGTACACATAAATTCTCTTGCTGCTTCGTATGCCAAATAATAAGCAATCATGGGTTGGTCTGCATATTTCATTTGGTGCATTACGAGCCTTATTGGATGATTTTTCTCATAATACAAGAATGCAGCTCCTCGCTCAAAACGCGGTATTTTATCAAATGCTTCTTCTACACTATTTGCGCGCAAGGCTGCATGCTCTGTGCGAGGTAGTGTACGCAGGCAGTCTGTGCAGAACACACGCTCATCATTCTTTGCCAATACTTCTTTTGACGAGTCTTCTATATATCTGCCGCACATAGGACAGATATGAGGAAAGAAAATAGATGCGCAAGCGGCATAAAGTCGTCTTGCGCATCGTTTTATTTGGTTATAGCGTGACACCTGTTTTGAATATCGCTATTTCACGGTAACCATTCTTCTCATTATTTGTCTTTGCACCGTTTGCAACAGCTATCACATAGTCTGCGAATCGTTTTGCCACTTCTTCCATTGGTTCTCCTTCTGCTATTACCCCTGCATTGAAGTCTATCCATTGTGGTTTATTCTTATAGAGTGCAGAATTAGTGGAGATTTTCATGGTTGGTACAAATGTACCGAATGGCGTTCCTCTACCTGTTGTAAAGAGCACCACATGACATCCAGCCGCAGCGAGGGCAGTAGATGCCACAAGGTCATTACCTGGAGCAGAAAGCAGATTGAGTCCTTTCACTTGCAGTCTTTCGCCATATGGGAGTACACCGCGCACCAAAGACTTACCGCATTTCTGTGTACAGCCAAGCGCCTTATCCTCAAGTGTAGAAATACCGCCCGCTTTATTACCTGGGCTGGGGTTTTCACCCACCGGTTCGCCATGACGCAAGAAATAATCCTTAAAATCATTGATAAGGCTTACCGTTTGGTCAAATAACTCGCGTGTAGCACAGCGGTCCATAAGTATAGTCTCTGCGCCGAACATCTCAGGAACCTCGGTTAAGATGGTTGTTCCACCTTGCGCCACGAGATAATCACTAAGCATACCTAATAGTGGGTTGGCTGTGATACCACTAAAGCCATCCGAACCACCACATTTGAGTCCTATACGCAATTCGCTAAGCGGACATGGCACGCGTTTATCGTGCTGCATCTTGGTGTATAGTTCGCGGAGAATAGGCATGCAGTACTCCACTTCGTCACCTTGTATATGCTGACTAACAACAAACTTAACACGGTCATGGTCATAATCACCACAGAACTGCTCAAACACATCCGGTTGGTTATTCTCGCATCCCAATCCCACCACTAAGATTGCACCAGCATTAGGGTGATGAACCATATCGCGGAGAATTTTCTTGGTATTCTCATGGTCGTCACCTAATTGTGAGCAACCATAGTTATGTGGGAAAGCGAAAATCTTATCCGAACCCGTCTCTTGGCGTAGTCGCTCTGCACATTTCTGCACAATACCATTGACGCAACCTACAGTAGGAATAATCCACACCTCGTTGCGAATACCCACTTGTCCGTCTTTACGGCGATAGCCCATAAAAGTACGGTTCTCGTCTGGGATATTCAGCACTACTTCCTGTGGATGATATTCATAAGAGAGCAGTCCTTCCAAGTTGGTTTTGATGTTATTCTCATTCATCCAACTACCTGCTTTCTTTGCCTCTTTGGCATGCCCGATAGGGAAACCATATTTGATTACATTTTCTCCTTCTTGCAGGTCTGTGATGGCTATTTTATGTCCGGCAGGCACATCTTCCAAGAGTGTTATCTGCTTGCCGTCCACTTCTATTATTCCTCCTGCTTTCTGTGGCTGTATTGCTACAACCACATTATCTGCAGGATTGATTTTCAATATTGTTGTCATATAATGTTGCCTTCTGGGGTCATTATTACAAAATACTCTTTACGGTCTCAAGCATACCTTTTGCCTGAATATCATTAAGGAATCCCTCTACCATAGCGGTGAGTCCTGGAATTTCATTGAGGTTTTGCTTGCTCTCTTTCCAGATAATCTCTGTTGCGCCAAGCACACCTTCTGCCACTTTATGGGTGTCATTGGTAGCCCATAATTGTGCGAGTAAGTCCATAATCTCTTGTGCATCGTTTGGTTGGATAGGAGCTCCATCCTCGCGCACTCCACCTTTGTAGTATGTGATGATAGCAGCCAAACCGAGTACTAAGCCCTTAGGCAATTCGCCCTTACGCTCAAGATAAACCTTAAGTCCTGGCAGGTCGCGTGTCTCGAATTTAGGGAACGAGTTAAGCATGATACTTGTCACAGCGTGATCTACATAAGGGTTATTGAAGCGCTCTAACACGCTCTCGCCATATGCTTTGAGTTCATCTTTTGGCAAGTTCAGTGTCTCAAGCAATTCCTCGAACATTACCTTATTGATATATTTGCCGAGCACTTCATGGTTGCAAGCATCACGAACGATATTCACACCGCTGAGGTATGTAACAGGACTGAGGACAGTGTGAGGACCATTGAGCAATGTCACTTTGCGCTCGTGGTATGGTTTCTCACTCTCTGCGATGAGCACATTGAGTCCTGCTTGGTTAGCTGGGAACTCTGCCTCTAACTCTTCGATAGACATATTTTCTGGTTTCTCGATTACCCAGAGGTGGAAAATCTCTGCTTGCACAACGAGGTTATCGTTATATCCCACTTTCTCTTGGATGGCTGCGATATCCTTGCGTGGGAAACCTGGAACGATACGGTCCACGAGGGTAGCGCATACATAGTTATATTTCTCAAACCACTCTTTGAATCCCTCATAATCAGCGCCGAGATCTTCCTTCCACAACTCAATATACTGGCGGATACAAGCCTTCAAGTGGTGGCCATTAAGGAAAATCAACTCGCAAGGCATTAGGATAAGACCTTTCTTTGGGTCACCATTGAAAGTCTTATAACGGCGATAAAGCAATTGAACCAATTTACCCGGGTAAGAAGAAGCAGGTGCGTCTGTAAATTTGCAAGCTGGATCGAAAGTGATACCAGCTTCAGTAGTATTAGAAATCACAAAGCGGATTTCTGGCTGCTCTGCCAATGCCATGAATGCAGCATTTTGGCTATATGGGTTGAGCGCACGAGATATCACATCAATACGCTCCAAGGTATTTACTGCTTCACCTTTGAGACGGCCCTGCAAGTTAACATGATACAAGCAATCCTGACCATTGAGCCATTCCACCATACCTTTCTCAATTGGCTGTACCACCACTACGGAACCATTAAAATTGGTCTTTGCGTCCATGTTCCATACGATCCAATCCACGAAAGCGCGAAGGAAGTTTCCTTCACCAAACTGAATAATTTTCTCAGGCATAACGCTCTTTGGCGCTGTTAATTTGTTGAGTGCTTTTTTCATAACTTCATATATTTTTAATGTAAATAATTGCTTTAACGCATATTTTTCAGTCTGCAAAGATAGTATTTTTTTTTCATTCTTGCAATATGTATTTATCATTTTTCGCATAAAAACGCGAATATTTGCACATTTCAAGTTTTTTTTGTATCTTTGCGCACTCATTCCGCTAATTTTTACACAACGCGGACAAACGAAATACATTATTTTAAACCAAATACACTAAAAATGTCTTTACAATGTGGTATCGTAGGATTGCCTAATGTCGGTAAATCTACACTCTTCAATTGCTTAAGTAATGCGAAAGCTCAGTCCGCCAATTTTCCTTTCTGTACTATTGAGCCGAATGTGGGTGTCATCACCGTCCCCGATGAGCGCCTCATTAAGTTAGGTGAGTTATGTAATCCCGAGCGCGGTATTATACCTACTACGGTAGAAATTGTAGATATAGCAGGTTTGGTGAAGGGTGCAAGTAAGGGTGATGGACTTGGTAATAAGTTCCTCGCTAACATCCGTGAGACGGACGCCATTATACATGTACTGCGTTGCTTTGACGACCCTAATGTAATCCATGTGGATGGTTCGGTCAATCCGCTCCGCGACAAAGAGATTATCGACACCGAGTTGCAGTTGAAAGACTTAGAGACTGTTGAGGCGCGTATTCAGAAATGCGAGAAAGCAGCCAAGGCGGGCGGAGACAAGCAAGCCAAGTTAGCATTGGAGGTACTTCTTCGCTACAAAGAAGCACTCTCACAAGGACTGAACGCACGCACAGTTGAGTTAATCAATAAGGATGAAGAAGCATGCGCGAAGGACTTTTTCTTGCTCACCAATAAGCCTGTGATGTATGTATGCAATGTGGACGAAACGGCAGCAGTAAGTGGCAATGCGTATGTAGAGCAAGTACGCGAGGCTGTGAAGAACGAGAACGCGCAAGTGATTGTAGTGGCTGCGAAGATAGAGAGTGAGATTGCTGAATTAGAGACCTACGAGGAGCGTCAGATGTTCCTTGAGGAAATTGGACTGAAGGAGTCGGGAGTTAACCGTCTCATCAAAGCGGCATATGCGCTATTGGAACTCCGTACTTTCCTTACGGCGGGTAGCGATGAGGTGCGTGCTTGGACTTTCAAAGCAGGCTATAAGGCACCACAATGTGCGGGAGTCATTCACTCGGATTTTGAGAAAGGATTTATCCGCGCAGAGGTTATTAAATACGAAGATTTTGTGGCATTAGGCGGCGAGTCGCAATGCCGCGCCGCTGGTAAATTATCTACAGAAGGTAAGGAATACCTTGTTCAAGACGGAGATATCATGCATTTCCTCTTTAATGTGTAGAGCTGAAAGTCAAGCGTCAAGAGTCAAGAGTCAAGAATAAAGATTAGGTTATGATAGAGCATATTTTATCTACTGCCCCTTGGATGGGTATTATATTGATTATTATCGGTTGTGTAGCACTTATCAAAGGTGCTGACTGGTTAGTCGAAGGAGCTTCTTCTATTGCCAAACGCTTTGGCATCAGTGATTTGGTCATTGGTTTGACAGTGGTAGCTTTTGGTACTTCCATGCCTGAGTTTGTGGTCAATATGGTCTCTGTTGCCAATAATGCTACCGATTTAGCCATAACGAATGTATTGGGGTCTAACATCATCAATATATTCATCATCCTGGGGCTATCGGCAGTCGTTTATCCTATCGCGTCGCAAAAGCGTTCTCGCCATTTTGACATTCCCTATTCTATATTAGCAGCGATTGTTGTGCTCGTTTGTGTGCTCATCAATGGAGATGGCATTAACCGTATTGCTGGTATTGTCATGCTCGCTCTATTCGTTCTTTTCTTGTACAATACTTTCAAGAACGCCAAAAGCACCGACAATCCTCAAGAAGAGACTATTGTGGCACAACCACGACCCACATGGAAAGCGCTCATAGCTATTGTAGGTGGTTTATTGGGATTGATTATTGGTGGAGAATTTATTGTAAAGAGCGCCGTGGATATCGCCACTCGTTTGGGTGTTTCAGAATCTATTATTGGTTTGACGATAGTTGCTTTGGGCACTTCATTACCAGAGTTGGCCACCTCTGTTATTGCAGCGATGAAGAAGAACGCAGACATCGCCTTGGGTAATGTGGTTGGAAGCAATATATTCAATATATTCCTAATTTTAGGAACGAGTGCTGTTATCAAGCCCTTACCTGCTTATCAGGGTTTGGCAGTGGATGCCTGCATGGCAGCATTGGGTAGCGTACTTGTTTGGTTGTTTATCCAAACGAATAGCAAGCGCAAACTGACGCGTTGGGGTGGCGCAACACTCTTGCTATGCTACGCAGCCTATCTCACTTATCGCATTGTCACTCTCTAAGCATTGATTATCTAAACCGCGGTTTTTATGAAATCGCGGTTTTTTGTATAATTATCAGCAAAACTGATAAGAGAGTATAAAAAAAAGCAGTACCTTTGCACCGTAAAAACAACCAAAACTCTCAAAACAATGAAAACTATCTATGAATGTTCACGCAGTAAGGCTATGAATTACCTTACCATCGCAGGATTTGTTATCATCATCGCTAGTATTGTGTATATACTTTTCATGATGATTTATCAGCATATGCCTATTTGGGAAGGGGTGCTTGTAATCCTCATTCTTGTAGGTGCGCTCTTTGCACCTTTCCTCACCTATCCGCAATATATTATTGTGACGGACGAGGGAATTGGCATTCACACTCTCGCGCGCACGCGTTTTATTCCTTATTCTAATATAGAAACGATTGAACGCCTGGATAAATCATGCATACAGGGAGGCACTATCCGCCTCTTTGGTATCGGTGGCATGTTAGGTAATATCGGTTGGTTCAGGAATAGCCAGTTAGGCACTTTCCGCGCATACATTACCGATTCAAACAAAGTATTCCTCATTCGCCTCAAGCAAGGCAAACCCATTGCCATCAGCGTGAGCGAACCCGATGATTTTATGCCTTTCTATCTCAAAGGAGGCAACCATGTCTATTCTTCCAAATAAACACGCTATGGACCTCTTATACCGCTTTTCTACATCTCTTTTGCAAGCGCGTCAGCGCAAGCAAGCCACGCAAGAACAAGTAGCGTGGGCACTCGGGGTTTCACATGCCACTTATAACGCATGGGAGTGCGGACACCGCTTATGCCCGTACAAGCATGTGATTGCACTTATCAATTATTTCGATGACGAGCAATTCACACGCTGTATGCTGCGTATCCTACTTACGCTGCAACACAACATGGCTGACCATAAGAAAAAGTCCAAAGCCGAACTGACTTCGTATTACTTAAAGATGATTGGTCTATTAGCAGACGAATGTGCTGCATGGCTCAATGAGCAAGACTAACCGAGTGTAATCCTATTATCCGTAAATCAGATACCCCGCCGTTCCTGCTGCGAGGATAAGCACGATAGGATGGCTGACGAACGCAGTAAGACGATTTGTTTTCGGCAGCAACGAACAGAGTGCTACGGCAGCGAAAATTCCCCAACTGATGGAGTCTATAAATGTAGTGGGACGCATGAGTAAGAGCGCAGCCGCAGCAATAAGTCCTATCACGGCAAAACGCAACATACGCAGCGTTTGCGTCCAATATGGATTATTCTGAAAACGCGTATTGAGCCAATGATACAAACGGCAGATAGTGAGCATGATGATTAGGCTGGGCAGTATGACTGCAAAAGTAGCGAGCATGCTGCCCCATATGGTGCCTGTTGCCGTATAACCGACATAAGTAGCGCAGTTAATACCAATAGGTCCTGGTGTCACTTGACTGATAGCCACTATATCCACAAACTCTTGATTAGTCATCCACGCATGTGTCTCCACCTCAATCTGTATAAGACTGAGGATTGCCAAACCGCCTCCGAAACCAAAGAGCCCGATTTTGAAGAAACTCAAGAATAACTGTAGATAGAGCATTGGGGATTTTAGATTTTAGATTTTAGATTTTAGCCATTGTACGATTAGGGTTAGGATGATTGTAGCGAGGATAATCCAAACAGGATTAACATGGACTAACCAAATCAGCAGTGCTGACACAAGGGATATAAGTAAGAATACTTTCTTATTTGCACTCTCTCTCTTTGCCATTCCCACTAATGGTGCGGCGATGAGTGCTACTACGGCAGGGCGTATTCCTTTGAAAACAGCCTCAACTGCAGGATAATCCTTCCACTCGCTGAAAATCATTGCGATAGATAGAATGATGATGAATGAAGGCAGTACAGCTCCGAGAACGGCTCCTACAACACCTCTCCATCCGCCACATCGCCAACCGATGAAGATAGCCGAGTTAACGGCTATCAGTCCCGGTGCGGCTTGCGCCAGAGCAATCATATTCATAAACTCCTCCTCGTCTATCCATTGCTTATTATCCACAATCTCTCGTTTGATGAGTGGCAACATAGCATATCCTCCACCGAGCGTGAAGGTACCTATTTTGAGATATGTGAGAAAGAGTGATAGAAACAAAGTGCTTATTTATCGTTGAGTTGCTGTTTGACGAACTTTGCGAGCATGTTGATAGCCGCATTGTTATGTCCTCCTTGAGGCACGATAAGGTCTGCGTATCGTTTGCATGGCTCGATAAACTGCTCGTGCATAGGTTTGAGTACTCTTTGGTATCGTTCGATGACCGCCTCTGCTGTTCTGCCACGCTCAAGCACATCCCTTTTCATAACGCGTGTGAGCCTATCGTCTGCGTCAGCGTCAACGAATATCTTAAGGTCCATCTGCTTGCGCATGTTTGGTTCACTAAGTGCCATGATACCCTCTACGAGAATAACTTCTTTGGGCTCTATATGCACCGTTTCTTTTTGTCTTGTACAGGTAAGATAGGAATAGATAGGTTGCTCAACGGCTTGTCCTTGTTTGAGCATTTCGATATGCTTTGCGAGCAAAGGCCAGTCGAAAGCGTCTGGGTGGTCAAAATTGATGTTTTGTCTTTCCTCTACAGGCACATTACTGCTGTCTTTGTAGTAGGAGTCTTGTGGAATGACTACGACTTCGCCTTTAGGCAATCGTTCAATAAGTTTTTTGACTACCGTTGTTTTCCCCGAGCCGGTACCGCCCGCAATGCCGATAATAAACATGGTAAAGAGGTATTTTATTTCGGGGTGCAAATTTACTACTTTTTTTTGACATACGCAAAAAAAATCGCCCCGAAGAGCGATTTTTGTCTCATCGTACTCTTTGTCCGCAGATAGTGTAAGTACATTGTTTATGCTGTATATACAGACATCCATTGCGCAGTATTTTATTGGATTGCGTAGTATGCGGTAGAGTCGTTTGCTGAATAGAAGTGGTAATATCATCATCAAAAGGCGAGTATGGGATAATAGGTGGTGTAGGTATTACCTCGTCTCCACCTTGGTCAATGGTTAAGTGATACCCTTTGGTACAAAAACGCCCTATATACACATGCAATGGCGTCTCACTCTTATCTACTGCGGATAAGATAAAATGGTACAATGTTGCTTTCTCCAACCCGGTTGCTTTGAAGGACAAAGAGTCTGCTTGTTGGTTATTCGCTATCTCATTATACGCTGCGTTTGTCAAGCGCGGCGCAGCGTTTGGGTCTGCACTTGGTGCTCCGTTCTCATAAGCGAGCAGTTGTCCTGTGGGACCAAGTGTGATGCGGAACAACCGTACACTATCTTTGAATACATCCAAGTGATATTTTGCTGCATTAGCATCTTTCGGCCATGTGATGAGAGCCGATGTCTCGTCAGGTATAACGGTGACAGGTTTCTCAGCCAATAGATTTACCATTGCCCCGCATACGAGGGCAATGGTTATAATTAGTCGTTTCATAATAATTTCCTTCCTTCTGCGTTATAAATAGCGTCATTGGTTTTGATATATAGGTTTCCGTTATACAATACCTTTCCTGTTTTGGTAGTATCGTGGTATAGTTGTTCAATGGACTCTGTGTTTCCCGTCGTGGTAAAGGAGCCAAATAAGGTATGTATCAGCAGTCCTATACTGTCATATGCTTCCAATGTGTACCAGTATTGTGTCTGTGGCACCAGTTGCGTGACGGTTGTCTGGAATGTGGATGGCTGCATATAAGCGGCTTTGCGTCGTTGTGGCATTTTAGAGAAGTCTATCTCTATCAGATTGCCGATACTATCCATATGCATTGCACATATTTTCTCTGTTCTCTCAGCGTCAGCCCAGATGATGATGGTATATGCGGTGGCGCCTTTTATCTCCGGCCATGTGATATGAGCTGTAGTATCGGTTGGTTCAATCTCCACACCCTCATCCTTATATATACTATCCACATTTTCGGTAAGTGGTGTATAGAAATAATGGGTTGTATATGGTATTTTTTGCACATCGGTTTTCTTATAAATACTTAATGGTCGTGCTTTCAATTCGGACGCATTGAGAATAGAGTGATTCAATGTGTATTGGTTGAAGAATAAATTTTCTTGCACCCCTACTGCCGCAGGGCATAACACTGGATATTCCTCAAAACTTGCTCCATAGGTTATATAATACGTATCATCTTTTGTGGCACGCTCTATCATATTGCCCTCTTCATCAAAACTCATTTTAGGTGTGTTGGGAGAGATACCGCGGTAATTGGTTTTATCGAACACCCATGCCTCTTCAGCGCTTTTATATACATATACATCTTGCTCATACCAATCGGTGGCTTCTTCTGTATAGCGACACACTTCGCGTTTGGATGGCACAAGAACCGTATTCGTTGAATCCATCACATAATATATTTTCTCAATCGCGCGCCCTTGGTCGTCTAATAGCACATCTCCCAAACCGCCATTCGTGAGTGTTTTAGAGAATAGTTCTTTATCATCCGTATACTTAGCGGTGAAATAGCAGTCTCGTCGTGTGCCATCTGGACGATAGAAATAGCGGTATAATGTAACAGGCTTGTTCGTAGGTTCTTTTCCATCATTCCAAACAATGTATTTCCATTCATCATTTTCCACAAGTTGTCCTTCTGCATTATAGGTAGGACGATTGTAAATAATGGTATCGCAAACAAGCGTGTCATTCTCCCAAGCATAGACATGCTTCTCAAGGTAAATACCATTCTCATCGAATACATTAAATGACTTGATATTTTTATTTATACCTTTCACCTCTTTATTGCCTACTGAGTCTATAGTATATTTTACATCATACGCCCATTCTTTCTCATGAGGAGCAGGATAATAGAAATAATCTCTATACTCTCCTATCTCTTTCCACTCTCCTATATTATCCTTTGTTCCTTCCGACATATAAGATATTGAGCGTTTCTTTCTTCCCATCTCGTCGTATTCGTATCGATGACAATGACCTATCACCGTATTATCATAATGACTCTCTCTGTAACCAACATTCTCACCTGATTTAGTGAATAATGCCTGTGAAAAGAAATTCACATCATGTGTTTTAAGAGTACCATTATCATCTAGATAGAACTGACTAACGGCAGTGCGGACATACAGCCCCAAGTTCTTATCATATGTATAGGTGTAAAAATAGAATGGTACGGTACTAATTCCCTCTTTGGTATAACCATACTCCAAAGCAGAGGTAGGAGCGCCATCGTCGTCAAAAGTAGTCTGCATTTTCACACAATGAAAATAACGCCAAGTGTTGGTTTGCGAGTTATATAGTTCGGCTGTACTGATATCATCAAATCCATTATTATATTTGCGGTCGTACCAACGAATAGTATCTCGTACCGCCACTCCATTATCATCATAATGACCACTATTCCAGTCTATTTTTATTGTTTCATAATATGTATCTTTCACTCTTTTTTCATATTCAATATACCATCTCCCTCCGAAAGCGCTGTTCTTTCGGCGTTTGCTATCCAAAATCAACTTACCATCTTTATATTCCTGACGCTTACACACCCATCCTTGATTTGCAGTATAAGATGAGTCATATGCCAATGTAAGGCGATAGAGGGAATCGTATTGATTGATAATATGCGTACCGGTATTATTTTCTCCATATGTATTCTGCAATACCAGCGTTTGCTCCTTTTCGCCCGTCAAAGTAGGCTTATGTATCCATTCCGCCTCATGCTTTAGCGTCCATTCTCCATTTGCCCATTCGTAGTTTAACCAGCGATAGTTCATCGTGGATAGAAAATCAAACACTCTATTTTCGTACTTAATGGACACCAAGTCACCATTCTCATACGAATAATTGAGTGTTTTGCGCCATGAAGTATCCTTGCGGTGAGTAAGTTGTTGCTCCGTCATTTTATGTATCAAAACCCCTACGGAGTCGTATGTATAATCAGCATTCTCATAGAGTGTGCCGTTCGTCTCACCGTCCTTGTACGATGTATTCCAATTACGCACAGAGAGGGTATCGCCATTCTCATTCCACGAAACATCAATTTGCATCTCATTCGTCTTCACACCCAATGCGTTATAGAGTTCTTTTCTGGATTTATAGGAAGCCATTGCTCCATTCGCATGATAAGTGCGCTTGATATTATACTCTTTGCTCGCCAATAAATGGTCCTTGTAGGTATAGCGAATCTCCTTAGACAAACGCATATTTACAAGCGTATCGTAGTAATAGGTGTATTCTGTTGCCAGTGTATCATCAGCAATCATCACATAACGACTATCAGGATAATAAGTTACTCCATCATAAGGCTCTGTAAAATATACGATATAATCATAGTTGTGAATTTTACGAATTTCATACCCCGACTCATCATAAATAGTACGGTAATCATTTTTGAGATATAACTCGCGTCTCCAAAGAATATCATAAGATACATAGGGCAACGAGTCCCAAGGTCGTTCTATCACACGCTGCTTCGGACGGAACAGTTCCTTTAAATATATACCACTATCCACATCCCAAGTGTAAACTGTTTTTAGTGGGCTAAATAAAAACAAAGTGTCTTCCCATAAAAAACGATCTGCATCCACTACAGATAAGGAACGCGCGTCATACGCGTATTGGCATACATGCTCCAATTTTTCAATTTCATAACCTCTTCCGTCAGTATAGATAACACTATCCAAACGCCAACTAAAATTAGCTTCCTGCAGACTCGAGCCCGCATACATGTTTAAGGAGAATAATACCCCTAAAAACAAACAAAATTGATTTTTTTTCATAATAATTTGCATATGTGTGAAATTTATAGTATTTTTGCGTTCTGAAACACGGTGCAAAGGTACTGCTTTTTTGCGACATACACAAATTTTGCAGTTGTACGAGCACATTTTTTATCAAAACAAACCATATTGATAATCAGTAAATTATGATTTTATATGAAAAATAAAGTTGTACGAGCTTGTTTAGGACTCATTTTTATGTGTATTTTTACACTATCAATAGGCTGCACAAAGACTAAAAATGGCTCTTTTGCGCTACATAACGAACGCTTAATCGTTTGGGAAAATCCCGATAGCGCATGGTATATTTTACAGCAAATAGACCCACAGACGCTAACGCACCATGAGCAAGTCATATACCAATTGGAATACCAATTAGCACTCTCACGCATGCAGCACACTCCATACTACAAAGACACCATACTAAATCTATTACCTCACCTTATAGAAGCCGATGATTTATTAGCACTCGGAGAAGCATACTATATGTTAGGCACCTCGTTTAATCATACAAGCGACTACCAGTCTTCAATATTTTATCTCAAACAAGCAGAAGAAACATTAGAAACATTCTTGGAGAATAAAAACATAAGTGACCAAGAAAAAGTTTTAGCAAATCACATATTAGGCATCACATGGTTTTGCTTAGGCAATACATACGAGAGCGAGATGCTATACGAAATAGCACATGAATACTACCACAAAGCCATACCACTATTAGAGCAGCATACCAATACCATCTTCCTTGCTTGTGCCTACCGCGACATGGCTCGCACAAACGCGCTCTTACTCGGCAATAAGGACTCTACAAAAATATGGTTCGCACAAGCAGAACGATATGTGCAACAGACAAACAACCCTCTCCTCTCCACCGAAATAGCAGCCTATAAATACCAATACTGCGAAACGGACAGCATTGACCGACGATTACGCGCGTGCCTCACGCTCGCAGATAAATACGGTATTTCAACGCGATACGCGGAGATAATAGAGATTTATCTGAATAAACAAAACATCGATTCCGCCGCTTACTACTTAGACAAACTAACACCCACCGACTCCACATATGCCTATTGGTTTGAGCAAAACCACGCCTATTGGAATAGCCGTATCCTTTCCGCACAAGATAAAAACCAAGAGGCATACACCATCCTACTCTCTCTCTACGAACAAACCATCCATCAACTGCAACGAGACGCCGGCACACGCACATTCAGCATTTCCAGACAATACGATGTGGAACGAGAACAACGCAAATCAGAACAACTGCAAAGAGAAAAACAATGGCACAAACGCATTTCTGCTATACTGATCCTCACCCTGACACTTACCATAATGCTACTCATTGTGTGGTGGTTATACTACAAAGCCAAACGCAAAGAACACACCATTCAAATGCAAGCACTGCGAAATAAATATATTCAGCAACTACAATTAGTCTTGGAGCGCTTGCAACAAAAAGTCAACCTGACACGCGAGATGGAACTCCAACGAATGAGAGGAAACGAAGTGGAATTTCCTAAATGGCTGCAAACATATCGTGACGAGAAGTTGGTAATGAATAAAGATAGTATTAACGAACTTATCACTTCTATCGACAAAGCGCTGAATGGTGCCATCAGTCGTTTGCAATCCGAATATCCTTTGCTTACGGAATCCGATATGCAGTTCGCCATACTAAGTATCATCGGCGCATCAGATAACGACATGAGCATTGTGCTCAATGTGCAAAAACACACTATCTACCACCGCCGGCAAATCGTACGAAAACATATCAATGCTTCTAGAACCCCAACCGAACAAGTAACAGACATCGACACTTGGCTACGAGAATACGTCCTCAATGTGTAATACATTATTTATACTTTCGCTATACCCTCCACCACCTATCTCCTATTCCACCGCCAACTGTCTCCTATTCCGCCACCAACTGTCTCCTATTCCGCCGCCACACACTACCCTCTTGACCGACTCACCACCGACCGATGACCGAGAGAAGACCGAGAAACAAAAAATGACCAACTGTGACTAAACATGAAATTTCAGTACAAGACAGACACTCTGTCAATTTCCTTTACACCAATTTGTAAAGTTTCTTTACACTCTCGCACAATTTTAAAATACAATTCTGCTGATAATCAATATTTTGTGCATCTTGGCACGCCCTTTGAATAGTATATTGCAGAACAAAATCACTCTATATGTTAAAGCAATATACTATCCTTCTTTTCTTCTGCCTCAGCACCGCCCATAGCGCAGCAGTTTCCCTCTCCCTACGCGACTGTATGGAGTACGCCATCGTCCATTCTACGAAAATGGAAATCCAACATGCCGACAACGCAGATGCCCGCATCGCACACCGCGAGGCGATACTCAACGCCTTCACCCCTACTATACAAGGTAGCACCTACGCATCCATGAATTTCGGTCGCGGTGTAGATCCTGAGACCAATGCCTACATCTCCACTTCCTCATTCAGCAATGGCTATTCGGTGTCGGGCAGTATCACCCTCTTCAATGGTTTTTCTGCAGTGAACAACATCAAGATCACCAAGACCGCCGTACAGATGGGCATTACCCAGGAGCAGCAACTCCGCGACCAGATTTGCCTTGCTGTCATGGAAGCATACTGCAATGTAGTGTATTTCACCAAGATGGCAAAAGTACTCTCACAGCAGGTCGCAACCGCGCAAAACAACCTACTATTGGCGCAACGCCAAGAACAACTTGGACAAAAGAGCTACGCCGACATCATCCAACTCGAAGCCGACCTTGCCGACCGCAACTACCAACATATCACCATTAACAACCAACTCAACGATGCCCTCATGACCCTCAAAGACCTCATGCTTTGGGACGAAGACCACGAACTAATTATCAACACTCAGACTACGGAGAATATAACAGCGAGCAACACAAGCAGCGAGATAGTCTCATTAGCCCTCCGCCATCCTGCGGTTGCTTTAGCAAGCTATCGAGTTCAGAACGCCCAACGGGACTTGCACACAGCGCGTTGGCGATTGGCTCCGTCGCTCTCCCTTTCAGGCGGTTGGTCCACGGGCTACTACACTTATCCTGATAAAAAAGATTATCTAACCGCTCCCTTCGTTAGTCAGTTCGTCAACAACAGCGGCGAGTATGTGCAGTTGTCTTTGTCTATTCCTATCTACGATGGATTATCGCGGCTGTCGAATATTGCGCGCAAGAAAAACGCCTATCAACGCACTCAAGCGGAGTATCGCCAAACCCTTCACGAGATTGAGAGTGAAATCCAACGCGCTATGCAAGACCGCAACGGAGCATTAGCAGCTCTCCAACAAGCCGACCGCAGAGCCAAAGTGCAAGAGGAAGCATACGCCATCAATAGCAAGAAGTTCGAGCAAGGGCTCATCTCTCCTCTCGAACTAAAGACCTCCTCCGACAATCACCTCAACGCCCAAGCCGAGCACCTTAACGCCCAACTGAAGTACTTCATCAAATCCTGCATAGTCCGCTACTACAACGGCACCCCTTATCTTGAACAACTATAAACATCACTACACAACGCTAAATATCACAACATCATGGATAAAATCATCAAAAAGAAAAAAGGTATTGCCCGTGCCTTTACCCTCAAAGCATTGCCCTATTGGTTGGGCTCTGCAGTGGCTGTACTGCTCATTGTTCTCCTTGCGCGTAGCAGCAATGGTGCTATGCGTATCGACCCCGACACTCTGACCATCGCCACCGTCACCGAAGGCGAGTTCAACGACTATATCCGTCTCAACGGACAAGTGCAGCCCATGACCACTATCCAACTCTCGCCACTCGAAGGCGGTGTCGTGCAAGAGATTATCGTAGAAGAGGGTGCGCATGTCAAAGCAGGCGACCGCATACTGGTGCTCAGCAACGACAACCTCGACCTGCAAATCCTCAACTCAGAAGCCGAACTCGCTGAGAAAGAGAACCTTCTGCGCAACACCCTCATCTCTATGGAGCAGCAGAAACTCAGTCTGGAACAAGAGCGTTTGCAACTGGCAATGGAAGTAGAACGCACACGCCGCACCGCCGAAGCGCAGCGTGCGCTGTATGCCGACCAACTTATTGCTCGTGAGGAATACCTCCGTGCGGAGGAGGACCACCGTCTGGCACAACAACGCCTGCAATTGGTCAATCACCGTGCTGAGCAAGATAGTCTCTACCGCAGCGTGCAAGTAAGCCAGATGCAAGAGAGCCTTGCCAATATGCGCCTCAATATGCAGATGATTCGTCGCCGCAAAGACAACCTCACTATCAAAGCGCCTATTGATGGCGAACTTGGACTGCTGGAAGCCACACTCGGACAATCCATTGCCCAAGGCACCAAGATTGGACAAATCAACGACCTCGGCAACTACAAGATCGAGGCGCAACTCGACGAGCATTATATCGACCGTGTGGCGGCAGGCTTAGAGGCGACTTTCGAGCGCCGCGATGAACAGTTCCGTGCGGTTGTGCGCAAGGTCTATCCTGAGGTGCGCAATGGTAAGTTCCGTGCCGACTTGAAGTTCGTGGGCGCACAGCCCGACAATATCCGCAGCGGTCAAACATATTACCTCAATCTGCAATTGGGCGAGTCAGAACAAGCCTTGCTTATCCCTCGTGGCGCATTCTTCCAGACCACAGGCGGACGATGGATCTATGTGATGGATGCGGATGGCAAGGGTGCCACTCGCCGTGATATTCGCCTCAGTCGCCAAAATCCGCAGTACTACGAAGTCATCGAAGGCCTCCACCCCGGCGACCGTGTCATCATCTCTGGCTACGAGAAATTTGGCAATAGTGAAAAACTGAAATTCTAATAACTATATGAAATCCTTTCTTAATTTCCTTAAGCAAAACAAACTCTACACCTTCATTGAAGTGGTGGGTATGGCTATTGCGTTGGCGTTTGTCATCTTTATCGCCACTTTCGTGACCTCGCAACTTACACGCGACAATGAAGTCAAAGGGTGCAATGTCTATGTCAGTCGCTCCGAACGTATGTTTATCGGTTGCGGCACTATCAAAGAACAACTCGAAGGACGCTTCTCCGAAGTGCAGTCCATCTGTCGTATGTTCGATACAGAGATCTTCGGCGGTATCGAAATGAGTATGCGCTATACCACTACCACTGGTCACTCCGCTACCAGCAATGATGACCGTGCAGATGCGTTAGTAGTGGATGAGAATTTCTTCCAACTATTGCCTTACCCACTGCTCGAAGGCACACATGAGTCTGTTCTTGCCACGACACAATCGGTGGTTATCAGTGAGTCGTTTGCGCGTATCTTCTCGCCCAACGAGAGTCCCATGGGCAAGACCATTGAGATATATGTGGAAGGCAATACTGCTACACTCACTGTTTCGGGCGTGTTCCGCGACATTACCAATAGTGTCATTCGCTCGCCTAAAATCATCTACCGCATTGACCAACTTCAGCAACTCACTGACCAAGTCATTCAAAATGGCTCAGGTGCGGTAGTTACATTCTTCCAACTCGTATCCAATGCGGATGTTGCTGCCCTTTCAAAAGAGATGGAGAAGATTGTTAGAGAGCAGGACTATATCTATAAATACGGTGTCTTCCATGATTTCTATCTCATTCCTTTTGAGGATATCCAGTACTCCGACCTCTCTGCTCCGTTGCCATTCGTTAATCTGGTCAATCGTGATTTCTTTTCGCTCTTTTTCGCAGCAGGTTTATTGCTCCTTATCTTCGCAGTACTCAACTATATCTCGCTGACAGTAGCGCAGATTGGTTTCCGTGCACGCGAGATGGCTACTCGCCGTTTGGTGGGTGCACAACGCTGGCAAATCGTGCTGAAATATATCCTCGAATCGTTTTCGCTTACGACGGTATCTTTTGGTTTGGCACTCCTCATGGCGCACCTCGTAGCACCGTATTTCAGCGAACTCATCGGACAAACCGTTGCGCCATTCGAGCATATCACTTGGGTCGTGATACTCATGATGATTGCTCTGGTATTGCTACTCTCTATCCTCTCGGGTGTCATTCCTGCCCTTATGGTGCTGAAGTATCAACCGATTGATGTGGTGCGTGGTTCTTTCGAGAAAGACAATCGCATGGTACTCGGACGCATACTGATTATTGTGCAAAATATTGTGGCTATCATCACGCTTGCCGTGGCTGTGGTTATGTTTGTGCAACTCCATCACATGCAAAGCAAGCCCCAAGGATACGAACGCCAAAACCGCCTGCGTATCAGTGGTGCCAACACTCCAGCAGATTATTTGGTGGAGGAACTTAAACAACTGGCTTGCGTGGAAAAGGTGGGTTGGGTACAATTCGAACCGTTTACCTTTGGTACATCGGGTATGTCACTCATGTTTAGAGGACAAGAGTTCAAACTCGATATGTACTATGGCGACCAAACGGCATTTGACATTCTTGGCTTTGAGGTCATTCGCCAGAATGCTGATCCGATAGAACCTGCTGCATGGTTACCCGAATCGTTGATTGCTCCTCTCGGTGTGGACTACGATTGTACCATGATTATGCAAGACGATAACTATGGTATGCCAGTCTGTGGTATCATCAAAGATTTTCAGAAAGGAATGCCTGGCATTGCTCCTACGTCCGATTGGCCTGTTGTTCCTTGGATAATGAACATGGACGACCCTGCCGATTTCCGCATATTGCGCCAACTGATTGTGCAAGTGTCTGGCGATGAGAACGAAGCCGTAAAGCAAATAGCCGAGTTCTACCGCCAACACGATAGCGATGAAGAAATATCGGTGAACACCTATAACTACCTTGTCAGCCACATGTACGACAAGCAGAATAACAACGCCAAACTCATCATGCTCTTTACGCTACTTACCTTGTTGTTGTCTTCGTTGGCTATGTTGGCTATGAGTACTTACTACGCCAAGCAGCACACACGCAACACGGCTATTCACAAGGTGATGGGTTGTGATAATAGCACTATCTATTTCCGCACCGTGCGCACGTTCCTCTCTTCTATCCTTATCGCAGCCGTGATTGCAGTGCCTTGTGCATGGCTCATCGCGCAACGATGGTTGGAGACCTATGACTACCGTATCGCTAATTCCGCGTGGTACTATATCATCACCGCCCTTGCGGTCATACTCCTCGCGGTCGTGTCTATCACATGGCAAGCCGTCCGCCTGATGAACACCAATCCTGTGGAGGCGTTGAAGGGGAAATAGGAGGATGTACAAAGAGAAGTTACCTTGAGGTAGCTTCTCTAAAGTGTATACTTTTATCAATTCTTATACAATTCGCTGATTTCAGTTTAAATGATCTTGGTGAGATAGTGTCGTGAGCGGAGCGAACACCGTATTGGGGAGAAAAAAGAAGAACTTGCATATTATTCTATGCTGGTAATAGTTTGAAGACTTTGGCGAGTGAGCATGTTAATCTCCTTTGTCGAAAAATTTGCCTTAAGTAAGCAACATAATTGGCTCTATTACGAATGCAATGGATAGAGTTATGGTAGATTTATTTGCACATGTCGGAAAAATGTAGTACCTTTGCAGTCGAAAGTAAAATCCTGTAAAATTTCATGCCTATGAAACGAGCATTACTTATCCTCTTTTGTGCGCTAATGAGTACACAAATGTTTTCGGAATCAAGTTCTCCCTATGGCACAGCAACAAGTTTTGCCAAAACAGATGTAGCTAGTACTACATTTAACAATGATATAGAGGATATTTCAAGTGATTTACGCAAAAAATATCTCGTAGAAAAAATCACATGGTACGATGATGAAACTAACCATAAAGAGGCATACTATGAGTACGACAATAATAATCGTTTAGTGCGCAGAATAATACATAATACATATTTTGAACAAGGTAGAGTGAAATATGATACCATTGTTGATAATTATGAATATACAGAGGGAAATTTGACAAAAATTTCGCACAAAGATGTGTATGTTAGTTACACATACGATCTTGAATACGACAATGTAGGAAGATTGATTACATCTAAGTACGTAAATAATATCATGCATTTTTGTTATCGAGGTGGTAAGATGGATTCAATATGGTATGATAACGACCCAGAATGTTATACCATCTTAAAATATGATGAACATGGCAATATTGTCAAAGAAATAGATCGTGTACCAGAGATGGACGATATTTGGGGAGAATACCCAACTGGCAATTATGTCTTCAGAGAGAATGAGTATGAATATGACGACAAAATACGTCCTTTCTTCAATATAGACAATGCTTTTGTTTACGATCCATTTTTTGGGCAAGGAACAACGCACCCAGTATACATACGTATGCTCTCAACAAATAATCTGATTAAATATTCTCGCTCTTCATGGCATTATACTTATAATGAAGAAGGATTGCCTATTGAGTTAAGGAGTCGTTTTGAAGGTGTAACACCCGCTAATGATCCCAAATATGTTTTCACTTATCGTAAGATAGAAAAACACCAATCTTCCTACAAAGACCAATGGTGTGATACGTGGAACGTGCTTTATCATGGGTGGGATCCTGAAGGTGGAGATGACCCATATATGCCGTATACTTTCATTTATCAGTTGGAAGAAGATACTACAATCAATGATTTGACCTATCAAAGACTTACAGGGCGTTTTAGTTTAAGTACAATGCCTTCGAATAAAGAATATGTTGCCGCATTGCGCTTTGCGGAAAATAAAAAGGTATTTGTGCATTACGACAATACAGAATACCTACTTTATGACTTTGGTGCACAAGTAGGAGATACGCTGGAAATATTTGGAGGTATCGATCATTACAAGGATTTCAAGACGCTTACACATGTCATCACAGAAATAGACTCATTGGACGATGGAAGGTTACAAATCTATTCTAATGCGATAATTCAAGAGTCGGAAGGTTATGAGACTCCATTCGAAAGATTATATCCTAAGATTTGGATAGAAGGCGTTGGATCTAAAGATGGTATTGTGCAGAATAGTGCGACAAATCGGATAGGTATAGGACCTTGTGTGTTGCTATGTGCTTATCATAACGATGATTGTATTTATACCGTAGATAACCCTTATTATACCCCACTAGGTTGCGTGTATAATGATCCAATCTTTACATCCATGGAAGAAGTGAAATCATCCACCCCATCTGCTCAAAAGATTATGCACAATGGGCAGTTGTTCATTCTCCGTGACAGCAAAACCTATAATATAATGGGAGTAGAAATAACTAAATAACCCTATACATTCTTATACTTATGAAACGAGCATTACTTTTTCTTTTTTGTGCGCTGATGAGTGCGCAAATTTTCGCAGAAACTGAGTTTGGTGCCAGCTTCCCAATACTCGCATATTTACAGCGAACCACTTGCACCTACATGGAAGGAGATGAGCAAAACTATACGCTCAATACATTGACTTTTAATCCCGATAATATGTGCTATATCAACGATGTGGCGTATGTGCAGCACAATGGTTTCTTTTTCCGTGAAGAAAATGACAAGATACTCGTTTATAGCGAGCCAGCAAAGAAAGATTTAGTTTTGTATGATTTTACTTTGCAATTAGGCGATACCTTGACTACTGTCAATATTGATGGTGTGACATACGGCGATGCGGAGATGTTAAAATTTGTAATGGTTGATTATCCTGTAACTGTTGATGGGAACACTGCTACCATTGATACTCTAATTGTTACCGATGTATCAACTATCGTGCTATTGGATAGTAACGAATACAAAAAATGGACATTCAGCAACGGTATGGAGTATGTAGAAAGTATAGGTAGCTTAGGTTACGATTTCTTTCCTACAATTAAACCTTACCCTGGGGATATTGAAGTTGTCCCAACCTGTTGCATAGAGTATCGTCTTGTTTGTGTATCGTTGTACGATAAACTTCGTTATCAAATGGATGACAAGCAAATGGAGCTTATGGGTATGGACTGTCCATGTGTTTCGTGGGCAGGGAAATGGGCAAATCAATGGAATGTATTGGCATCCGGTGGAATGCCATTTGAGCCGACTGCACGAACTTGGCAGTACAAGTTGGAGCAAGACACCACCATTAACGACATAAAATACAAAGCGGTTACTCGTCATTGGACTGCCGATCCGACCCATACCGAATATGTGGCTGCGGTACGCTTTACTGAAAATCAAAAAGTTTTTATCTACTATGATAATGCCGAATACCTATTGTACGACTTTGACTATAATCTTTACCTTGGAGACACACTTGAGGTGTTTTCTGGAACCAACAACTACGAACATTTCAAAACATTGAAATATGTAATTGATAATGTAGAGCAAACTTGTGGTGGAATCACAGAATCCATATTCTACTTGAATATGCTCAGTCCAATAACTGAGGAGATTACTGGTCTTCCTTTAGTTTGGGAGGAATTTGTTGGCTCGCATGAGGGCTTTGTGCAAGGAGTAAATCAAGCTGAGGGTGGTTATGCTTATCATCTCCTATGCGCATATCATAATGACGGTTTGCGTTATAGCACAAATTACGGAGAATTTACTCAATACGGCTGCGAGTACAATACCACAACAGCAGTAGAAGACATTGACATGTCTACTTCACCATTCTCAAAAACTCTCCTAAATGGTCATTTGGTGATTATCCGTGACGGCAAGACCTATAATGTTATGGGAGTAGAGGTGGGAAAATAATCCAGTTTTGAAATTCTATGATCCTCGCTCAGTTCTTCAGAACTGGGCGAGTTTTTTATGCCTTTCGGCAAATAAAGTATGCAGAATTGGACAAATCGTCCAATTCTGCTGTTTTTTCTGGACAAATTGTCCATATTTATGTCACATAAAAGCACTACCTTTGCAGCATGAAAAATCACATCAAATCCGAAT
>JAZNGV010000025.1:0-56119 GCA_045576595.1 Paludibacteraceae bacterium | reverse complement strand
GGTAACTGTTGCTGCATTGTCCTGTGGCTCTACGGTTACATTATTTGTGGTCACGGTTGCTTCTTCGGCTCCGATGGCATAGGTGTAATAGAAATCACGCCAAACAGAAGCATTCTTGTACATATCAATCGAACTCGGCAGTACATACAGTTTGCATTCAAACTTATCCACTCCGTCAAAAGCGGTGCTGTAGGCATTGGTAGGTGTCGGGCGGTAGTTGAAGATTGTTTCGAGGTTCACGCAGTTATAGAACGCGTTGTTATGAATCGTCTTCACGGACTCGCCGATGGTTACTTTCTTCAGCGTGCTGATACCCGCAAAAGCGTTTTCGCCGATGGCGGTGACGGAATTGCCGATAACGAGTTCTTCCATCTCGCCCGGAGCTTCCACGCCAAACTGCATGTTTTCTGTAAACTCACCGGCATTGCCGATAGTTAGCACTTTGGCGTTCGGGTCGTATGACCAAACGAGTGCCATATCTTTTCCGCAAGTACCTACGCGGTCATACGCAAACTCGGCCGTAAAGGTGGTGTCTTGAGTAATCTGCGCAATACGCGGATTGTCTTTCAAGCCATCCGACCATTGGGTGAAATGATAGCCGTAGTTCGGAACGGCTGTCAGCGTGACAAAATCCAAGTATTCCGCAGAACTATTGCCGGAAATAGAGCCGTGCTCAGCGTTCTTGGTTATGGAAAATATATCCTTAGCAAAGGTGGCAGTATAAGTCTTGTTTGTGGTTACTGTAACCGTACGAGGATTAGAAGTGTTACCGTCATTCCAGCGTACGAAATGGTAGCCATAATTCGGAATGGCAGAAATCTCCACCTCATCCAAATATAGAGCCGTTGTATCGCCAGCCGTTGTGCCCCATTCGGGATTAGCAGACTCTGCGGAAATGGTGTATGTGTTCTTCGCGAACTCAGCGGTGATAGTTGTATCTTGCGTCAGTTCGATCATTCGCGGATTGTCGGTGTTGCCATCGCTCCATTGAGTGAAATGATAGCCGTAGTCAGGATTTGCGATTAACTGCCAATCATTGCATTTCATTCTAGAATAAGTTGCTCTTCCGTGTTCTACAGGAGAAGTGGTAACGCTATATAGAGCATCCAGATACTGGATACCAATACCGTAGATGTTGCTGGTGTTATCAACCAGTTTGATAACTATGTCACCTGCGTCATAGCAACCGGCAGGGAGAGTAATGTAGCCGGCATAAGCGGGACGTTTACCATCAATCTTCACACCACTACCGGTCAAGTTGGTACCGGCTACTTCTTCATCGTACACAAAAACGCTAACGCCACGCTCGATATCGCCGTTCGGCTGATAGAAAATAGTTAGTCTTCCTTCTTCAATAGTGAGGAAAGCACCTAACTCGATGGTAGTACCTTTGCCGGCACGGAAGCGTGTGCCAACAACCAGCGAGTCAACGCCATCCCAAGTCGGAGTCGGCAATGTGGTGTTGTAATTCTCATCAATGTACCACCTGTTCTCAGTTTCAGTTCCATCTGATCTCTTGAAACCAACGAGTTTCGTACCGTTAGCCAACTCGTACGGATTGGTACTTGTTACCACGGCCTTGGTCATGTCAGGATCAGAAATGCTGAGAGTCTGGAAGTCAATGTAGTTAGCTACATCAGCCAGATTAACAACATTAGCCTCCTGTGCGTTAATAGTCATAGTAGCCATTAGCGCAAGGAAGAAAGAAAAAAGTTTAGTTTTCATTGTTATTAATAAATTAAGTTTGAAAGGTTGTATATTTTTTCTTTAATTAACAAAGCAACTTTTAGAGACTGCATTTTGTAAGAACGGGTTAATTTCGCTACAGTCGATTTTCTTCTCCCATTTGAAAAGATGCCATTCTCTTCTAATTCTAAATATAAGGAGTTGATATCTTCTGACGACAATTCTGTTTCTACTAACTCGTTATGCTTTTCGTCAAGGGGCATCTTAAACCAATAATTAAAGTCTATTCCCAAATTTTGAATATGCCAATTTTGCTCAAGTTGCTCCTCTGAGATGGATCTCCCTTGACTACATGGTGAAATAGCAAAAAGCGGATGAATGAAATGTACTTCATTTTTTTTCAGACGATATATATAATTGTTTGAAAAGAAGTCCCAATTTTTAACAATTTCTTCCTCTACATCGCCAGGAGTTGCAATAGCTACTCGAATGCTCTTTTCTTCTCCGTTTGTTAGAGGAATAAAAGTGTTGAAACTAATTCTCATATCCGCTGTATTGAATATAGTGGCAATGGATGGAACCGAAGAAGATGGATAAACTGTTCCTTTATTATTGACATTTGAGTATTGAAGATGCACATAGTTGTTTTTGTCCACATTTTTATACAACAAGTAAATAAGAACACGTAATGTTGTTGTTTTGCCAACATTATGCTTGCCAAAGAGTGTTAATTTTGCTAACATAATACTTAGATTTTTAGTTTTGCCTCCACTTTATTATTCGGCTTTCGGCATTCTCCACTTATATAGTTTACTAGTTTCCTAGACCGCTTCGCTATTCCGGAAATTCCAGATAATCCGGAAGGCGATAGACATACAAAAAGCGTGAAGTTCGTCTATTCTTCACGCTAACTGAGGGCTTCGCAATCCCTGTACCAAGTAGAAAAACAACCGAATTCCACGCCCGATATGCTAAACCCACCCCGCCATATAGCAGGGCGTGGCATGTATAACATACCCACGGGACATTCATTTTGCTGCTACGACTTGGTACGAAATGTTGCGAAGATTTCAGTTAGTCGCAAACAACGTCAATAAACGCCTTTTATGTAATCGCTTTTTTACGCTGCCGATCTCAGCGTCTCCGGTTTAACGTCTCGGAGAGTGGACGATGTGTTTTCTTATCTATTCATCATCTACTTTAATCTCAAGCAAATCAAAATACATAAGTCGAGTATTGAGAGGCAGATGACTAACACCTATACCTACATATTTTGCTTCCAAATGTTCGTCCTCTATCAAATACTTGAAGCCATTTTTCTCATAGAAATGCAAGGTTTCAGGTTTGTTTTTTGCATCCACAATAAGGAAGCGGCAACCTGTTCTATTATTAACACGAAAAAGAGTTTTGATAAAATCCATTACAGCAGATCCATATCCTTTTCCTGCAAGAGCTATGTTCGTACCAAAACGTCCAATAAGGACACCAGGGAAACGTTTCATGGTTTTATCTCGTAGCTCGGCATCCTCAAGAAATTGTTCTTTGTATTCGTCCGCAAGGCGATTAGTTATACGAATACTATCATTGGAAAGAGAAAAGGCCGTAACTATTATGTCTGGAGAATCTTTGAGACAGAAAAAATACGTCTTACCCAGTAACTTCTTTCGGTACACAAAAGAATCCTTGGCGAAAAATTCGTCAAGATCATCATCGTCGCACGAAAAGTGTTTGCATGACGCAAGCTTCTCTTCCGTTGCTTGGAATATGTCACATGATGCGAGTAACTGATCTACAGTCATATAGCACTTGTCGTTTTGAGATAAGCGGTTACAATTTGTGCCTGATGGCGATAGTCTTGCGTACCCGGATTGGCCTCTGTGTACGCAGCCGCGCTCTCAAACTTCTGTGCTGACTGACCATAAAGGGTCGGAATCGCTCTAATTGGTCGTGCCATAGTTTTGTTAATTTTGGGTTCGTGTATATTATTCCTAATATATTTGACGCTGCAAAGATACGAAGATTTTTTGATATATGCAAATTTATTTGCAAAAATATGCCATTTTATGCCGGAATAGGCATAGTTAGGCGAGCTACGGTTCTATTTCGCGGAGGAGGCAGGTGCGGATGAAGGCATCGAGGCGGAAGTACTGCTTGCGGTTGCGATATAGTTGTATGTCGGTAATAACCTAATAATAGCCTAATAATAACCTAATAACAGCCTAATAATATCCTAATAAATATTGCTGAAACTGAGTGCAAAGGTACTACTTTTGTTGCATAAATGCAAATAAATGGCGATTTTTTCACCATTTATAGTTTAATAGTCGGTAAATAGAAACTTAAGCTACTCACACGAGTACTTTACTGAACGCGAGAGAAGATATTAGTGAAGAAATCAGTAACGAGAGATGCTACATGACGAGTGCGGCGGCTGATACGATGGTTTTCATTATCAACAACTATCAGTTCTGCTACAGCACCATAAGTTTTTAAGAAATCTTCGCTACACCATAATGGCACAAGCGTATCGTCACTGCCATGGATAATTCGCACAGGACCATGGTATGGCGCTGCTTCGCCATAAATATCCAATTGTTGGGTACTCAAGAGATACTCACGCCCCACTTTCATCATCCCAAAACAGCGTACATAATCAGGCGGATTAATAGGGTCGAACTCAGCGCCAAGTAAATGACCTTTCTGGCAAGCTGGTTTAAGCACCGAAGCAGGAGCAATAAGCACGAGTCCAGATGGTTGTTTGGCGGTTCCAGAGGCAGCAATTCGTCCTGCAGTCATAGAAGCTACTACCCCACCTTGTGAATGTCCCAATAGACCTATTTGGCTTATATAAGGCAGCGAACAAGCATACTCCCATATTGCCATAGCTTCGCGTATCTCATTCTCTATCGTCATACGCTGCATTTCTCCTTCGCTTGTCCAGTGCCCACCGAAATTAAAACGGATAGACGCAATACCTGCCTTTGCCAACTGGCGTGAGATAGTAGGCATAGGAGTGATACGCTGGCTTGCAAAAATACCATGCATCAGTATTACCATCGGACAAGTATCTTTTTGCACATCGAAATGGTCAGGTAGGGTGACTGTCATCGACAAGCCACCCTGAGGACCATAGACTGTATAATCACTCGCATAGAGCGTAGTGGTGAATAGAAAAAGAAGAGGGAAGAAGCGTTTCATTATTTTACTTTTTTACTTGCCCATGCGAAATAGGCAATCAGAGCTATATATGCGGCTACGCCGACAAGAGCGGCGCCGTTGCTTGATGCCCATGCGCCCAGATACCAGTTCACACCGCAGAACTTAACGATAGCACTCACAACACCCATCAAAGCACCTCCTGCAATAAAGCCAGATGCGACGAGTGTTCCCTTCTCCTGACGCGCTTGAGCTAACTCTTCTGCTTGTTCGCCATCACTCGCTTTCTTACGGCTTACAAACCAAGAAATAGCACCACCTACCAACAATGGTGTATTCAGGCTCAATGGAATAAACATACCCAAAGCGAAAGGTAAAACAGGTACATTCAGTAAGGCTAAGATAAGCGCTAAGACGGCACCCGCAAGATACAACATCCATGGTGCGCCTTGCCCCGACATGAGCGGTTCAATAACCGCTGCCATCGCATTCGCCTGAGGAGCCACAAGGGCGTTTTCTCCCACAAAGCCATATGTCTTATTGAGGACAATCATCACACCGCCCACTGTGGCCGCTGAAACAAGTGTGCCAAGGAACTTCCATGTCTGCTGTTTGTAAGGCGACGAACCAATCCAATAACCAATCTTGAGGTCTGTGATAAATCCGCCAGCCATAGAGAGCGCCGTACACACAACGCCACCTATCACCATCGCGCCTACCATACCGCTTGCACCTTTCATGCCCACTGCTACAAAGATGACAGAAGCAATAATAAGGGTCATCAGCGTCATACCCGAAACAGGATTACTACCCACAATAGCAATAGCATTCGCCGCTACTGTAGTAAAGAGAAAAGCAATAACTGTCACTACTAAGAATGCCACTAAAGCTTGCCAGAAATTACCAAGTACTCCTACCCAGAAGAAAACAAAAGTACAAACGAGTGCCACGGCTATAGCCAATACCAAGAATTTCATCGATAAGTCACGATCCGTGCGAAGTATATTCGCCTTCGGTGCTTGTTCGCCTTTACCTTTGCCGCCTAATTCCTTACCTGCTAACGAGACAGCACTCTTGATGACTCCCCACGAACGGACAATACCTATGAGTCCAGCCATCGCTATCGCACCAATACCTATATTACGACCATAATCGCGGAAGAGTGTTTCGGCAGTCATCGACTCCATATCAGGCATTGTACCTATCATAGGTAATAATACCCACCATACAAAGAACGAACCCGCGCAGATAATAGCCGCGTACTTCAAACCAATGATATATCCCAAACCTAATACTGCCGCTGAAGTATTGATAGAGAAAACAAGTTTGCATTTCTCAGCTAAAGTGGCACCCCACATAGTCATCTGTGTAGATAACTGCTCGGTCCATAAACCGAAAGTAGATACTACAAAATCGTATAATCCACCTATTCCAGCTGCCCAGATGAGGGGTTTGGCAGAAGAAGAGGCAGTTGTTTCTGCTGAAAGTTGCTCTTCGCTTTGCTCATTAGAGATAAGGACCTGCGTGGTAGCGGTCGCCTCTGGGAATGGATACTCACCATGTTTCTCCTTCACGAAATAACGGCGGAAGGGGATTAGGAAGAGTATGCCTAAGCAGCCACCGAGTAGCGAAGAAAGGAAGATCTGCGTGAAAGTGACCGTCATCTCAGGGTATTTAGCCTGTAAGATATACAGCGCAGGAAGTGTGAAGATAGCTCCCGCTACGATAACACCCGAACTGGCACCAATAGACTGAATCATCACATTCTCACCCAAGGCATTCTTACGCTTGAGGATAGATGACAAACTCACCGCTATGATAGCAATTGGGATAGCTGCTTCGAAGACTTGTCCCACTTTGAGACCTAAGTAGGCAGCCGCAGCGGAGAAAATAACTGCCATCAGCACACCCATGCTGACGCTATACAAACTGACCTCAGGATAATCTTTCGTAGGTTTCAAAATAGGCTCGTATTGCTCTCCATTCTGCAATGGGCGAGCTGCATTTTCAGGTAATTTGCTCATAATTTATGTTGTTTAGATGTTAGACCGTTTTACTGTTAGAAGTTAGAACGCTTTGCTGTTAGATGTTAAGAAACGACGCAAAAGGAAAGTTAGAAAATATGGGAAAGTATAAAACTTACCATTAAATCCTATATTCTTATTGCATAGTTTTATACCATATTGAATATCGTCGTATTTCTCTTTGTCACTACTAATGAGTCGGTTGAGCGATGCTGTGGCATTATTATTGGCCTTCACTTCTACAGGAATCAATGATTGGGCATCGCGGATAAAAAAGTCCATTTCCAAACTTGGTGACTCGCTACGATAATAGTACAAATCATAACCCTGTTTCACCAACATATCACCTACGATATTCTCATATATAGCTCCTTTGTAGGTACCAAAGTTACGATTGGCACGCAGATCTTCCTGCGCTTCTTCATCTAATGAGGCAATCAATAGCCCTGTATCTCTGTAATAGACCTTATATAGTTTGGCATCGTAATTGCCCTTGAGTGGTAGTGATGGTGTTTGCAAACAGTAGCATATATTGATGATTCCAGCATTAGCAAGCCACTCTACTGCACCTATATATTCCCTATTGCGTGCACCTCGAGCAATCTTGGTGACTTGAAAGCGCTTATTTTCTGCTGCCAAGAATGTAGCAATATGCCGATATACTGCCAAGATTTTGGCTTTGTCAAAGCCTGATGCGTATTTAGTGATATCTTCCTCGTAATCTTGCAGTAGTTGGCGCTGTAATTGGAGCAATCCACTAAATTGCCCGCTCTCAATATAGCGATTCACTATCTCTGGCATACCTCCCAAGATTATATAATCACAAAAGAGTCCGCCCAGTACATCCATCTGTATATTACTGAGTGGTTTAAGTTCTACCATGTGCTGATAGAGGTCATCTATAAAACGCTCATCGTATCCCTTTGCCCATAGAAACTCTTCGAAATCCAATGAATACATTTCATAATCAGTCTTGTATCCTACACTATTAGACTCTATTTGCTGATAGTACAAGCCCATGAGTGAACCAGAGCAGATAACATCGTATCGTCCGTCTTGCTTGAAGGATTTGAGACTGGTGGCGCAATCGGGATATTCTTGCAGTTCATCGAAGAAGAGCAATGTTTCGTGAGGCACAATATCCAATGAGGGGTTTAGTAATGTGATATTCTTGATGATATTATCTACCTCATATCCATCTGCGAATATTTGCTTGTATTTAGGTTGCAAAGCGAAGTTGATTTCCACTACATGCTTGTAGTATTTTTCTCCAAAATACTTGATAGAAGCAGTCTTACCCACTTGACGCGCACCTTTCACAATGAGTGGCTTTTTATCTATGGAAGATTTCCACTCTTCTAAATACTTATCAATCTTTCGTTTAAGCATCATAAATCACATTATCGGATATGTTTTTACTTCTAAAAATCACATTATCGGATATATTTTATATATTAAAAATCACATAATCCGCCGCAAAGGTAGTAAAAAATCATGAGATATGCAAATATAATCTTATTTTTTTACTCTAAAAGAGTAATATTTCTGTCCGAAATAGGAAATGGCGATGGTGATGAGCGTGATAAACATCTTGCTCGGCGTAGGATACCAACCGAAACACTCCACGCATAGTTTTAATCCAAAATAATTGACCGCCAGATTAAGCGCTACAATCGTTATATAACGCATCAACTGCTTACTACCGCGCAAGTTAGATTGCGTGAAAGTAACATACTTATTCAACCAAAAACCCGTTAGCAGGGTAATAGGAAAAACAATACATAGCGTGGCTATATGGGGAGTGATTGCTTGCGCAAATTGCAAATTACAAAATGTAAAATGTAAATTGATTAATTGATGTCCGATGACGAAGTTATAAATCAAGAAATAGAGCACCCAATCCAGCACCATGTTTCCTCCTCCACAAGCTGCATAACGGAAGAGTTGCGGAGAGAACCATCGGCTGAAAGGACGATAGAAAAAGTCAATAATTTTCGTTATTATATGTGCTAAACGAGGCATTTTTGGGTTAAATATGCATTTTTATTGCTAAAAACCTTGTGTATTTCAAATATTTGTAGTACTTTTGCAGTCGCAAAAGCAATGAGGGAAACGCTTCCTATGCTTGCAATTTGCGTGCAAAGGTACTAATTTTTTTTTACGCACGCAAACTTTTTAATTAAAAACACACCTATATGGACGATTATCACGCGGAAAATGCAACAAGTACATGCCAAGAAACAGTCGTGCGACACAGTACGCGCAAAGAAATTTCTGGGGCAGCACTTCTTGACGGACTTGAGCGTCGCCCAGAAGATTGCTGAAACAGTTCCCGCGGGCCGAACAATAGAAATTGGTCCGGGTATGGGTGTGCTTACACAATTCCTTCTTAAAAATCCTACTATCGCACTCACCGCCATTGAAATAGACCGCGAGTCGGTGGCGTATCTCAAAGAGTGGTATCCCGAGTTGAACCTTGTGGAAGGTGATTTTCTAAAGATTGACCTTGACCAACTTATACCCGAAGGCGAATTTAATGTCATCGGTAATTATCCCTATAACATAAGTAGCCAAATTTTCTTCAAAGTACTTGATTATAAGGACCGTATTCCTGTTTGCTCGGGTATGATACAGAAGGAAGTGGCTGAACGCATTGCATCCAAACCAGGTAAGAAAGCATATGGAATACTATCTGTATTGCTACAAGCCTATTATGATATAGAATATTTATTCACTGTACACGAACATGTATTTAATCCTCCGCCTAAAGTCAAATCGGCGGTCATCCGTATGACCCGCAATAAACGACGACGGTTGGATTGTGATGAACAACTATTCAAAACAGTAGTTAAGACAGCTTTTAACCAGCGACGAAAACAAATGCGCAATTCTCTTCAACAGCTGGTAGGAAAGGGAAATCCCATCCTTGAAGAGAAAATATTTACAATGCGCCCAGAACAGCTGTCAGTAGAACAATTTATTGAATTAACCAATCTAATTGCTAAGTATCATGTCTGAAATCAAAATATTCTATAAAGATAAGGAGAAAATCAAAGTAGCACGCACTATCTCCGCACTCAAAGAACTGGATAAGAAAGATATCATTTGGATTGACCTCCTCGATGTATCAGATAAAACAGAGGACACATTAGAGGGATTTCTTAAGATAGATATTCAGGAAGATGAAGAAATGGAGGAGATTGAGCTCTCCAGCCGTTATATCCAAACGGACGATAGTATTGTGGCTAATAGTAACTTCCTTAAGAATAACTACGAAGTAGAGCCTGTTAACTTTATCCTCAAAAACTCTATTCTCGTCACCATTCGAGATGTAGAATTGGATAGTTTTAATGAGACGGTAAAGAAGATGTTTGTCAATACTCGCAATTTCCCAAGTGGATACCATGTATTAGTGGCGCTCTTTGAGACCCGTGTGGAAAAAGATGCCGATATGATTGAGGATACAACCGACATGATTACCACACTCTCTCAACAAATCAATGCTAAGAGTGACCACGTGGACGAAGACTTGCTTGTGCAAATCAAGGACTTACAGGAAAAAGTGACTATTATACGACAGAATATAATGGATAAACAGCGTGTGATAAGTAACTTCCTTAAGTGCGATTTCTTCCCAGATGAACTTGGTCCACGCCTCACGATGATTATTAAGGATATTAACTCACTATTTGATTACACTCGATTTGGTTTTGACCGTCTTGACTATCTCCAGGATACCTTCCTCGGTTTGGTTAATATCGAGCAGAATAAGATAATCAAGATATTCACAGTCATCAATATTATCTTCTTACCACCTACACTTATTGCATCTATGTATGGTATGAATTTCGATATTATGCCTGAACTGCATTTTAAATACGGCTACTTATTAGCCATAGGACTGATGCTTTCTTCTGTAGCTATTATCATGGGTGTATTTAAATGGAAAAAATGGTTGTGATTTAATCCGTTGAAATCGAAGTATTTAATTAACTTATTAACATATTGTTTATAATTTAAGAATAGATGTGTTTATAATTTTAACACCATTACACTTATCAAAAGTCTTTACTTTTAATTAACTTCTTTTTGGTGTTATAATATATTGAACTTCAATCGATTTTAACTATTATTTACATTATCAACAACTAATAATAACCAATAGATTTTTAAAAATAAATATATAATATTTTATATCTTTTTTTAGTCCCTTGTGGGCAGTAGTTATGGAAAAGGAACAATTAATGCAATCTATCCGCGAATTAGCCAAGCAGAAAAATGCAGTTATCTTCGCGCATTATTATACTAGACCGGAGATACAAGAAATAGCTGATTTCATCGGAGATAGTCTTGCGCTCGCACAACAGGCTACGCGCGTGCAGGCGGATATATTAGTAATGTGTGGCGTACATTTCATGGGAGAGACAATGAAAATACTTTGTCCTGATAAGAAAGTACTCATTCCTGATATGAAAGCTGGATGTTCATTAGCGGATAGTTGTGACCCTAAAGAATTAGCTGAATTCAGACAAGCACATCCTGATTATACTATTGTTAGTTATGTCAATACTTCGGCAGAAGTAAAAGCGCTTACAGATATAGTAGTAACGAGTAGTAATGCGAAAAAGATAATAGATCAACTGCCTATAGACGAAAAAATTCTTTTCGGTCCTGACCAAAATTTAGGAAGTTATATCAATTCAGTAACAGGGCGTAACATGGAGCTTTGGAATGGTTCTTGCCATGTACATAGCCGTTTTTCTGTAAAAGCATTATTAGAACTTAAAAAGCAATTTCCTGGAGTACCTGTTTTAGCGCATCCTGAGTGTAAACAGCAAATTTTGATTTTAAGCGATGTAATTGGTTCTACCAAGTATTTACTTGATTATGCAATTTCTTCGCCTGAGAAACGATTTATAGTAGCAACAGAGAGTGGTATTCTATTCGAGATGCAACGCGCATGTCCAGATAAAGAGTTTATTCCTGTTTCGCCTGAGATGACAGATGGTATAGGATGTAGTTGTAACGAGTGCGAGTATATGCGTATGAATACATTGGAGAATGTATATGCTTGTTTGCGCGATGAGCAACCTGAGATGATAGTAGATGGAGAAATAGCAGATAAAGCTATCTCTTCTATTCATAGAATGTTGGAGATGAGTTAAAGTTTAATGGTGGCGGTTAGGATTTTTAGGGAACCAACCTTTTTCTACACGCTTTTTTTGTTGAAAGAGTTCTAATATAGACCAAAAACAAGAGAAAGCAAAACTACCAAGCAGTACGGACCACACCGTGCTGCTTATTAGTAATGAGCCTATTAAAGTAAGTAAACCTACTAATGCAAAGATAGGCCAGCATTTAGTGCCGTAGTAGTATTCTGCTTTTATAACAATAGGGTGAAATATGCCTATCATCAAGAATACAGCACTACCTATTATAATTCCTATAAAATTCATGTTTAATGAGTAAACATAAAACCAAAATATAACCTTGGACCAGTAGGCATCACTAATTCATTCTGATGGAAAGCGAGCATCCAATCCAATCGGAAAGTGAGATGAATACGCTTTGTCATGCAATAATCAAATCCTACATATGGTGTAAAAAAGAAGTAACTATTTTTATGAAAATAGGTATTTTCTTCTGCTATCCAATCTTCTTGATTACCCTCTAAAATATATAGTCCTTTAATTGTTCCGCCTCCTATTGTACCTCCAATATATGGCCAAATTTTTTCCAATCGCCAGCATGCGTCTGCTAATACACCACCGTATCCCATCCGCACATAACTGCCATTTTGTAGTATAGTGCTGCAGTCAGTCATATTGCTATTCATAGTAGATACAGCACCTTCGAAACCTGTTCTGAGGTATTTCCAAAGGTGTACGCGCAGACTACCGCCAATACCAAATAAAGCGCCTTGCGGACTACACGAGCGTCCATCTGCTGCGATAGGTGCATTCTTATCTTGACCAAATAAATAACCTGTATGAAGCATCATACCGCCTGAATAACCCTGAAAAACTTTCGTAGAATCGTTTTTCTTATGTATAGTGGCAGTTGTAGTATTAGTAGCCCAACCATATATTGAGCAAAAGAGGCATAAAAGAATTACTTTGACACGCATAGTTTAAAATTTTGTGCAAAGGTACTAATTTTTTATCAGATAATTCTTAAGATTATCTTAATTATTCTAAACAAGGAATACGCAGTTCATTGCTTGTACCATTTATATCTAATGCGAGTATAAAATAGTTTATTGTTAGTTTAGACTGTACTTTTAAAACACCCGGTTGCGCGGTAGGCAGTAGTGCTTGTAGAATAGCGTCTAACATTGTTTTTAGTGCTTCAGGCGCGATAGTGATATTATTTACGAAAGGAGTTAATTGCATTGAAGGTAAAAGCCCTTTTGCGCGTATTTCCATTTCGTGGCTATAGAGCCAATCAGATATAAATGATTGCAAATCAATAGTATAATGGTTTAATACTTTTTCTATACGGAATATAAACCCTACTCCTCTAATGGTTTCAATAGGTTTATTTCGTGTAAAATTTAGTTTACGGCGTATAGCATTTAGGTGTACATCTATGGTTCCTGTATCATAGCAAAACTGTTTTCCCCATATATGGTCTATTATTTCTTCGCGGCTACATACACGATTAGCATTGGATGCCAGATAGTCTAATAATGCAAACTCTAATTTAGTGAGATGAATGGTATTATCATCTATGCGAATACTATGGCTTTCTCTATTGATGGCTATATGTTCGGTAATAGAAATATACATTTTTTTATTAGTATTTAATATCCATCACAATAGGCAGGTGGTCGGAAAATCCATCTTGATAGTGCAATCCTATATAAGTTCTTTTGGGTTTAAGTCCAAGGTATTTATCATCGTTTTCCATAATCCATTCAGCATTGTAAATGGATATTTCAGATATGCTATCTACTGGTGTTGAACAGTAAAATTGGTCCAAGCAAGTCCATTGACCTTGGTGTTTATGCGTGCCTTGGTTATCAGCCTGCAGCGTAATCATTTTATTGGTAAGACCTTTGATATCTTGTGTAGGTGCGGTATTCATATCGCCCATGACGATGATATGGGCGTTAGGGTTAGTATATAATATAGAATCCACTTCTTTTTGGAGCAGTTGTTTGGCTGCGATACGCTTCCATTCGCTCTCTGCTTTACCACCTAATTGGGAGGGTAGATGGCATATAAAAAGGTGTAATGTATCTCTTTTATCCACTTGCGCGGAGACATATAGTATATCTCGCGTAGGAAAAGGCATTCGTATAGCTTTAGTACAGATAGTATCTATGCGTTCTTTCTTATATAATACTGCCACATCTATACCGCGTGGGTCAGGACTCTCGTAATGTATAAAATCGTATTCGTCTCGCCGCATTACTTGGCATAATCTCCGCAAACATTCAGCATTTTCTATCTCACAAAGACCTATTATATCTACTCCACTCCATTGACCTATATTCGTAATCACTCGTGCAATATTTTCTATTTTTTTATTATATCGCGTGAATGACCATCTTCGTTCGCCTTCTAATGTCCACTCTGTATCGTTTTGCGCTTGTCCATCAATACTATCATTAGCTGGGTGAAATAAGTTCTCTGTATTATAACTCACCACTCTGATAGGTTTGGCATGCATTATTCCGACAATCAGCACCGCTATGATGAGTAATAACTGCCGCATATGATAGTATTTAATATTGCTATTAAGATAACATTATTATCGCTTTTTTTAGCGCAGTAATGAAGATATCAATATCTTCTTTCTCGTTATATAATCCGAATGAAACACGTGCAGTACCTGGCACTCCTAAAGTATCTATCAGTGGTTCTGCACAATGGTGACCAGTACGAATAGCAACTCCTTGCTGATCTAATAAAGTACCAATATCGAATGGATGAATAAGTTTGCCGTTTATATAAACATTAAAGCTCACAGCTCCTGCTTTGGGTTGGTCTGCTGCATAGATGTGTACGCCTTCTATTTGTTTTAATTGTTCTTCGCAATAGTCTGTCAATTGCGTCTCATGTGCCGCTATTGATGATATATCTATTGATTGAATGTAGTCAATGGCTTTACTCAAGGCGTAACTGCCCACATAATTGGGTGTTCCTGCTTCAAACTTATAAGGTAATTCATTATATGTAGTACCACTCCATCGTACATGATTAATCATTTCTCCCCCACCCTGGTATGGCGGCAGTTTATCGAGCCACTCTTTCTTTCCATATAGAACGCCTATGCCTGTAGGTCCGTACATTTTATGACCAGAGAATGCCATGAAATCACAGTCTAACTTCTGCACATCTATAGGCATATGTGGGACGCTCTGTGCGCCATCTACCACTACTATAGCGCCATATTGGTGTGCTAATTGAATAATCTCTTCAATGGGATTTATAATACCTAACACATTGCTCACATGCGCAATACTCACTACTTTTGTTTTATTGCTCAAAAGGGACTTAAACGCTTCTATATCGAGTGTTAGATTATCGCGCAGAGGTATATGGTGCAGTATAGCTTTTTTACGCTCACAGAGCATTTGCCAAGGCACTATATTTGAATGGTGTTCCAGTCCGGTCACAATGATTTCATCGTTTTCACCAATAAATGATTTTTGATTATCTTCTTTGTAGGAATTAGGTTGTTCTCCCAAGCAGAAAGCGATTGTATTGATACTATCGGTAGTACCTTTGGTAAAAATAACCTCTTCACTGCTCTTTGCGTGTATAAACTGTGCTATTTTCTCTCGTGCTTCTTCGTGGTGTTTAGTAGCCACTTGGCTAAGGTGGTGTACGCCTCGATGGATATTACTATTCCACTGACTATATGCTTCCACCAGCGCATCGATTACCACTTGTGGTTTCTGGCTTGTAGCCGCATTATCGAGGTACACAAGTGGTTGTTTATGTACTATTTCTTTTAATATAGGAAAATCTGCTTTATTCATATGTATGTTTTTTTATATGTTGTGTCAGTCATCATTTTGAAATTAGCAATTTCAGAACGCTTTAATGTCCTCTCACGAACTGCCCTTCGGGCTGATTGCTCACAAAGCAACAGTCGTCTTGTTGTTCCTCCTCAAATGCTTTTTGTTCTTGCGCTATATATTCCTCGTATGTCATAGTTCATTCTTTGTCAATTTCATAGTTATTATATTTAGGCTTGTTTATTTAAGATGATTAACGCGCCAATCACTCCCGGCACCCATCCGAGACAGGTGAGGAGAAAGACGATCAGTACCGAGCCGCATCCGCGGTCAATCACCGCCAGCGGCGGAAAGATAATAGCTAATAGAACTTGTAAACAGGACATAGTCGTAGGTGTGTTTATAGGTTTCCCCTATATATAATTAGTATTTATGACTCTCGTATTCGTCAACTGTAGCGTATATCTCTAATATCTATGTGGTATTTAAAATTCAGGCTTGAGCCTTGCTCATGTGAGCTTTCAGGGATGCAAGGGCACGGCGGTGCAGATTGTAGAAATTAGGAAGGGAGACTTCCATTTCTTCTGCCATCAGTTGCGGTGTGTAATGCTCACGGTATAGTCCGACCAGCAGGCGGCGGTAGCGTTCGTTCGGCAAACTGTCCAACGCATCGGCTATGGCATATTGTTTCTCGTTCGGCTGTCCAGCAAACAGATTATCCTCGTCCGAGAACTTGTCCATCTGTTCCGGCTCCATATTGATTGTGTGCCTGTCGTGCCAAGGGTCAAAATGTGTTGTTGTGTTCATGTGCAGTTGTGTTTAGTGTTAGTAGATTTGTGTTTTTATATACCCCTCCATATATAAGTCAAAAAAGACCTGAAATCTATCACCTTAAAAGCAACTTTTTTTCATTTTTTTTGCGTAAACTCTGCGGACAGGGCATGGTTAATCGTTCTGCTCTTCAAAAGGTAATGTAGGCAGAGTGAACTTGTCAAAATCCGATTCAAACAGACGGTCCTGAATGACGCGGTATTTCTCAAATTCCGTCTCTGCAAAAGCTTGTGCAAACTCATGCGAGACCGAGCCTGCATCGGTCAGTATTCTGTCGTCAGTGGCTTCCAGAATGATGTCGATACGTTTCGCCCAATCCTCCATGGTCATCGGGATATGCCGTTTGGCCATACGTTCGGCTGCGTCCAAAACAGAGTTGACCAATTGTCCCATATCTTCCAATTCGGCTTCATTGAGATAGTTCTTGGCAATGCTCACATCTGGTTTGACAATCTTCCCGTATGGTGCATTCTCCCAAGTGGTAAGCCCCATGTGCTCTTTCTCCGCATTGACGCGCGATACAATCAGTTCCGCAGCCGTCTGTCCATGTACGGCGTAGTGCATCTTGTTCTGCACTTTGGCGAAAAATTCCCGTGTAGTAGGCGCATCGCGGTTATAGTCGATAGCCGTTGCATAGATGTCGGTGAGTTTCTGATAGAATCGGCGCTCGGAGAGCCTAATCTCACGGATTTCTGCTAACAGGTGCTCGAAGTAATCTTCGCTGATGAAAGCTCCGTTCTCCATGCGTTTCTTGTCAATGACATAGCCACGGATGGCAAACTGCCTTAACACAGCAGTACACCACTGCCTGAACTGCGTAGCACGTATGGAGTTCACACGATAACCGACAGAGATGATGGCGTCCAGTTTGTAGAATAATGTGGAGTATGTTTTGCCATCCTCGGCAGTATGTGCAAATTTTGCACTAACTGAATCTTGCTGTAATTCTCCTGTTTCAAAGATGTTCTTTAGATGCTTGGTAATTACAGATCTATCTACATCAAAAAGCGTTGCCATCGCTTTTTGCGTTGCCCAGATGGTCTCGTCCTTGTAGAAGACTTGTACGCCTTGTGCTTTGTCTTCGGCTTGGAAGATCAGGAACTCAGCTGTGGAGTTACGTATTTGTAATTGTTTGGACATATTTGTGTTGGTCATTATGTGATGTTACAGGGTTAAATAATTAAAATGGTTTTGATTGCATCAAAATGTTAAATGGTTGTCGAATCAATTCTGCCATTCAATTCCCCGTAAGCAGGCGGGGAGTTTGGTTCCGTGTGCTTTGTGGTGTGCTACACACTCGCAACACACTCCGTGTCTCGGACAGTCTTTCGGACAAGGGCATTCTATGTTATTATGTGGACAGGGCATATAGATTATATAATAATATACTTTCTAAGTTCACGACATGCGGTGGAGTATTCTTTCATAAATGCAGTGAAACGTTCTTCTTCTGTCATCTGATTGTTTCCTTCTGCTATTTCATGCAACTTTTTGGCAGCACTCATATACATATCGTTAATCGTTTTCGCACATTGTGGATAATCTGCACATCCGCTTGTTGCCATCATCCGAATGTATTCCGGGAATACTTTCTCATTCTGTTTGACATTCAGCATATCAAACGAGAGAAATGTTTTATATATGATAATATTCCTATTTTCATTATTAATTTTTCCCAAGCATAGACCATCAATATTAAGCAGAGCGGTATTGATATATTCCGGCTCGTCTTTCAGCAGTTCATTTATGCTCACTGCCTCTGCGCTTAGGGGCAACGAATATGCATTGCGGGCTAAGAAAATAGCAATTTTATCTATTTCAGCTTCATCTTTTTTAACGAAGCGTTCAAAATAGCGTTTAAAGAAATGTGATTGAAATACACTAATTATAATAGTCGGTTTGAATGTTATTCGGTCTTTCCATATAGCAATCGTGATGATTTCCTTACCATACTTTCCTTCGTAGTCACAGAACACAGTGCATTCTGGTGTTTCCCATAAAGAGTGTTTTTTTACGATAGAAAAATAAATGTAGTTATTTCGGCTTTGGGGATGTGTATAAAAATCAAACTTCCGCCAAGGATATAATTTTGACTTTAGAGCACTCTTACACACTTTAGGTTTCAAAGTGTGTTCGTAATAGTCAAGTACATCGCGAAAATCATGGCTGATTTCCCGATATATCTGCTCATATGTCATTGTGCTCAGGAGCATTAACTTTTAGTTCAAATATTTATCCAATATTGCTTTCTTGCGTGCGGCACAGCCGTCCATGATTGTTTGGGCTTTGCGGATTTCGGCCTCGTATTGTTCTACTTGAGCAATGATTTGTTGTTGGGTTGCAATAGAAGGAATCTTGACTTCAATATCTTTTAAATACTTATAGTGTCTTTCGTATTTTCCAGAGTTGGGTATATCTGTTTGTTGCATGAGAAAATACATATATTTAGGTATTACAATCTCAGTATTAAATTTCATAAGTTGCGTCCCGTCTGCCCCTCGAACAAATTCGTAGTCTACATATTTGAATGTGCAACTATGATCACCGAAAACAACAAGAGGTATATCTGTTATAGGTGCTTTGTTATCTGTATAACCAGATATTTCATTTCCTGTCTCTTGCGTTACAACCGGATATTTCCCTTCCATTTGTATATCTTCTTTTGCAATTTTTGTTTGTGCCCCAATAATAGGCAATAGTAAGTCGTTGAGTTTCAGTGTTTTACCCCCCTACAACTTGCAGATTATCAAAGATTTGTGCAATTTTCTTGCGATAATCCTCTATTGCCATACGGGATGTATTATATTCTTCATCTACTTTTGCACACTCATCTATGATTTGTTGTTGGATGTCGGTCGGAGGAAGTGGAATTTTAATCTCATTATTAAGATAGGTACTATTTAGGCTCTTACCAAATGCCTTATTCCCAACATTCTTTAAATCAATTAGTCCACCATTAAAGATGAAGAATAAATACCTATCAAGAACCTTTTCTTTATCTTTGGGTATCAATGCAGCTATTGCCTCGTTTGTATACAAATCAGTTCCTGCAATAGCAGTTTTCCCAATGGAGAGTTTAAAACTTAAAAGAGTAGTACCTTTAGGTATTAGTTTGACATTTGAATTTTTGATTGCTTCGTCTGTAATTTTCTCCTTTGTATCAGTAATAATTTGGCCGTTCATTTCAGCGATAGATACCCATAGATGAGTACCTGTGAAGTATGCAGCATTCGCTCTTGCTGGTGTACCTCCAATTTTAATTTCACAGATACCGTCCTCACCACCTAATACTATTATAGGATATTTACTATTGATAATGATTTTCTTGTCTGCTGTAGTTTTAATAGCTTTATCAAAATCTGATTTGGCAAAGTCCAACATATCAATAGTGCGGTAAGATGCTGCATATTTTACGAGAGAGGTTTCTTCTCCCATTTCCGTCCGCATGTTGCTAAATGCGTTGCGTACAAATGTAGCTAACGTGCCATGCGCAAATCTATTCTTCTCATTCGTCAAGTAACCTCCATTCGGATTCAAAATAATTCCTTCACTCCCTTTGCGATTACTCCAATCATAACCTAAGAAAGCCTTTTGTTCTGAATTATCAGTAGGAGCCGTGATGACAACCGTTTCTTGCCCTCGCAATAGTGTAAAATAGATAAGTTTATCTTTCTCTACCTCTCTTATTCTCTTGTATAGTCGATCTTTACGCTCTTGCTCAATTTGTTCTTTGGTATAGTTCTTCGGAAATTTTTGTTGAGTTTTTTCAAACTCTGATACATACACCTTAAAATATTCAATAGAACGTAAGTCTTCTATTGAAGCCGTTTCCAAAATGAAAGCCTTATATTGTTCTGCCGTTACACCAATGTGGGACAAGTATTCATTCAGTATATCACTATCATTCCAATCACTATTATCATTACCCGAAAGAATTCCATTTGCTGTATCAATCGCTAATTGTTTTTGTACCGGTGGCTCATGAAAACGCTCCATAAAAAGCACCACCGTTTGAGTTCCTGTAGCTCCAAATGTTTTTGTACCGAACAATGTTACTGCTTTCAAATAGAAATTAGAAAGGATGTGTTCACGTGCTCCTTTGTAAGCTTGAGAACTATTGGAAAGTATAGATTGCGGTAAGAATACTCCTGCCAACCCGCCAGATTTAAGCAACTGACCGATACGCTCTACAAAAAGCGTCTCTATCTCGCCAGAGCTTATAGAAATACGGGGAAGAAGTTCCAAGTCATTATGTTGCAGTTTTAAGTGTGCTTTGAAAGCGGAAACAGAATAAGGCGGATTAGCTACCAAGATGTCAAATTTGCCATTTTCAATTCCTTTTGCCGGGTCATTATCCAGGCCGTCGCCGAAAATGATATTAGCATCACCGGCTCCGTTCATAAACAGGGCTATCTTGCTGACACGCGCGAGACGGTAGTCTTTTTCTATTCCGTAGATGCAATCACGCACCCATTTGTTATCAGCAGGTATAGATTTGTCTCTGCGCTTATGCTGAATATCATTGATAGCCTCAATGCCTTCCGTCAGGAAATGCCCTGCTCCGCAGGCATAGTCAATCACTTTAGGCAATCCATGTGCAGCGAGATATTTCTCCAGAGGCAAACAATCCCATACAAACCGGGTGATCGGAGTTGGTGTAAAGAATTGTCCTTCGTTTTGTTTGAAACCCTTTGCTAATAATTGCTCAAACAAATCGCCGAGGAACTGGTTCTTTTCGGGATAAACGATTCTATATTCTTGAAAGAGTTTGACAACCTCGACCAAGACCTTCCCGTTTTTAGCAAACAGTTCCTCGTTATGTACATCCACAAAGGCAAAATCATTATTGGAGTAGAATTTGAGGTTGCGGATGGTCTCATCCAATTGCTTGATAGCTTGTGTGCGTGCTGCTCCTTTGTATGCAGAGAATAGTTTTTGGGCATAATCCTTTTCTACATAGAAAATATCTTCCTTCATAAACTCGTCCATGCCTTCTTTGTGGAGTCGTTGCAGACGGTCTTGTAAATCCTCATAGGTATCGACGCGCTCCTTGTATTGGAACTCCATCTCGGCATCGTCACCTTTCTTGATTTCATCCACTAGTTTGCATATAAAGAGTGCTACAAGGCGGTTGAAAGCGTTCTCTTTGTCACTGACATTGTTATGACGGAGAATTTCTTCAAACTTATTGACGATTTTGCTATTCTCCATGGAGAACGGTTTCAGGTCGCGTTTCCGAAGAACATCTACGCCGATATTATAAGCCTGTGAGTTGGCTTTGAAGATAATATCGTCATGCCATTCGCTATTATATGTTTCTTGCCACACTTCAAACAATCCCTTTGTTGTTTGGGCATCACGATAGAGTTTGTCAGTTATCTCCTCTTTCTTCTTGCGTTTTTTATCGGCTACTTCCAACAAGTTTTTGTCGTCAGAGCAGTTGAGAACTTTGCAAGTGTGCGTTACCTTTTGTGCTTCTTCATCCCAATTAGAGGCGTAAATAGCGAGCCATTGAGTGGATCTCTCCTGCTGCCAATAAGAAAATATCTGTCCTCCGTCTTGTTCTGTGTCTTTAACGGCATTTTCAAACTCTTTCCCTGCGGTCTTACATTCTATGATAAACAACATCTTTTGAGGATTGCCTGCCTCATTCACGCAAATATCCGCACGTCCGCTTTTGCCTTCGTGACCTAATGGCCACACTTTTTCAAGTTCTATATCTTCCGACTTGTATCCTTTATCCAGCAAACGATCCGCACATTCAAAGACAACCATATTTTCCTTATGCGAATCATCAATCAAGGTGTTGCGGTCGCCTCCACGCATATCTGCGGGAAACTCAAGACGCTTTTCTGTAAAATTAACGGACATACGAGTATCGCCTACCAGATTACCATTGAGATGATATTCCTTGGAATATACTTCTTGCTCCCCGTCTTTTGTAAACCCAAGCGAGATTAGTACCTCTTTGAAATTGTCGATTGTTATCATATTTTGATTATTTATATTTCAGTTATTTTTGTGGCACCACTTCTGCCCTTCTTATGGTTTCTTCTTTGTTTTGTAGAAACGCACTACATTTGTTTTCATCATTGACAAGCAACAAACTATTTCCGTCTGTCTGCGCATATCTGGAAACACGAACCCCATTTGCGGCATATAGTTTTTGCTCAGATACATCTAATGAACATGAATTCATGGAAACATCAATAGTGGCGCAACATAGTTTTATAATATGCTTGTTATTATCGGAATCCAAAATATACCACTTTTCAGAGGGAACAAACGAGTACGGTAGTTGAGCGGTGTTAGTATTGCGTGACTTTAATTGTTCCTCCAATGAAGACACTCTTTCCAAAAAAGAAGTTATTATTTCGCCTTCAAGTTGAATTTCTGCATCATTAGTCATGTCATATACTTTTTGACCTAAATATGGCATAAAAAGATTTTTCTCTCCTACCACCAAATAAAAAGGCAATGGTATCTCTATTTTGCACCGCAAACGAGACACATCTACAATTTTTAATATTTCCTGATACGGCACATTATTAAAAAGATGCAATTCTATATTATGGCATTGTGCCTTTAGTTTCGCACTTTTAGTAAAACCCGAATTGGAGACAACTACAATTTTATCAATCTGCGGCAGATCGTGATATTTAGAGATGAAAGAGTCAATGTCAAATACTCCTACTTTCCGCTTGTGATCTCGACATTCGAATGCTATTTCTTGTTTTCCCGATGAGGTTGGGAGTGTTACTAAAACATCTATTTCTCTCAGTATACCGCATATGTCAGTAAGTGGAGCATTAGGCACAACATCAGCGTTGCTATTCACATGCTGTTGAATAGCTGTCGTTAGTTGTTCAAATGCCTTACCTGCTTTCATTCTTTTTCTCGCTATTTTTTCTTTTTCTTCATGTTTTTGTGTCTCGGTTGTGAGTCGGTTGTCGGTCGGTGGGAACAGATGATGCTATTTTTCGATTATCTCCCAGTGACCGCTGAAGTCCGCACCAACACGACGGATAATGCCTTGTGCTTGCAAATATGCTAGCTCTCGTTGCACCGTTCGAGAGGATGTGTCAATTTGTTTAGCAATAGAGAGTGCTGAAGGAATCTCTACGCCAGCCTCTACGACACCCTCTACGACAAACCGATGAATAATCCCTAATATAACTTGCTGTCTTTTAGTTAGTTTAACTGGTGACAAACTAGTGACAGAACTGGTGACATCACTTGTCTGACTACCTGTCTGACCACCTGTCTGACCACTGACCGATAGTTTTACGAATACGGTTCGTTCTATAGTCACTCGCACACCGCCGCAGAAATTCTCGACCTTGGGCATTGGCAAAGCCGCATAGCCACTTGACATACTCATCACGCCAAGACTCTTTATATTCAATGTTTTGGTTCTCGTTATTCATTGTGGTAGTTTTCTTTTCTTCTGGTTATCTATTCGCGATTTTGTGTCTCGGTCATCTCTCGGTCTTGTCCCGCTCATCGCTCGGTGGAGGGATGGGCGGTGATGTAACGACGGTTGGAGTTGTTCTTATTCGCGATAGTCGGGCGCATAATCCCCATTATATAATTTTGGTCGCAAAGGTACAACTTTTTTTTGATATATGCAAAATTTTTGTATGTTACAAAAATAATTGAGCGTAGCGAAATAAGAAACTCATTTGCATTTAGGTATATGTTCTTCTATTCTCAAGCAGTATTCTCCGTGTTTTGTGCGTAAGTGATACGACGGATACAACTAAAAAAGCACTACGCTTCAAAAACAGCAATCCCATTGCTGGGGGGTATATATCCAGAGCTCTGGATTTTTAGACAAATTAGTCCAACTAGCCCATCTAGCCGTACTAGACGAAATAGATAAAAGAGTAGTGAGTACAGAGTACTGAGTACTGAGTAGTGAGATTTTTTATTTAGACAAAAATAATAAAAATAGGATAAAAATACAACGGAGTGGGGTAAATTATGGTTTATAATAACTCTCTTCTAATATCTTCTGTGCGTCGGGTTCAGCCATCAGTTCTTGCAAAGTGACGGTTTCGTTGTGCTCCATGTAACTCTCCACAATACGCCAACCTAACCATATACCCAAGCGACCAGGAGCATCTTGGGACACCTCTGAAGTGAAAGGACCATCGTTCAGATAACTGGTTAACACCAGACTCTCCGTCTTGAATAAATCACGCTTATCCATAACCAAATGCCAGATAGCTTGTTCGTGCTCAAGACACCAATCCCATTGTTCCTTACTATACCCCATCACCTCATAATCAGCAAGTTCCGGAAAGAGTAGGGAAGTGAGATACATCACTTTACCTCGGTACATCATTTGGTCAAGCAAGCGAATCTTTGTAGCTGTATAAGGTATATTTCTAAATAGGTAAGCACTCACTATATCTACAGGAATACACTCAGGACGCATGGTCTGTTTTTGGTATTCATATACCACGCGATTATAGTATTCATAATCACTACCCAAATACATGTCGGCGCCGATACCTATTATATCTTCGTAGAAATAGATAGGTGTCTGGAAACCCGAAATGAACAAATAAAGGCTTGGTGTCTCCAACTCGGGAAATAGCCACAGAATGCGCGAAAAGGCCGTAGAAAGCGATTCCTCAATATCACTCACATCCGCAAAAACTTCTTGCTCAAGGGCATTGGTCTCCTTGAACCCGTAAACGGTGTCATTGAGGAACAGCGGCAGCTGCTGCTCCAAGTATGCTGTGTCGCTACTCGGAATACCTAAAATATCCTCCACCCACAACGGCATGAACTCGGGATACTGGTCATACAACGCCCGGATATGCTCCTTTGTACATCGTACATCGTCCCTTTGTACATCCATCACGGCCTTGTCAAACCGTACGACCTTAATCGGTTGCGGATTCAGGTCCTTAGGAAAATACGTCCGGCCGTGATGACATGCGGTCAGGAAAAGAACGCAAAGTATGACCGGCGTTTGTAGATATTTGTTTCTCATAATTTTGTTCTTGCAAATGGGCTTGCAAAGATAATGCTTTTTTTTGACATACGCAAGCAAAAGGACTATTTTGCAGGGAATCAGTCTCTTTCTCATTGACCAGTGGACTTTTCTATGATTACTCGGACGGCTGGGACTTGAAGCCGGACGGACAGCCAGTCGGCAATCCGCTTTTCCTCATTAGACTCCATCTTTTCGGGGATGGCACGCAGCAGAAGAATGACGGACGAATCAGATCGGGCTAAGGTAACATCCGTAATATCAGGGTATTGGGCACGCAACTCCTCCTCTATCTGTTTGGAAGGAAGAATTAGTGCCTCGTATCTCGCTAACTCGGCTCGCAATGTACGGATAGAATCATCTCGTTGCCGTAGTTGTGCCTCGGTCGAGGCCAGCCAGTCGCGCATGACCTCCGTCTCGTTGAGACGCCGGACTTCAATAGTGGCATCCTCCTTGAAGAGAATCTGAGAATGAGAGATACCGTGTTTCTCGGCGTTGGAGTAGAGTAGAGCACGCGATTCGTTTGAGAGCGACTCACCTGCCAAACTCAGCGTGAGCATATAGGGCTTCTGCTGGAAATCAACGGCGTAATCATAGATATAAGTCCCGCCGATGGCTTGGTTCTCCTTTATGAAATGGCGGGCGTTCTTGGTGAATGTGTTCTCGTTGGTAATATTATAGCCTGTGAACAAACTGGGCACCAGCACAACCAAGATGAGTATGCCGTAACTGATTAATCCGCGCGAGAAACGTCCTTCTTTCTCCGCCACCAACGGAAAACGAAGATACTTGACCGCAAGAAAGGTAGCAAGCGCAATAAACACGCAGTTGATAAAGAACAAGTACAACGCACCTCCTGCATAGTGCCAGTTGAGGTTGGCGATGCCATAACCCACCGTGCACAGCGGAGGCATGAGTGCCGTGGCAATAGCCACACCCGACAGTACGGTACCTTTGTCTTTGCGCGCCAACTCAAGGATACCCGCTATCCCGCCGAAAAAAGCAATCATCACATCATAGATGGAGGGGTTCGTACGAGCCAACAACTCGGTCGGATTATCCGTCTCCAACGGCGTTACCATGAAATAGAGTGTCGAGGCTATTAGACTGATAACAAACATGATACCGAGATTTTTGAGCGACTTGAGCAGCAAAGCCGTATCGTTCGTACCTAAACCCAAACCGAAACCGATAATAGGACTCATCAGCGGTGAAATCAACATAGCACCGATAATCACAGGGATCGAATTGACATTCAGTCCCACGGAGGCGATGATAATCGCCACAAAAAGGATGTAGATATTCGGACCGCGGAAAGGGATATTGCTGCGGATATTGCGGTCTGCTGCATCTATGTCAATATAGGCAGTCAGATTTAACTGCTCCCGCAAAAATGTCTTTGTACGTTGTTTGAACTCTTGGTATCTCATACATTGAATATTTGAATTATTTTGCAACTATTGATCATTAATAACTCCATCTTTGATTTCAATAATACGGTCGCATATCTGCGCCAGTTCTTTGTCGTGCGTGACGAGTAGTATGGTTTGGTTGTATTTATCTCGCAGTTGTAGTAGAAGTTGGCTGAGTTCTGTTTTGTTCTTTTCGTCCAGACTACCTGTTGGTTCGTCTGCCAAGATAATAGATGGTTTCATCATCAGCGCCCGCGCTGCCGCTACTCGCTGTTTCTCTCCACCCGATAACTGATTAGGCTTATGTTCCATACGGTCTGCCAAGCCTAAATCAGTCAGTAGCATTTTTGCACGAGACTGATAATCAGCCACTTTCTCGCGCGCAATCATCGCTGGAATACACACATTCTCAAAAGCAGTGAACTCAGGCAGTAACTGGTGGAACTGGAAAATAAAACCTATATTCTTATTTCGGAAAGCTGCGAGTTGTGTGTCATTAAGCTCGAAGACATCCGTTCCGTCAATAAGCACTTGACCCCTGGTGGGTCTGTCAAGCGTGCCAATGAGTTGGAGTAGGGTAGTCTTGCCTGCGCCAGACTTACCTACTATTGCCACAATCTCCCCCTTTGCGATAGAGAGGTTAACACCTTTTAGCACTTCTAAATCGCCGAACGATTTATGTATGTTTATAACTTGTATCATATCTATTAAGCGCAGCGCGCGTTGTTTCATAGGGATGGTTAATCGTTAATGGAAAGTATTCTATCGCCGTTCTCTTGCGGCGTGATAGTGATATATATAGTGTCTTCAGGCAAAAGAGCCTCCATCATCATCGGCCACTCGATAAAACAGTAGTTGCCCGAATAGAGATATTCCTCCGCTCCAAAATCCATCGCCTCGCGGATGTCCTTCAGACGATAGCAGTCGAAATGGTACACCTCTCCGCGATAAGGTTGTTCCACATCATAGACATTGACAATCGCAAAAGTAGGACTATTCACCACATCCATCGTTCCCATCGCTTCACAGAGCGATTTGATGAAAGTGGTCTTACCTGCACCCATCTGACCTTCAAACGCATATACTCGATGTGGTTCTGTCTTTTGGAGAATTTCAAGTGGACTCACTTCGTTTCCCTGTTCGTCCAACAAAATTAGTGCCTTTGAGTCAGAAAAAACACCCTTTTTTATCGTATAAGTTATCATGTTCGTGAAAAATATTTAATTCTCAGAGACTTGTTTTAGCCATTATTTGCTCGTAAATAGCTGATCCTCTGCGTGTTCCGAGTAATTCAATCCATTCAGATTTTTCAGCGCTTTTAGCGCGCTTTACAGAACCGAAATGTTGTAGTATTTTTTGCTTTGTAATCTCTCCAACTCCTTGAATATCATCGAGTTGGCTATGTATTTGCGCCTTGCTTCGCTTCTTTTTGTGGAATGAGATTGCAAATCGATGCACTTCATCTTGTATATTTGTCAGTAGTCGGAAAACTTCGCTTGTTATTTTCATTCCAATTTCGGCAGGAGGAAATCCAAAGAGTAGTGTTTGTGTGCGGTGCTTATCATTTTTCTTCAATCCTGCAATAGGTATCTGAAGTCCTAATTGTTGCTCTACTGCTTCTCGTATGGCATTCATTTGTCCTATGCCGCCATCGGCAATGATGAGGTCTGGTAGTCCTTTCTTTTCGTCAATCAATCGTTGGTATCTTCTCCTCACTATCTCACGCATACTGGCGTAGTCATCGGGGCCTTCCACCGATTGGATATTAAATCGCATGTACTCGCTTTTAGATGGTTTTCCCATTTTATATACGACGCAACCAGCAACTGCGTGTGCGCCTTGTATATTCGAGTTATCAAAGCAATCAATCCACGCGGGTAGTTTATCTAAAGATAACATCTGCTGCAGTTCGCTGAGCACGCGTGCTGCCCGTTGCTGTGGATTGAGTTTATCTTCTTGCTTGATACGGTCTAATTTATACTGCCGCACATTCTGCATGGCTAAGTCCAGTAGTTTTTTCTTATCGCCACTCAATGCTATATGTACGCGTAAAGAACTATCAAAAACATCCGGTATGAACGGAACAATCACCTCTTTTGTTTGGCTATTGAGTCGCTCGCGCAGCTCCATCATACCTAAAGCCAATAATTCTTCTTTCGCTTCTTCTATCTTACGCCTATACTCAATAGTAAATCCTTGGGTGATGCTACCATTATGTACATGCAGCATAGCTATATATACCCGTTCATCTTGTTCGTCATACCCAAACACATCCACATCTCCCACATGGGTATTGGTGATGATTGTTTTGCTCTTGAACTGCTCTAAAAGTTCTATTTTCTGTTTTATCTCTGCTGCTTCTTCATAGCGCATTTCTTCTGCTTTTTGCAGCATATCTGCTTCTAACTGAGCACTTATCTCTTGTGCATCCCCTTTGATAATCTTTCTCGCTTGGTCAATCCATTCATTGTATTTCTCGCTACCCGGTTTGAATTCGCATATACCACAGCAGTTTTTGAGGTGATATTTAAGGCATACGCGTATCTTACTATTGTTTTTATTTGGGGCGATAGGCAAAGCGCAAGTACGGATAGGATATAATTTATGTATCAGTTCAATAACCAAATCTACTGTATGTCCGTAGCTATAAGGGCCATAGTATTCCCCTTTACCCTTTACTATATTTCGTGTTTTGAAAATACGAGGGTATGGTTCTTTGCTTATGCATATGCTTGGGTATGACTTACCATCTTTGAGTAAGATGTTATAATGTGGTTGATGTTCTTTAATGAGGTTATTCTCCAGTAGGAATGCGTCTTGCTCATTATCAACCACCACATATCGTATGTCTGCTATATGCGATACAAGTTGCCTTGTTTTGGCATTAGTGTGTGCTTTTGAGAAATAACTATTTACTCTTCTGTATAGGTTTTTTGCTTTACCTACATAGATGATTTGACCTTCTTTATTGAGGTACTGATATACTCCCGGGCTATTGGGTATGCGCCGAAGTAATAGGTTGATATGTTTCTCTTTTTCTGCCAATTATTCGTCCACTTCCATATCGAAGAGACAGTTCATCTCATCTGCTTTCCCTTCTAATAGTTCTCGTCCATTTAATCCTACGAGTTCGAGAATAAAATCGACATACACTTTCTTAACGCCCATTTTCTTGACGAGTTGAATAGCTGCGTCCATAGTGCCGCCTGTCGCTAATATATCGTCATGAATAAGAACGATATCATTTTCATTAAGAGCGTCTTTGTGTATCTGAATAACATCTACGCCATATTCTTTTTGGTAGCTCACTTCGACTGTTTCTGCAGGCAGTTTTCCCGGTTTGCGTACTGGAACAAATCCTGCGCCAATCTCCATTGCTACAGCAGGAGCGAGTATAAATCCGCGGGATTCGATACCCACTACTTTGGTGATTCCCTTGTCCTTGTAGGTTTCTACCATCTTGTCACGCATCCAGCGTAAACACTCTGGTTTGTCCAAAGCTGTTGTGATGTCTTTGAATTGAATACCTTTTACAGGAAAATCAGGTACATTACGGATAGCATTTTTTACTTCTTGAGCAGTCATAATTTCGATTATTTATTTTGTTTATATTATTCAATGTTTCACGTGGAACGTATAGCAGTTAGTTTTATAAAAACTAAAAATCAATTATCTTCCTAATAACACAAGCAGTACGCTGATGTCATTTGGGCTGACGCCGGGAATTCGATTGGCGTCTCCGATAGATTTTGGTCTAATGCGCGTTAGTTTCTGTCGTGCCTCGGTACTTAGGCTTTGTACTTCATTGTAATTAAAATGATCTGGTATGCGTATTTGGTCTAATCGCTGTAGTTTCTGTGCTTCTAATTTTTCGCGACGAATATACCCTTCGTATTTGATTTGTATTTCGCAACTCTCTACGATTTCATCGCGATTATATTCTATCTTGTCAATATATTGTTTGAGTTCCGGAACAGCTTCTGCCAGTGTCATAATGGTTACTTGTGGGCGCAATATGGTGTCGCTTATCTTGCTTCCTTCGCGTAGTGCGGTGCTGCCGATACTTTCTAACCATCCGTCTATCTGCTTCATTGGTATAGTTGTATGCCGCATAAACTCGATGAAATCGGCGCATGTTTGTTTTTTAGTTATCCATTGTTGTTGGCGTTCGGAGGATGCTATTCCTAATTGGAATCCGCGCTCTGTGAGTCGTTCGTCCGCATTGTCTTGGCGCAGTAAGATACGATATTCGGCGCGTGAAGTAAACATGCGATAGGGTTCATCCACTCCTTTATTAACCAAATCATCAATCAGTACTCCTATGTAGCTTTCGTCTCTACCGAGAGTGAATGGAGTTCCTCCGTGTACATTTTGGTGTGCATTGATACCAGCTACCAAACCTTGTCCTGCTGCCTCCTCATATCCTGTCGTTCCATTGATTTGTCCTGCGAAAAACAGATTTTTAATCTGTTTAGTCTCTAAAGTGTGGTGTAGTTGAGTGGGGTCAAAGAAGTCGTATTCGATGGCATATCCAGGGCGGTACATGACCACATCTTCTAATCCTTTGATTGTTCGTAGTCCTGCCAATTGAACTTGCCAAGGAAGGCTACTGGAGAAGCCATTTACATAATATTCATTACTATCCACTCCTTCGGGTTCGAGGAAGAGTTGGTGCGCTTCTTTATCAGCGAAGGTGACAATTTTTGTTTCTATGCTTGGGCAGTAGCGAGGGCCAATACTGGTAATTTGTCCGTTGAAAAGGGGAGAATCTGCTAATCCTTGTCGTAATGCGTCGTGTGTGGCATTATTGGTATATGTAATCCAGCAAGGCATTTGTTTAAGGATTCGTTGTATTCCATTTAGGTAGGAGAATTGGTGCCAATCTTGGTCTCCGTCCTGGCGTAGTAGTTCGTCAAAATGTATAGAGCGCGCATCGATACGCGCAGGAGTACCAGTTTTCATTCTATCTGTTCGGAATCCTAAAGCCGATAATTGTTCGGTCAAACCGTACGAGCTTGGTTCTGAAATGCGTCCGCCAGCAATCTGTGTTTTTCCGCAATGCATGAGTCCATTAAGGAAGGTGCCATTGGTGAGAATGACTGCTTTGGCTTGCATCTCTATGCCGAGAATAGTTTTTACACCGCATACTTGATTATCTCGTATGATTAGTTCGCATACGGTATCTTGCCAGATAGAGAGATTAGGAGTATTGGATAGTACATGAACCCATTCTTCGATAAATCGTTTGCGGTCGCTTTGACTTCGTGGGCTCCACATGGCAGGTCCTTTACTTCTATTGAGTAGTCGGAATTGTATAGCGCTGCGGTCTGTTACTATACCCATTTGTCCTCCTAAAGCGTCTATTTCACGGACAATCTGCCCTTTTGCAATACCTCCAACGGCAGGGTTACAACTCATCTGCCCAATTTTATTCATATCCATGGTGATGAGTAGCGTTTTGCTTCCCATCTTCGCGGCCGCATGAGCAGCTTCGCACCCTGCATGTCCTGCACCTACAATAATAATGTCGTATTTGAAATTCATTCGATTAAATCGATTATAGTTGCTCTTTATTTGATAGTCTTATTACGATGTTTCCATTTCCATTTTCCGCTATAGCTACTGCTGTTAATAGTGCGTATTTCTGGATAAAAAGCATTCTCTATATGGTTGCTATAAGTGATATTATTTGTTCGTGGTTCTATTAGTATGCCAATGATATCAAATCGTGGGTTTTTCTCTATCTGTCTATATTTGATGTATGCGTTAGCAGCAGCGATGATGCGTTTTCTTTTGAGTGTATCTACATATTCTTCAGGCATTTTATTGCCAAATGTAGTCGTTCGTGCTTTTACTTCTACAAAGATTATTTCTTTCTTATTCTCGGCAATGAGGTCAACTTCTAAGTGTCCCATACGCCAGTTTTTTTCAATTACTCGGTAGCCTTTTTTCTTTAATATATTCGCTGCTTCTTGTTCTCCGAGGATACCTATAGGGTTAGTAACAAACATAGGATATGGTATTATAGTTGTTCCATGCGCGCAGCGTCTAAGCGCAGTAAGATGAATAATAGCAATGTAAATCCCCAAAGCGAACTACCTCCATAGCTGAAGAAAGGTAGCGGGATACCTATGACAGGCATTAGTCCTAATACCATACCTATGTTTATCGTGAGGTGGAATAGGAATATACTTGTAACAGCATACGCATATATTTGTGTGAAAGTAGATCGTTGTCGTTCTGCAATAGTTATAAGGCGTAGGATAAAAAAGAGGTATAGGAGTAAAACTCCTATAGAGCCAACAAATCCCCATTCTTCTCCAACGGTACAGAAGATAAAGTCAGTATCTTGTTCAGGTACGAACTGCAATTTTGTTTGTGTTCCATTACGGAATCCTTTTCCGAATAGTTGTCCTGATCCTATAGCTATTCGTGCTTGATTAACATTATATCCAGCTCCTTTTGGGTCTTCTTTCATTCCCAATAGCACTTCTATTCTGACTCGTTGGTGTGGTTGTAGTACTTTGGTAAAGACGAAATCGCATGCGTGTGTGTAGGCGATACATCCTATACTGAATACTGCGACAAAAAGCAGTGCATATTTGCGCCAAGCGATACCGATAAATAGCGAGTACAGAATAAGTGCCACCACTATTCCGATAGATAACCAGTCAAAAGGAACAGGATACCATATATTGACGATTAGTCCGATGCCATAAATGAGAGTCACAGCTCCGATTAGTATTAGGTGTTGAAATCGGATTTTGTGCTCCTTACAGATAAAGAATATCTCAATAGCAGTTAGGAGTAGCATACAACACAGGATGCCCATATTTCCTTTTCCGAAAGGTACGGGTATAGAACCTAATCGTATGCTCAGAATGAATAATGCTACTGCTGCTACGCCAGTCCATAGTACATATCCACTCATTCCTTGTCTATAGAATACAAATAAAAAGGCAGCAAATACGAGTGCTGATCCGGTTTCTTTTTGCATAATCATGATGATTAGACAAGGGATTCCTATGAGTAAAAAAGGTATGATTAAATCTCGCCAAGAGCGCAGTTTGTAGTCATATCGTCCCATATATTTGGCGATGGTCAATGCGACAATACACTTTGCAAATTCTGCTGGTTGGAGACTTACAGGTCCCAAATTAATCCATGAGAGTGAGCCTTTGATGTCGCGTGCCAAGAATGGTGTGGCAATCAATAGTATTAGCATAGCGCCGTAAGCGATGTATGCCAATAGATCGTATGTTTTATAGTCAATCATTAATAGTATGCCTCCTAAAACGAATGAGCCTAATATCCACACAAACTGTTTGCCGGCGCGATTACCAAAATCAAAGATACTTGTTTGGTCAAAGTTATAGCTGGCGCCATAGATATTGAGCCAGCCAAAGAAGACCAGCACAAGAAAAACGCCGATAGTAGTCCAATCGACATGTTTCCATACACTATTACCAGATCTTGACGCTCTCATTGATTGCTGTATTAGCGATGCGATTTTTCAAATCTTTTCGTTTTATATCTCCTGTCAGGTATTGCTCAATCATCAGGCTGGCGATAGGTGCTGCCCATGTGGCACCAAATCCGGCATTCTCCACCACTACTGTGACTGCAATCTGTGGGTTTTCTAATGGTGCAAACCCAATAAAAATAGCATGGTCTTTTCCATGTGGGTTTTCGGCGGTACCCGTTTTTCCTGCCACTTCGATTCCATCAATGCGATAGTGTCTTCCAGTACCGTATGTCATTACGCGATGCATACCTCTCTTGACAACCTCGAAGTGCTTAGGTTCGATATCTATTTGATGCTTGTGTAGCAGCATGGAATCGTGTTTATTGAGGTGTGGTGTGATGTAATACCCATCATTCGCTATTGCCGCCATTTGATTGGCTAATTGTAATGGTGTGACAAGTATTTCACCTTGTCCTATGCTGAGTGAGCGTATAGTGATGGCTTTCCATCCTTTTTTTCCATATATTTTGTCGAAATAACTTTGTGTAGGAATGCTTCCTGATTTTTGTGTACCGATATCCGTATCTTGGAATTTCTGTGAGAATCCAAACTGCAATACATAGTTTCTCCAATCATTATATTTCTGCTTGAATTGATTGTTACTATTATTGTTTGGATGTAACATATCTCTGTATAGGTACCAGAAATAGGGGTTACAACTCTGTTCGATGGCTTCTTCAAGTGCGACAGGAGAACCATGGCTATGGGTACATTTGATAGGTGTACTTCGCTGTCCGGAACAAGCATATTGGGTATTTGGGGTAATAACACCCATTTGCAATCCGATGAGGGCTTGTATTGTTTTAAAAGTAGAGCCGGGTGGATATGTGGCTTGTGTAGCACGATTCACCATGGGTTTAGTAGGGTCTTTGAGCAATACACCATAGTTTTTACTTCGCTCTTTCCCCACCAATAGTTTTGGATTCCATGTAGGATTGGAAGCGAGTGTCAGTATTTCTCCCGTTTGTGGTTCTATTGCTACTACGCTACCTATTTTCCCAGCCAGCAGTTGTTCTGCCAGTATCTGTAATTGTATATCCAATGTAGTATGTAGGTCTGTACCTGATTGCACAGCAATATCTTTTTCTCCGTTGAGATATTTTCCTTTCATGCGTCCTCTCACATCGCGCATCAATATCTCCATTCCTTTTTCGCCTCTCAGTTGTTTCTCGTATGTTCGTTCTAATCCGTCTCGTCCGGAATAGTCTCCTCTTGCATAGTATGGGTCGTTGTCTATGTCTTTTTGGTTTACTTCTCCGACTGAGCCAAGGACATGTGCGGCAGCGTTGTAGGTATAATCTCTTAAGGTTCGTTTTTGTATTTGCACGCCAGGGAACATAAATAATGCCTCTTGTAGTGTAGCAATATCCTCTTTCTTGAGTTGGTTCATAAAGACCTGTGGTGTCCATCTTGAATAACCACGGTTTTTACGCCTATCTTTAATCTCCGAAATGCGTTCATCAAATTTTTCACGAGTGATATGCATGCATTGGCAGAAATAGGTTGTGTCCCATTCTTCTTTCATTTCCCGCATGGTTATAGTCACTTCATATATAGGTTGGTTAAAGACCAATAGTTCTCCATTTCGGTCGTATATAAGTCCGCGTGAAGGATATATAGTTTGTTTGACCAAAGCATTATTATCGGCTTGTCCTGCGGTGGATTGGTCTATAACCTGTAGGTAGAATAATCGAATGATATACACCAATACGATACCAATGGCAATGCCACTGATAACATATCTTCGTCTATAGTATTGGTCATTAATCATTTATATTTCAGGATATTAAACCCAAAGATAAAGATGAATGTGATAAGTGCGCTCACGAGTGTTTCTAATAGCACAAAGCCTATATGCGCCCAGCTCCAAGCGGATAGTATAAACACCATCAGGTGATGTATGATGATTAGTATAGCGAGGTATTTCCCCATTGCTTCTGACCCTACTACTCGTGTACTGATTTGTTCGTTAAGTCGGTCTTTGTCGTTTAGTATTGTTTCGAGCAGATATGGCCTGAGGAACATTAGCAAGATGCAAGCGCTTGTGTGTATGCCGAGTGAATTGCTGAATACATCCATGATGAGTCCTACCATAGCTCCGATGAGCATATCCACGCTATGTGGCAGTGTGATAGGCATCATTAATAGAAAGAGTATATAGATGAATGGATGGCACACACCCATAAACTGCAGTTGGTCAAATAAGAACACCTGTAGTATCATCAAGAGAATATACTGCCCTATGTATTTAGTCCATGTCATTTGTTAGATTGTCTAATTCCAATTGGTCTTCATTGCAAACCACTTCCACATATTTTAGTCGTTTGAAATTGGTGCTCAGTCTTACTCGGATGGTGTGATAGGATGCGCCTTCTTCCAGTGTACTGTTTTCTACGATTCCAACGGGAATTCCTTCGGGGAAGATAGGGCTTAGTCCACTGGTGACGATAGTATCACCTTTGTTGACCACTAAGTGCGAAGCTACATCTATGAGCGACGCAAAGCGGTAATCGTCTCCGTCCCATTGCAATGTGGCTATATAGTCATTTTTTGTAAAGCGGCAACTTACATTTGTGTGTGTATTGATGATAGGCATCACTACACTGTATTTCTTTCCCACGGTTTGCACAATACCTACAACCCCTTCGTCATTAATAACCCCTTGTCCTTTATGAATACTATCTCTTTTTCCTACATTGATGGTTAAGAAATTATTTATATTTCGCGTGGTTATTTGTACTACTTTTGCCGGTAGATAAGTAGGTGCGGTGTAGTTAGAGAGTTTCATGGTCTCTCGCATGACTGAGTCGTCAATAGATTGTTGTATTTGGCTCAATTGGCTGCGCAGGTCTGTATTTTCGAGTGCCAATATTTCGTTTTGCTCTTTTAGGCTGAAATAGCTTTTTATTTCGCTTATTTGCTTGTTTTGCCATGCGATGACTTGATTGGCAGTGCTCAAGATACTACTTCTTGGATAAGCGTTGTTATAGGAAATTAACAAAAAGGCAGCAACTTCCAGGAGTATAAAAACCAGGAAGTTGCCATACCTTAGCAGTATTTTGAGTAGGTTTTGCATAATATAACTCTACTACAATGAGGCGATTAGCGAATCAAGAATCCGAAGTTATTTACATTCTTCAGTGCTACTCCTGTGCCGCGTGCCACAGAATGTAGTGGATCTTCGGCTACATGGAAGGTGATAGTTATTTTATCTGTCAATCGTTTTGCCAATCCGTGGAGCAATGCACCGCCACCAGTAAGGTATATACCGCGTTTTACGATATCTGAGTACAACTCAGGAGGTGTGGTCTCCAATGCTTGCAGAATAGCGTGCTCAATTTTAGAAACACTCTTCTCTAAGCAGTGAGAAATTTCTTGGTAACTAACAGGTACAGACATAGGTAATGCAGTTACTTTGTTTGGTCCCACTACCACGAAATCTTCAGGTGCGTCCTCTAATTCTGGTAAAGCAGAACCGACTTGTATCTTAATACGCTCAGCTGTGGGTTCGTCAATACGCAAGTTGTGCATACGGCCCATATACTCAATAATATCTTGATTGAAGTCGTCACCTGCAATCTTGATGGATTTATTGCTAACAATTCCACCGAGTGAGATGACTGCAATCTCCGTTGTACCACCTCCTATGTCCACAATCATACATCCTTCTGGACTCTCGACATCCAATCCTATACCGATTGCGGCAGCCATTGGTTCGAAGAGCATGTAAATATCCCTACCTCCTGCGTGCTCAGAAGAGTCGCGCACGGCACGGATTTCCACTTCTGTAGAGCCAGAAGGGATGCACACCACCATACGAATAGATGGAGTAAAAAGGCGTGCTTGCTTAGGAATCATCTTAATCATACCACGAATCATCATCTCGCAAGCATAGAAATCTGCAATAACACCATTTCGTAGTGGTCGAACGGTGCGAATCATCGTTCCACCCTTACCAATCATCATTTGTGCTTTGCGTCCGACAGCAACCATCTTGTTGTCAGCCATTGAAATTGCCACAACCGATGGCTCATCTACCACCACCTTGTCATCACACATGATGATGGTGTTGGCTGTACCTAAGTCAATAGCAATTTCTTGTGTAAAAGAAAAAAGTCCCATATATTTAGTAAATTTAATGATTCGAGGTCTATGTTTCTCCCATGTATATTTATTCAGTAAAGGGTGCTACTTGGGAAAATCGTGCAAAATTACAACTTTTTTTTCATATATGCAAGCGCGCGCGTTTTTTTATTAAAGAAAAAAGAGTGATAACATTTCGTCATCACTCTCGCGCTCCCTCAAGGACTTGAACCTTGGACCCCCTGATTAACAGTCAGATGCTCTAACCGACTGAGCTAAGGAAGCATTAAAAAAATAAAGTTAAAATCGCTTCATTTTCAAAAGCGAGTGCAAAAGTACTGCTTTTTTTTTATATACGCAAGTTTTTTTCAAAAAAAATTCGTATCTTTGCAAAGTTTTTTAATAAATAACCCTATTTTTGGATAAAAAAGGTGCAAAAATGAAAAAAGTATTAGGTTTAGGAAATGCTTTAACGGATATTTTACTTCAGGTGACCGAAGAGGATTTGCGTGAGTTAGGTTTTCAGAAGGGTAGTATGAATCTTATCTCTATGGAGCAGGCGGAGCAGATTCAATTTCGCTTTGCGTCTGTTCGTAAGCGTATGGTAGCGGGTGGCTCTGCAAGTAATACGATTAATTGTATTGCGTCTTTAGGGGGTAAGGCTGCTTTCATAGGCAAGATAGGAAACGATGAAGTAGGTGATTTTTATAGGGAGGATATGCTCAAGAATGGTGTAAAACCCATTCTGTTGCTTTCTAATAAGTACATGTCAGGTTGTTCTATCGTGCTTATCACTCCTGATGGCGAGCGCACTTTTGCTACTTATCTTGGTGCTGCTGCGGATTTGTGTGCGGATGATATACAGCGTTCCGCTTTTGATGGTTATGATATTTTCCATATTGAGGGGTATTTGGTTCAGAATCATGAATTGATAGAGAAATCTATTCGTTTGGCGAAGGCGGCAGGATGTGTAGTATCCTTGGATTTAGCTTCGTACAATGTGATTAATGAGAATCATGAGTTTCTCAGTCGATTAGTAAAGGATTATGTGGATATAGTATTTGCAAATGAAGATGAGTCGTATGCTTTTACCCATTTGAATCCGGAAGAATCGGTACAAGCTATTTCCGAGCAATGCCAGATAGCAGTCGTGAAAGTGGGTAAGAATGGCTCGTATGTCAAGTCTGGAGATAAACAATACCATATAGGTGCAATCACAACGAGTTGTACGGATTCAACGGGGGCTGGAGATCTTTTTGCTGGTGGATTCTTACATGCGCTCAGTGATGGTTTTGATATTCGTCGTTGTGCTGAGATAGGTACGATTGCGGCGGGGCGTGTGGTAGAGATAGTGGGCACGAAATTGAATGATGAGACTTGGGATGAGATTCGCCGCATATGTGCATTATACCGCGGATTTATGCAGAAATATACGAATGATTAGAGTTAAATAATATACAGTATGAAATCAATTATTTATGTCTTATATGGTCTATACCAATATATTATTGTGTGGCCTATTATGGTAGTACTCACGCTTTTTACTGCGGTGTTTACTATGCTTTTTGTTCCTTTTCGTAATGCTGAGTTTGTGCATAAGGTGCAGCAGTTCTGGTCTCGTTCTTTCTATCGTTTAATGTTTTTGCCCGTAACAGTGGAGGGGTTAGAGCATATACAACAAGGGCAGAGTTATGTATTTGTAAGTAACCATCAGTCGATGTTTGATGTATGGCTCATTTATGGTTGGCTGCCTGTCATTTTCAAATGGTTAATGAAGGCAGAGTTACGCAAGGTGCCTTTTGTGGGTACGGCATGTAAGGCAGCAGGTCATATTTTCGTAGATAGAAGGAATCCTAAAGCCGCTATGGAGAGTATGGAGGAAGTTAAAAAGCAATTGAAAGATGGTGTCTGTACTGTTATTTTCCCGGAGGGGACTCGTACCAAGGATGGTCAAGTGGGGCGTTTTAAGCGAGGTGCTTTCCAAATAGCGCTTGATTTGCAATTGCCAGTGGTTCCTATTTCTTTATCAGGTTGCTATAATGTATTACCGAAGGGAAAACCATTTGTTTATCGCCGTCCTGTGCGCATGTATGTAGGCGAACCAATAGACATTACACAATTTGAGAATAATAATGAAGCTATTGAATTTGTTCGTGGCAAGGTAATAGAGAATATAACACAATAAACATTAATATATATGTATTCAGATCCAAAAGATTGTCTTTATTGTCAGAACAATGAGACATTACACAACTTAATGATTGAGATTACCCATCTTCGTGTATCCCGTGCATTTCTTTTTAAAGAGCAGACTTACCATGGTCGTTGCTTGGTGGCGTATGATGGTCATGTGAATGATTTGAATGAACTGTCAGATGAGCAGCGCAACCTTTTTATGGCAGATGTGGCGCAAGTGACGAAAGCGATGCAGAAATTATTCAATCCAGAGAAGATTAATTATGGTGCATATTCTGATAAACTGAGTCATCTTCATTTCCATTTAGCTCCGAAGTATGTGGATGGACCGGATTACGGCGGTACATTCCAGATGAATCCAGGTCAGGTTTATCTCACGGAGGATGAGTATGCTGCAATGGTAGCAGCATTGCGTCAAGAATTAGTAGGTTAAGGCGATAGAGATAATTTATATACAGGGTAGGTAATAGTCAGTCCTATGTTATTTCGTGATATAATAGGTCAATCGGAAATCAAGCACCGTTTACGCAAGATGGTGCAAGAGGGGCGTATTCCTCATGCGCAACTTTTTACAGGTGTGAGTGGGATAGGTAAACTGCAATTAGTACTCGCATATGCGCAATATATCAATTGTCCTCATCGTACCGACGAGGATAGTTGCGGGGTGTGTCCTACTTGTTTGCAATTCCAAAAACTACAGCACCCTGATCTTCATTTTGCTTTTCCTATTGTCAAGACGGACGCAGCAGATACATGCGATGGATTCATGGATAAATGGCGTGATATAGTATTAGAACGCCGCTATTTCGATTTGGATGATTGGTATCAGTATTTGGGAGTAGAAACAAAGCAAGGTATTATCTATGAGAAGGAGAGTGGGGAGATAATGCGCAAACTGGCTCTTAAGCCGTATGGTAATGGTTATAAGGTGATGATTATTTGGCAACCGGAGAAAATGAATATCACATGTGCCAATAAACTACTTAAGTTATTAGAAGAGCCTTATGAGCAAACCCTTTTCATTCTCGTAAGTGAGCATCCAGAGCAATTGCTATCTACTATTCAGTCGCGCGTACAGACAATTGCTATTCCTCGTTTAGAGAGCGAGACAATCGTACAAGCACTACAGACAAGTCATCACTTGTCGCATGAAGTAGCTACGGATATAGCTCGGATAGCTAATGGAAGTTATCTTACGGCTATAAAAAAAGCCGATGAAACCGAAGAAAATCAACAAGAACTAAAAGATTTTATAGCTTTATTCCGTGATGCCTATACGGTGGGCGTGCTTAAGGACCCACAGGCTAAATTTGCTTCTCTAAAGCGCCTCAAGCAATGGAGTTTATCTATAGCCGATAGTAAAGTGGGTAGAGAAAAGCAGAAACATTTCCTGCAATATGCGCAGCAACAGGTTCGTGAGAACTATATACGCAATTTTGCACAGCCATCGCTGAACTATCAATTACCGGCTGAGCGTGAGTTCTCCATGCGTTTCGCACCATTCATACATGATGGTAATGTGGAGCAGATAATGAAGCAATTAGAGTTAGCAGAGAGACAGATAGAGCAGAATGGAAATGCAAAAGTGATATTTTTCGACCTTTGCTTACAAATGATAGTGCTTATTAAGAAACCAAGAAACTGATTAAATATATAATATAAATATGGATAAAAATACAGTAGGAAAGCCCCACTTGGAGTTGTCGGCTGCGGCGACAAAAGGTAACTCTATGCAAATGTTACCTGTATGTGACTGGCTGAATGACTTGCCTGATAATACAACTGTGACTGATTTAGTGGAGGTTGTTTTTAAGAATACACACAAAGGATATTTCCATAATACGAACCATCTTCCTCTTGAGAAGGGAGTGCGTGTTGTAGTTGGAGCCAATCCTGGTTATGACCTGGGTGAAGTATCTCTCACTGGTAGGTTGGTTGCACTACAAATGAAGAAGAATCGTTTGGATACTACTCGTTATGAGGTGCGTGATGTGCTTCGAATAGCCACTGACGAGGATCTTCGCCGTGCAGAGGAAGCGCATGCGCGTGAGCAAGAGACGATGATTCAAGCGAGACAATTAGCCAAATCGCTGGGATTGGAGATGAAGATAGGTGATGTGGAGTACCAAGCGGATGGAACGAAAGCTATTTTCTATTATATAGCAGATGGACGCGTTGATTTCCGTCAACTTATCAAGGTATATGCCGAGACATTCCGTATCCGTGTGGAGATGAAGCAGATTGGTGCTCGTCAAGAGGCAGGGCGTATCGGTGGTACAGGGCCATGTGGTAGGGAGTTGTGTTGCTCCACTTGGATGACTAATTTCTCGTCTGTAGGAACAGGCGCTGCGCGATTACAGAATATATCTCCTAATCCTCAGAAGTTAGCAGGTATGTGCGCTAAACTCAAATGTTGTTTGAATTACGAGGTGCCTGTTTATGAGGATGCTACCAAAGAGATGCCATCACGCCATACGCCTATTGAGACGCAAGACGGTACCTATTATTTCTTCTCATCTGACTCATTGGCAGGTAAGATTACTTATTCTTCTGATGCCCATATGCCTGCTAACCTGCAAACAATCAGTATTGAGCGTGCCAAGGAGATGATAGCTATGAATAAGCGCGGTGAGAAACCTATTACTATTGAGGGAAATCGTGCAGTGGTGCATACGGAAATTGGGTACAAAGCAGTGGAGCATGATGATGTAACGCGTTTTGATAAAAAGCAATCTCACCATCACGGCAATCATCATCGTGACAAGAAAGATAGACATCACCATTCAAATAGGGACAAGAAATGAAAAAGCACATTATGATTTTTTCTTGTGTATTGGTCTTACTATCGGCATGCACAACAGATATTATCTATAGTCACTTCCATCCTATTGTGTATGATGATAGTGCTATCACACACACGGGTCACTGGCATAAGGACTCTATAGTACATTTTGATTATCAGATAGCAGATTCAAGTGCTGCTTATTCGGTGCTTATTTATGTGCGTCATACGGAGCGCTATCCATATCAGAATATGTGGTTATTCGTCAATGATGGGACTCATTGTGATACAATAGAGTTTTATCTCGCAGATGACCGTGGTCAATGGTTAGGTGATGATAAGAATGGGTTTATTGAGATGCCGGTTCTATTTGATGCTTCTCGTCATTATGCGGATACAGGTTTTTATCAACTGAACATCCAGCATGGAATGCGCGATACGCTATTGCGCGATGTGATGGATGTAGGAGTAGAAATAGCAGTTAGCGATAAGGAGTAGAGATGGGAAAGAATAAGTTAAAGAAATTCATGGAGATGGAGACATTTGAAAATGTTTTCCAGTGTGGTGCGCGTGAGTTATTACCCGATACGCAGGTTTATCCAATGGCGGGTCATTGGCGTGAACGCTATTTCCATAATGATAATCCTATTGTATTAGAGTTGGGTTGTGGTAGAGGAGAATATACAGTAGGTCTTGCCCAGAAATACCCTGATAAGAATTTTATAGGTGTAGATATAAAAGGTGCCCGTATGTGGGCAGGAGCCAAGGAGGCTATCCAAAAAGGTTTAACGAATGTAGCATTTTTGAGGACGAACATAGAGATTATAAGCTCTTTCTTTTCTTCCGATGAAATCGATGAGATTTGGATTACATTCTGTGATCCTCAAATGAAGAAAGCTACTAAGCGTCTTACTTCTACTTTCTTTATGCAGCGTTACCAACAGATAGTGAAGCCCAATGGCATTATTCACCTCAAGACGGATAGCCCGTTTCTATATACCTATACGACAGAAATGCTGCGGCTTAATCCTTATCCTGTTCTTTATACAACGGATGACTTATATGCCCATATAGGTGATGGAGAGGCGGATAAGCATGCCTTAGATGCGTCTGCGTTGCAAACGCATTACGAAAAGCAATGGTTGGACCGTGGATTAACTATTAAGTATATAAAATGGCAGCTCACCCCATTAAAGGAATGGAGTGAACCAACTATTGAGATAGAGAAAGATAGTTATCGCTCCTATGGCCGTAATTATACGGTGAAGGCTGAGCCCTAATAGCTATTTGTACCCCGCGTAGCACTTATTGATAATAGATAATGTATTATTTATCAATTGATTATGGTGGCGTAGCATATTTATTTTGTGCTACGCCATCTATTTGTATATTGCCAGTATAAAAAAAATATAGTACCTTTGCAGCGTAATTCAAAACTTAAGGAACGATGGATTTAACATTACTTTTATGTCTCTTTTTTTTAATCTCATTTACAGTGTTTACTGTTGGCTTTCTCAAGTTGCAGGTTAATAATGCTAATCTTAAGCAGCAACTCTCTGATGCGCGTATACGCGAGTTAATGTATAAGAAGGAATATGCAATGAGGCAATCTTATTTATTAGAGCAGGTTATAAAAAGTCCTGAACACTCTCAGGGGATAGACTATTTACTTCGTGCTAATGAGGCAAGAATAGCGTATTTGAAGAAACATTATGCTAATCTAACAGAAGTAGATATTCAAGTGCTCATACTGATTGGGATGGGATTAGAAACGCAAGATATACTATTGATATTAGATATGTCTAAGCGAACTTACTATAAACGCAGACAGATTATCTCGAAACGGATGAGTATATCTACAACTGAACTTGACGAAAAGGCCCAATTATTGTTTAATTCTAAATATTGATGTTTATGACTCCTTCACAGCAGCGTCGTAGAAAGCGCACGATTTTTCTTATTTCTTTTTTCATAGTATCGCTGATATATTTAGTAGTAGCATTTTCTCTATTATATAAACAAATGCATGTAGGTGTGGCGATAGTATTCGTACTTTTTCTAGTATATGCATTTGTCTTGGATAAAATGTCTAAGCGTCTTATAGATTATGAGCCAGACAAGATTAGTAATCAACCATTAGCAGATTATTTAGATTTAAGTAATTCGTTTGATTGGAAGAAATTATTGTTCTATACAATATGGATAAGCGCATTATTATTAGTAGTATATTTATTCTTTCCTAGTAGAGCTATAAGAAGTACAATCGTTGTGTTACCAATAGCTATACTTACATGTGCTTTAGGTATATATTATAATTCACGAAATATATATCGCATTGAGATGGATGTGCTCTATATAAAAGAGTATTCGTTTTTTCGCTCTATAACAGAGATACGAATTCCAATCTCCGAAATAAAAAAGATATGTATTAAGGGAGCATATACTACTGCTCAACCCATGTTAATACTAACAGTGGGGGAGGTAGAACGAGAACTGCGATGTAGTTCGCATATAGAGGAAATAGCTCAGGAACTATATAGTAGAAGTATAGGAGCAGTAAAATAAGATAAGGGTCGCGTGCAGCGGCCCTTATCTATTTCAATCATATGTGCTTTACTTATTCAGCTGTTTCTGCAGCCACTTCTTCTGCAGCCACTTCTTCTACGGGCTCGTCCTTCTCAAGAACGAGTTTCTTATAGATAACAGCTTGTGTGGCGATAGAGATAGGCATGGCAGAGATGATAATGAGTACTACAATAATAGTGCCGATAGTCATCAACCATTCAACATCACCTATACCAAACAGACCATTGATAATAAGAGCTACTATTTGGAAGCAAATGCCTAAAATGAATGAAACGCCAAAGATACGCCATTTATTTCCATAAGTGAGTTTATTACTTTCTCTGAGTGCTTCTAAAGCATTCATGTTTTTATCGACAAAGAGCATTACTGCCAATCCCCATGCGTATGAGATAACGAGTCCGGGGATAAACATAAAGCAGAAGCCCACAACAATGCCGATATAGAGGATGCCCATTAGGATAAAGAACTCACCCATATTGCGTCTATATTTACCATCGAAAATATAAAGAGGATTAACTATTTTCCCCTTTGCTAATTCTACAGGCAGTAGTTGCAATGCGATGGTGGTTCCTACATTGATGTATGGAATCCAAATTGTAATGATGTAGAGCACAAATGTCACGAGGACGCTTACATAATTGAGCAATCCTAATGCTATACCCTCCTTGAGGGTAGCAATGATGTCAAGTTTTTTCATACCGTTTTTTTTTTAGTTAAACAATAGTTTCTTTTATCACTTCACTTCTAATCCTGTGAGTGTATAGGTGTGTCCATTGCGTAGGATGTATATCTGCTGATTATGCAGTACCTTGTATGCTTTGGTATCAGGGGCTGTTTGTGTGTCAAAATCCGTTGGAGTGGATGGTTCATCTTCTTCACCAATATACTCATCTGGTCCTTCGATAATATACCTTTCTTCGTGGTTGCCAGGCATAGGTAGGGTGAAGATAGAACCATTCATGATGCGTCGGCGTTGTCCAGTCACTTTATCCAATAGATAGCATGTGCGTGTCCAGTTGGGTGAGAGATAGAAAGCGAGTTCAAAAGTATCTGCTTTTTTATTTTTTGCCATTAAGAGGGCGAGTGGTATTTGACTTATGCCTTGTCTCACATCTACCATCATAGGTGTTTTTTCTGCCGCGGTGTACATATTAACAGGTGTCTCTACTACGGATGTACTATTTCCTTCCACTCCTGATGAAATAAAGAGCATGTCTTCTCCTTGCACATAATAGTCATTTGCTTGGTTGTCGATAGCGAGTATAGTGCGTGCATGGTTACCTTTAGAGAAAGCATAGACGGTGAGTATTTCGGGTAATACTTCTGTTTCGTTCTGTAAAGGTGCTTGTCTCTGTATGTGCTTATTAGTATTCCTTTGCTCTTGAATTGTTTCGCTAAGCGGGTTGTATTGGTTATTAAGTGTGAGATGACTTGTTTTGAGTGTAATAGTCAACTCATTTGTATCCTTTTTTGCAACTAATTTCACAGCGTTCATGGGCGCTAAGAAGCGCTCTGATGAACTCATTGTGCTGGCGTTAACGGCAGTCCATGTACTTCCGCTGAGGCGATAGAACTCGTGTTGTAATATAGTGTCATTATCATGCAAGAACTCATGCATATTGATAAATGCCATAGTGGGGTTACCAAAGATGAATGAGTTGCCTTCTATTGCATTTGTGAGTGTGATAGTCATATTTCCATCTTCGTCTGGTGTGAACGCCAATAGGTGTGCGTTTGGTTTATCCACATTTACTTCTCTACCACTTGAAGAAGTGTATTGTGTATCTGGTTTTGGCAATCTAACGACGAGTGTATCGTTTGCTTTGTTGACAGGACCAAATCCTAATAATTGGAATCCTCCACCTGGCGGTAGTAGATTTCCTAATCCATTGGATTGCTGGAACTCGGCAGAAGTGGACTCTTTGGCACTACCATCTTCGTACCATGTTTTGACACTTTGGTTATAGAAAGCAGTCCAGAATGCGTATGCGGCTATGTTATCTCGTTCTCCTTGGAAGGATGAAACCATGAATGGATTTGGTTCTGCGATAATAGAGCCTGTTTTATAGTCTCCGTTATGTGGAATGAACATATCGCCTGATACCATATTTTGTAATGGTGCGGACATCATATACCATTCTCCTTGCTTTGGAAGTATCATATCCACAAAAGCAGCTTCATATTCTAAGAGGTGTTGGTTATTCATATGTGCGCCGGCTGCGAAATATATCTTGTCGCATGTGTGTTGGTCGTGATAATGACTCATTGGGTAATGGTCATGTTCATCTTCGGGCACGATATATGGGTATATAAGTGGGTTTTGTAGGTTAGGAATAATCACATTTGTTCCGCTCATAGGTACGAATCCTTCCACCAATTCGGTATTATAATCTATTTTATGGTCTCCGTTGGTGTCTATCCATCCTTTCCAGTTTTCGTTCTTTCCCCATCCGTTCATGGAAGTGCCCGTGGGTGTCCAAACGAGAGTATTGGGTACCACTTCGATATTGAAGAATACAAATCCTATTCGGCAAGCATTTTCTGCGGCAGAGTTATTACCTGGATAGTCGTGTCCATTTTCTTCTTGGAATGCGACGCGCATAGTATATGTTTCGCCCGGCAATAATTCAGATGGCGCATTAATCCCCTTACTTTGCTCAATATCGTAGAATTCAAAACCAGTAGGTAGCGATGGGAGATTGATAGTGATAGTAGCGTCTTCAGCGTATGTAGTTCCATTTATTTTGACTTTACCGTCAGTAATCTCCTTGATAGGTATGATGATTTTTTTGCTATTGCGTGCAACTACTTTAACAGTTGGTATCTGTGTGCGTTGGTGAAGTGTTTTCTCCTCTTTATCCAATGGTGTTATATTCAGGAAATAATTTGATGATTGTGAACTGACTGTTACCCATCTTGGTTCGTTGCAATCTTTGAGTACAATAGTATCTCCATCATCGTTTACTACTTTTGCTGTCTCTGCGATAGGGAAAGCCCAATAGCGCGCTGTGTCCTGCGATGCAAGATAGAAATGGACAGTAGGTGTGTACATTTGCAGCAGTTCATTATCATGCAGATACTTAACAATGGTGTAGTTCTGTGGGGATAGGAAGGCATTAGGGTCTAACTCCTCAAATGTCTTGGCGTAGTAATTGGGGTTGGGCTCATCTTCAGAAGGAATGCGTCGCATATCGTACATAATGGCCGTTGTAACTTGTCCGTGCGTGTATCCTCCATGGTTAAGCTTGAAGATAGAATCGGCAACATGTGCTTTTTTGAGGTATTTATTCAATTCTTCTTCATCATCCTCAGTAGGTCTAACTTGCCCGTATATATCATCAATGGAATCGCCTATAAGCCAGTCGGCATAGATAGGTGCTTCTAAGTTATTAATATTATCTCCCGTTGACACAGCGAGGTGATTAATGACTTTGACATCCAAGAAATAGAGGTCATTGGCGCAGTTTTGTATAGAATGTGTGAAGAATCGTGTTACCACTTGTTCTTGTCCGTTACTATCTTTTATTTTCTGCAAATCACCATTTTCGTCGCGTTGTTTAACTTTGCTATTCTCAGAATCAGAATTACGTAGTTCAAAGACAGTCTGCTGTGTGGCATACAGAGGTGTCTGTAGGTTACACTCCGGTTTTTCTAATTCTCCTGGTGTATAAGCCATGCGCATGGAGTAGGAGTGTTCATCAAATAAACTATCTAATGCTTCTTCCATTTTGTCTGTATTAGGTATGATATGCGCCACATAGAGCAACCATTTGGTTACACCATTATTCTCTGTCTTGACATATGCTTTCCCGTGGTCTTTTTTTTCTGCCACAAGGTCGTCCAAGAACTTAGATACGGATTGGTATATTGCTACTTTTTGTTCCGCGTTCTTGTCGGCATTATAAACCTCTGGGTCGAAGTGTTGGTCAGGTATGGTAACCGAACCATATTCATTTTTTGTATTATTATGGTCGTGGTCATAGGTATTATCGTGGTAATATGCACTTTCTTCCTCTAATACGACAGGTGCTCCCTCTCCATTCTCATAACTATTGTTGTATATTTGATAGTACATAAATCCATCTCCTCCGGGTTCTATCATACTATAGTCTATACGGAGTACAGCCGCAGCGCTGGTGGTGTCAGAGTCGATAGAGCGGCATGCCATCTTACCCTGATAAGCAGCGATAGGTAGTTGTGAGACATACAATGTAATATCATCCACCATGAAGTCATTACCGAGGTTGGTAGTGGCGAAGTTATAGATAGCGACGCGTGTCTGATCGTAGTTGTGTGCAGATACGATAGGGAAATTGATTTGCTGCCAGCCTGAGTTTTTGGGTAGTTCTCCCACAAAGTATGCTTCCACATCTTCCCAAGGTGTGAAAGTGGTTTTCCCATCCACTATCTCTACTATGTTTCGTCCTTGCACATTGCATCGGAAGATAGGGTTTCCTTCGCTATTCCATGCTTGTGGTGTGGGGTTACAGAACCATGCAGAGCAGTAAAGTGTTTGCCCTGAGCAGATGACAGTATTGGCTGAGATACTGGCAACCAGTCCTGGCTCCATTGTTCCATCCACATAGAGGGCATTGCCGGTCTTGGCACTCGCGCGCGCCCAATCTTTATTCACTTGAGGTGTGAGCATGTATTCTCCATAGAATGGGAAGACACCTTGACTGGCACCACGCACATACTTAGTATTAGTAGCCAATTCGCCGGATGTATATACAAATCCATAACTGGATTCATCCCATGGCAGGTGGTTGGTATTGGCATTAAAGTCTATAGTTGCTAATCTTTTGAACTCGCTATTGATACGCTGAGGTGTGATAAGCACTTCATTGGTTGGTCCGCACTCTCTAACCGGAACAAATGTGACTGTGAATCGTGCGATGCGCAAGTCTGTATTGTTGTTAGCAATTCCTGCGGGTAAAATGAGCGTGTATATTTGTGTTTGTGGCGTTGTGGCATTAATCACCAGATAGTCCATTGTGGATGTATAAGTAGGATTGTGTGCTGCAGGTGCGGAGTATGTGCCGTCTGATTGTAGAGTGGATACATACCATTTTGTATCGTTTTCTATGCGGTGTAATTTCTCATCTGAACCGCGATAGAAATAGCACATCTCGGATTTATGTGAGCGTACTTTATCAAAGCGGAATTCAGTAGCAAGTAGCACTGTCTTGCCTACAGGCGCTTGGTAGTGGTATTCCTCCAAGTATTCCCCTTCTGGTAGTTTGGCAAACTTATTGGCTATTTCTTCTGCGGGTTTGAGGTGGAAGAGTTGGCGATAAGAGAGGGTCGGCTCTGTGATGCTTTGGATGCGTTTTTCTCCATTTTCGAATGTGGTATCTTTGATCACATAATCTCTATAAGCACTCATGTCGCACGCGATAGTATGCGATGCGTGTTCTGCAGAAGTGTAGTCCCATCCTTTGATTTTTGGAGCGGGATTGGCAGGGTTATCTTCATCAAGTACTCCTCCTTCTGCTTTATTGATGGCATAGAGTCCATACGATCTGCCATCTGCCTCGTAGGTGTTGTTATTCTGCGGTGTATTGATAGCCGAGAACGCGGCGCCATTTGCAGCACGTGGCGAGAGTATCCATGTGGTGGAGTCTATAGGATTCTCATTGTAGTAGGGGTCCATGCCCGTTTCGTAGTCATACCAGCGCATATAACCCGAATAACCCGATTCAGCGGGTCTAAGTTCAATTTCCTCGTTAGGAAGATAGTATATCGTGCGTTCGGAAGTGTGTACTAGTTGTGCAGTATCATTTGAACTTTTAGTGTGGAATTGTATTCCTCCTTCTTTATAGCGTTGCGCAAGAGGGATTGTGAATGTGCCGCTATGTGTGTCGGATCCGTTTGTTTTCGTAAAAAAAGTACCTGTTAGTACCGACGAGCGTTTGGCTTTTGTACCATTCTCTGTTGCTTTTACTTTGATTTTATAATCGCCATTGTCTGTCCAAGATAACCACGAGGAGTCATTATTGGTAAAATCAATGGATAAGGTCCAGTCGCTATGTGTTAATGGTATTGGCGTGGGTTCTTCGGTGTATTCTTTATTTATTTCTTGATTATCAGAATTATAGAGCACTCTACCATGTTGGTGAGTAGGGATGATATTTATATCAACGCTTTCGGCTTTTTGAGCGAACGTATAGGTAACAGGATTGATTGAGAAGACAAGTGAAGGTAATTCTTCCTCGTGGTATGCTTTGCGCACTACGCGCATTGTCTCTGTATAGGTCTGTTCTTTATATGTATATTGCGCAATCACACGGTCGGCATAGTCCACCCAACGCTCAATTCCTTGTATAGTATTTCCCTCGGAATAGATATACTGCTTCAGTCCCATAGGACTTCCGCCTTGTGGGGTGATATAGAACGAAGATGTTTGACCATTTGTCGTTGTAATATCGGAAATGAGCATCATGGCTCGGTTTTCCCTTTCCGTATGGGGTGTATTGTATTTTGATAAATCCAGAGTAGAGGTTTCGTTCTTTGAAGACTCCCAGTAGAAGGTAGGAGTTACTCCTGATAGGTCTATTGTTTCTGTTTGTCTTCTGAGGAGTATTTCCTCTCGTGTGACACATTCATAATGACTCTCTATTTGTGAGCGGAAAGTGAAGGATACTTGTGTTTTTTGTGCTTCAGCAGTTCCATCTTTAGCATATGTGAACTCTGCTTTCTCTGGTGTGAAGAAACCTGTAGGTCCACCATTTCCTCCTTTCTTCTCCCATTTCTCTACATAGAGGGTAGTTTGGGAATTCCATGGGTCGGAGGTAAAGGATTGTCCCCAATAACGGGCGATGTAGATAGCATAAGTATTACCCCATGGTTCGTAGAAGAAACTATGACTGAAAGAGCCGCATAGATATTTGCCTTCTTCTCCTCCATTTCCTGTAGGTATGAATGAGAAAGAAGTAGGGTTGGCAGCCATGACTAATTGTGTGGTATTTGGATCGCCAGGAATATAAACGGAAAGGTATTGATTACTGCTAAGAGCCTTGAAAGTGTATTGTCCGTTCTCGATACCTAATTCCCAAAGACAGTTATCGTTTACATTATTTTGTGTTTGAACATAGTTATCCAAGTAGCGTCTTCCTTCTCCTCCTCCATCGCCATTCGTAATATCAGTACTTATACTAACAATATCCCCATTTTGCAGATAGTTGTTTTGTGCCACGAGTGTGCCTACACTCAATAAAGAAAATACAAAAAGCGAGAAGAACTTTTTCATAGCTCTACTATTTTTGATGATTGATTTACATTTGAATAGTATCATGCAACCTGCCATTACAAGTAATGGTAGTAGCATGTCGCCCATAGGTACCTCTTCGTCTTTACCTACGGCATTTCCGTTGTTTTCATTTTCAAGAAACTCATCGCGACCTATTCGTCGTGGTCCGTTTGTGGTAGCTGGCGCACCGAAAGGAGTATATTTTTGCCCTGCCACATCGGTATGAATGGCAGTGAAAGAGTTTGTACCCGTTACCGAGTACGAACTATGTCCCACAAGTGCATGAGTATCCGTTCCCTCAAAAAAAGGAGTGGTGTTATTTATTGTTTTAAATGTCATGTACGATTGTTTGTTATTGTCTTTTTGTTTTTCTAACTTCTTACCGCTTCAGCGGTCTAAAATAGTACTCAATACTCAATACTCTGTACTCACTACTTGATAAATGTTTTTATGTCTGTTATGACTTTAATACAGCGCTCCGATAGCGCGGACGCGGTCATCAAAGGTCTCTCGGTCACCTAATGCACCGTTCTTCACCCGCACACGATAGTTGCTAATCGTATTAGGACTATAGCAAAGCAGTTCGCCTATCTTGGCACTATTATCAATTCCCAATAAGATGAGTGCGAAAATACGCATCTCCACTGTCATTCGTTCGCCTTTCTTCGGAATCAACTGCGCTTCGGGTTTGAGTAGCGCATTGAAATCCTGTACGAAAGTGACATAGATAGACAGGAAAGTATCATCAAAAGAGCGGTAGAAATGTGCCATCTCGCGGCTTTTTATACCGTCAGGGTCTTTTTCTCCCGCTTTGCGCGCCATCGCTACTAATCGACGGATATAATCGCTATACACTTCCAAATAGCGGCATATATACTGCTCTTTGACCATATTGGCTTCCTTGAGCTGGCGGTTAGTAATCTCAAACTCCTCGTTGATAGCTGTAATCTCTTTGTTAAGGATATGTAGTCTTTTGTTATTGCGCAGTGTGTAGATAGTAATCAGCACAACGGCTACCAGCAGCAGCACTAAGCAGATGAGTGCAAATCCTAATCGTATAGATAAATCATTGAGTCGTTGCTCGTAGTCTGTCGCGATAGTGTGCCCTAAGGTGAATGTCTGGTTAAATCGCGTGGGGGCATTGAAGAAGGAGGCATTGGTCAGTGAGTAGTTGCTGAATAAATACGCGCGACTTAAATCACCATCTTCGTAGCAGTCTTTCGCCACTAACCATGACGAACCGTTATCGGTTACAGCGCAACGCACATCTTGTATGGCAGAGCGTACCAGCCATTCACGCCGTTTGGTCTCGTTGCCTGACTGCTCGTATAAGATAGCGCGTTCGTAGGCTTTGATAGCGTACTCGTGTGCTGTAGGGTCTATCTTAGCTAATAACTGTTCGTTGTATGTGAGGGCTGTTGGCAGGTCACCCTTCTCCATGGCAGTGTATTGCGCCAGCAGCAAATCCATCTCTTGCTCTTCATCCACTTTCTCGCGCCATGCGTTCATGAGCATAGACTGGTATCTATCTGCTTCTTGTTGCCATTTCTCTTGAAGGGACGGAACGGTGGACCAGAGTGCGCCATCCGAGTATAGACGACGGACAGCCTCATACCAACGGAGGCGGAAAGAAGGTAATATACTATCCATCAACTGCATTGTGGCAATACCATCTTCGAAACGACCTGTGGCTGCATGCAGTTCTACTAATCCGACGATAGCATGTGTGCGATAGGGCTCTGCTTCTTCCAGCAGCCGCCCATAGTAGATACGCGCCGAGTCGCTCTGATAGGACTGATACTCACGAGCGATAGCGAGTGTCAAATCGGGGGTGCGAGGTGTTATACGGTAGAGCGAGTCAATACGCGCTTGCCGTACTGCGAGGTAGTCATTGGTCTGTGCCACTTCAGCCGCATAGACGGTGAGTAGCGAGTCCAAGGTGGACTGCTCTGCGTGTAGTGGCATACATAAAATGCCTATGCACACAACCCAAATGCTTATTTTTACTTTTATATTCATGCCTTTTAATTCATGCTTGTTATATTCCTGCCTATCCATTTTATCATTGATGCTTGTCCATTTTATCCAGAAATCCAGAAATCTAGAAATCCAGCGCTCCAGCGCTCCAGAGCTCCATCCCTCCATCCCTCCTGTAGGGCTCTGCCCGTCCTATAGGCGCTTGTCGCCGTCCTGTAGCTCGCGTCCATGTCCTCCGCTTCCTCCGTCTTCCGTCCATATGGACTCCAGACTCTGGAAACCGGACTCACTACATCCAACATCGTCCTTCGTCCTTCATCCCTCGTCCCTACAGTCCTTAGAGACCTTAGAGACCTTACGGACCTTAATGACCTTACAATCTTCCAGCCTTGCCGTTTTTGAAGCGCAGCGCTTTTTTGTATGGAGAAAGCAATTGACTTTTGCTTTCGAACGGCAGGAGTAGCGGGGAGCGTAACTCCAACCAGACAAATAAGCGTGTTTTTGTGAGAACCTAGAATATATTTTTTATATTTTTGCTGTCGCAAAGGCATTTACATCCTATGGATGTGGAGAACCGTCCTAACGGACTAACGATAAATATATTTATAGGTAGGCAGGTAGTGACGGGTGTCCATAAGAG
>JAZNGV010000024.1:0-162894 GCA_045576595.1 Paludibacteraceae bacterium | reverse complement strand
TTCTGCCGGCGGGAGAGAAAGATTATTAAGGCGCATTATATGCTCGCATATGAATGCGGATTAAGAAGATTACGCTCCGGGCGCGTAGCCCACAGGCTCAGCGACTACAATAGGCACATAGCATACGACCAGTGTTTATCTTGGTTTATTTACAAATTTAGATGTTTTTTATATTTTTATCCTGTTTTTATTATTTTTGTTATAATATAAATCATCATTTTGCAATCTAAAATAAGACATATTATCCCGCGCCTTTGCATCCTCCTTCTCTCGTTCGTGCTCATCGAACCTCTTTCTGTTGCCTTAGCAGCACCAGCGCCTAAGACAGAACAGAAAGCCAAGAAACTGACGCCTGCGCAGAAGAAAAGAGAGGCGGCCAAGCGTAAGGCTGCACGCAAACGCGCTGCCAAGAAAGCGGCAGCGGCTAAGAAAGCAGAGAAAAAGAAACAGGCAGCTAAAAGGCAGCGTATCAAGGATGGTAAACCGCTGCTCTATGTCTATTCGTTTAATCTGAAGACAGGCGAACCGCTCCCTGCCACACATATCCAAGTGCAAGATATCAAGGCGCGCCCGGGAAGAAAACCCAAGGTGAATAAGGCTACTGACCAAAAGCGTGCGCGTATATCGCGCGGACTCCCGGAAGGACGCTATTGGGTCTATGCGGCTAAAACGGGTTTCTTTGCCTCGGATACTATCTATTTCAATCATAAGGAAGACGAAGATACTATTCGCGTGTCGCTCTATCCAGAGACGCGCCTCACGCTCACGGTAACCGATTCCCTCACTTCGCGGCCTGTCGTGGCGAATGTGGTCGTGCGTAATCATCGTCAGCGCAAGGTGATGCAGACTACCTCTGACTCCCTCCATTCTGTCTTGGCTGTCTTGCTCGATGATAGACTGCCTTACTATACGATTGAGGCAACGGCTGTCAATTATTATCCCTTCAGGGATACTATCTACGATGCGCATGATTATACAGGCATAGAGATGGTGCCCAAGGAGATTAAGTCTTTTGTCTTGCGAGATATCTATTTTGCTACGGGAAAGACGCAGATTTTGGACTATTCCGAACCTGCGTTGAATGAGTTGTATCAGTTGTTAAGGTCGCGTCCAAAGCAGCGTATTCGTATTATTGGACACACGGATGATATAGGTTCGGACCGTTCTAATCAGTTGTTGTCGGAGGGTCGTTGTCAGTCGGTGAGACAGGCGATGATTGAGCGTGGTATTAGTCCGGAACGGATTGATATTGAGGGTCGTGGAGAGAAAGACCCTATTGTGCCGAACGATAGTGACGAGCATCGCCAGATGAACCGCCGCGTCGAAATAGAACTACTATAACCTTTCCACTCTTAATCCTCCACCGTTCGCATCTCGTTCGCATCCTGAACGTCACAATAGGGTGCGTGCAGGATACATGCAGGGTTTTTTCAGTCCATTCACGGTACCATCACGGGACCATCTCCTAAGATAAGAATATCTAATAGCACAGTCCGTCTTTTCTATTTTATCTAGTTCTTCTAGTTCGGCTATATGGTCTTGGACTAGTTTGGCTAGTTAGTCTGGAGCTCCAGAGCTCTGGTTCTCCAGCCCTCTAACAGCATAGCGGTCTATAAATCTAGTTTATCTAGCGATACTAGTGATACTAGAAAAAATGTACTCACTACTCAATACTTGATAAATAATTTTATCTTTGTTTATGGCTGGCGTAGGATATGTGCTTATTGTTTAGGCGGCAGAGTTCTGCCGACGAGAGAGGAAGATTATTAAGGCGCATTATATGCTCGCATATGAATGCGGATTAAGAAGATTACGCTCCGGGCGCGTAGCCCATAGGTTCAGCGACTACAATAGGCACATAGCATGCGACCAGTGTTTATCTAGGTTTATTTACCATCAATAATCACACACATCGAGTTTTTGATTACCTAAAATGTTTTCTCTATTTTCATTTTGTTTTTATTATTTTTGTTTATTTTCTCGGGAGGACTGCTAGTGTAACGATAGTCCGACCGAAGAGCGGAGGCATTAGGAGCCCGTCCATTTAGCGGTAGTGGTATGGACCATTGCGACTAATTGCCGAACGCGACACTCGTTACCATTTTTAATAGTAACCTAATGATTTTGTTACTTTTAAGTAGCAATTTTATTTTTTATAAATAAATACTTGCACATATGATATATTTTTCGTAACTTTGCAGCGCATATTTATAAAGAAGATATGTCACAAGAAACACAGATACAATTTTTTGAGAACGCGAAGATTCGCGTGGTATGGGATGAAGAGAAGGAAGAATATTTCTTTTCTGTAGTGGATGTTATATCTGTTTTGACAGTTAGCGCTGATGCAGCAGCATACTGGCGTAAACTTAAACAACGCCTGAAAGCAGAGGGTAATGAAACCGTGACAAGTTGTCACACTTTGAAAATGTCTGCTTCAGACGGCAAGATGCGTCTTACCGATGTGGCAACAGTGGAGCAGCTTTTTCGCTTGATTCAGTCGGTGCCCAGTAAGAAAGCAGAACCATTCAAATTACCACCCCGCCAGATGAATTGCCGTTGGGTAATATAGAGGAGTAAAAGGGAAGATAAATATAATTAAAGAACAGAGCCCCCCTGCTCACGAAAAATATAACAACGCTTTTAACGAGGTTTACTGCTACAGAGCATCCCCTGCTCACGAAAAATAAAACAACGCGCCTTTGGACTTATTAAAAACGACAAGACATAACAATGCCTCATTTTGTAAATAGAGAAAATATGATAGCTGACAGCGAGTACATCCAATGGCTTTCGGATGTAAAAACGCGCTTTCGCCAGAGCCAAGGGCGTGCTCTTGTAAAAGTAAATGCAGAAATGCTTGACTTTTACTGGAGTATCGGTCGCGACCTTGTTATGCTCAAAGCAGAAGCGCGTTGGGGAGATGGCGTTGTCAAACAATTTGCATTTGATATGCGAGAAGCTTTTCCTGAGGCAAGTGGCTTCTCGTATTCCAATGTGAAGTATATGAAACAATGGTATTTGTTTTATAATCAGCAGCTTGAAAAAAGCCAACGACCCGTTGGCCTTTTTGAAAATAAGGACGAATACAGCCAATTGGAAAAAAGCCAACGACCCATTGGCTTTTTACCAATGCCAGAAATGTTTGGACGTATTCCTTGGGGACATCATATAGACATCGTTAGTCGTTCTACCACTTTAGACGAAGCTTTGTTCTATGCCAAACAAGTCGCTGAATTCGGGTGGTCAAGGCCGCAACTTAATGCTAAAATGGATTCGCAGTTCTTTCAGGCTCAGGGAGCTATCTGTTCGAATTTTGAATCTACATTACCGGCGGAACAAAGTCAAGTAACACAACAGTTATTCAAGGATCCATATCATTTTGAGTTTTTAACGCTTCAAGAGAATTATAACGAAAAGGATTTGGAGGATGCACTTGTAACCAACATCACACATTTCTTATTGGAACTTGGACAAGGATTTGCTTTTGTTGGAAGACAATTAGAATTGTGTATTGATGATGAAACTACTTTCTTTCCTGACCTGATATTTTACCATATACCGCAAAAGCGTTATGTAATCATCGAACTGAAAGCAGTAAAGTTTATGCCCGAGTTTGCAGGTAAGCTTAATTTCTATGTTACTGCGGCTGATAAACTACTACGCGGTGACGGAGATAACCCTACAGTAGGATTACTCATTTGTAAAACGGCTAAAAACACCATTGTAGAGTGGTCATTGCAAGACATCAATAAACCGCTTGGCGTCGCGACATACCAATTAGAGGAAGTCGTAGAGCGAACAGTGAAAGAAATTGAAATGCGCAAAAAATAACTCATATATATCAAACGAAACAACCCCATAACCCGTATATAAAATACAAAAAGATATGACACAATCTACTTCTTTTGCCCAAGTGGCAAACAATCTTCTAAATGTATTGCAAGGGTATACCAAGTCTATACGCCTCTTGCTCGTCATGTTCCTAACCCTTACCGTCAGTACAGAAGTGTGGGCGGAGACTTTTGATGTAAGTTATGGCTATGATGATAAAGGGGACACATGGACTTTAACAGATTGTGAAGACAAAAGTTCATATTGGTTATGTCCTGCAAGTGGTACTTCTAGCGTGGCAACTATTCCAGATATATTTACAGGGAAAACAATCACAAGCGATGTAGTTATTACAATAAAAAATGCTACTTTTGGTTCTGGTAATGGAGCATCTACTACCACATTTAGAATTTATAATTCAACTGCGTGTACTACACAAGTAACAGCAAGTCAGTCTGGAACACTTGCAAGTTCAAGTACATATGTTAATACTGTTTATACTGTAACAAAAACCAATGCGACTAACTTTTCTGAAGATCTTGTGCTTTTAATAACAAAACCTGGCAGACAAATTCGACTAAATAGTATTTCAGTGCATTTTTCATACGAGAACGCCGCTCCGGCTGTAAAGCACAAAGCGTATTTCTACAATGGTACAACTCTTCTAAATGCAGGTGGAACTGAATTTGCAGAAGAAGCTGCAGTTTCATATAGTGGTTCTACTCCTACAAGTTGTGATGGAGAAAGTACTACTTTTGTTGGTTGGGCAACTAGTACTTGGGATGGTAAAGTTGCTAAAGGGGATATAGTTCCTGATTTCTATAATATCATTGATGGTGAAGACCTACCCGAAATGGGAACTGCAGATGTAAATTACTATGCCGTCTTCGCAAAAGAAACAACAACGAATGGCGGAACAACGACAACAGAAAAAACGAAAACAGAAACATTTGAAAACCAAACAACATCAGATACTTACAATTTAACAAAAGAATATACTGCCCAAAGTAGTAATGCTGGCATAGCTTGGACAATATATTATGGAACAGTTTCTACTAATGCCTTTCTCAATGGTAGCAAGTCTGCTCAAATGAGATGGTATAGTTCTGCCCCTTCGAATTTACCTTATATACAAAGCACTACCCTTGTCAAAGGATTAAAATCGATTTCATTTAAAACCCTAACAAGTGATAACGATTACAAATACAGTGTGTCATATTCTACTAATGGAACAAGTTGGACATCTGTTGCAACGGAACAATCAGTAGGATCTACAAGCAACGCACAAACAAAATCTTACACTATTAATGCAAATGGCATAGATGCTTATATTAAAATTGCCATAACCTCTACAAGTAATGTTTCGAACAAAGCTACATTTAGAATAGACGATGTAGTGTTTACTTATTTGGAAACCACTACAGGCGCTCAAACCACCACCTATTCTGATTACATCACCTCATGTACAGAACCATCAACATTTACGATCACCTACAACACCGATGGTGGTAGTACAATTGACGCGGACTCTGGAACTACATTACCAGACCCATTACCTACACCTACCAAAACTGGTTATACATTCGCTGGTTGGTACACCGATGAAGGGTGCACTCAAGAAGCAACAGCAGGCGCTGCAATCACCCAAAATACCACCCTCTACGCAAAATGGACTGCAATTCAAACGACCGTTACCCTTGACAACCAAGGGGCTACAACGGCAGGTGCAACAAGTGTTACTGCAACCTACAACGCTGCTATGCCAAGTATCGCAAGTAATTTACCTCAGAAAACGGGTTACACCTTTAATGGCTATTTCGATGCTGCTTCAGGTGGCACACAATATTACAAAGCCGACGGAACCAGTGCAAAGAACTGGGATAAAACAGTAACTACTACTCTCTACGCCCAATGGACAAAGGTTTACACCGTAACCTTCTACAGCAATGGTAGTGTATATGAAACACTTACTGACTTGGAAAGTGGTGCCACAGTTATTTTCCCTACTACTGACCCAATAAGTTGTGACACGGAAAATTATCCTCACTTCATTGGCTGGACTATAAACCCAATCAATGGCTCAACAGATGAAGAACCCGACCTCGTTACCTCTGCTACAGTTAGTGATGAAGATCTCGAATACCACGCAGTCTTCGCTGCTGGAACACAAGGTTCTACTTCAACGAAAACTGACATACTTACTCGTTCTCTTATAGGAATTACTGTAACAAATTATACAGATTGGAGCGGAAAAACATCTAATTCTGATGCTGTTTATGCGGGAAATAGTTCTGGCGGAGGAAATGATAAAACATATATCCAACTTCGTTCAAATAATAATAATTCAGGCGTTATTACTACTGCTTCTGGCGGAAAAGCAACCAAGGTGGTTGTGTCGTGGAACTCAAGCACCGATAATAATCGTACCTTGAATGTTTATGGCAAGAATTCTGCTTACACCGCAGCAACTGATTTGTATGATAATAGCAAGCAAGGAACTCTTCTTGGTACTATTGTTAAAGGCACTTCTACAGAATTAACCATTACTGGCGACTACGAATACATCGGTCTGCGTTCTAATAGTGGTGCAATGTATTTGGATGAAATTCAAATTACATGGTCTGCAGGCAGTGCAGCAAACTACACCTCTTTCATTACCTCATGCTGCCAATCACCTGCGGTTGTGACAGTTACACCTGCCGATGCAAGTCTTGAACTCAATATAGATGGTACTGCTTCTACAACCGTTAGGATTAGCCAATCGGGTGGAGAAAGTGGTCGCTACTACGAGCCAACTGTTTCTCCTGTGGATGGCGCAAGTCTTGGATGGTCAGGAAGTTATAAGACTCAACCATACGACATCAATTTCACCGCTACCAAAGCAGGTACCTATACCGTAACGGGTAACTTCACAGAAACAAGTTATGGCTGCCAAAAGACTGGCTCCGCCACCATCAATGTCGTTGCTAACCCAATCCTGTTGGCAAGTGCCAGTGAATTGACCTTCTCACCTACATGTGGTCAGAAGAGTGCAAGCCAAGAAGTAGAAATCAATAGTCGTTATCTAACTTCCAATAGCATCACTGCCACTGTTGCAACCACAAGCGGTAGCGGACAATTCACTATCAGCACCGACAATAGCACTTTCGGTACTTCCAACCTAACACTCTCCGGCGGTACAACTACAAAGGTCACCGACCAAATCTATATGCGCTATGAAGCTGAAGAAGGAGAAACAGGTGCTGTAGAAGGAACATTGACACTCCAGTGCGGTAGCACACAAAAGGTTATCAATCTCACAGGCACTTGCACTTGCTCAGCAAATGTGACTATCACTGGCGGTCCAATACAAATCACTGCTGCCAAGGACATTTGGGTAGAAGCAGCAACCGAACTGACCGTCACTGGTACATTCCTTACAACCAATGCCAATAACGCCAATGTAAGTATCCGTGCATACACCAATAACGCCGCTTTCCAAATCAAAACAGGTGGCACAACAGGAGAAGGTACTGCAAACGCCCTAACTCTTGGTACGAACATCAGCAATCCTGATTGGACGGGTAATATTGGTATTGTTTACAAACCAGCGCAAGCCAATACCACAGAAACGGCTACATTGACCATAGAAGTATATCGCCATAATGGCTCTGCTATATACAGCACAGCAACCTACGAATTGGAAGGCCGTTCACTACCTGAGCAATTCGTAATCGCTGTAACCAACGGTAGCGGTGATTGGTTTGCCGTACCAGCTGACATGGTGGCACCATGGGGTAATGCTTGTTCGGGATTAGGAACCTTTGCACCTTATCCAATCACTGTGGATAATACAGCTGCGCCTACGATAGCAAGAGATGTTCCAGCGCGTGCGGTATATCAAGCAGCTGCACGAACAGGCAATGTGAACACCAACCCACAAACGATGAGCTATAAGTCTGTGCCATTAGGTGGCAACTACTACCTATATGGTTCAAGTACCAATGTGGATAGCGATGGTAACAATACGAATATTCAAAACGCATCGTTCGCAGCATCAGAGAAACAAAAATGGTTCTTGGATGTAGTGGATTGGAATACCAAACAATACAATATGCATGTGCATAGCAGTTTGACAACCAATGTGTTGGCATATACTACAGCAGGTGGTACAAACCGTGTAGGACAATATAGTGCAACAGCAGGAACAACCAAGAAGTCTATCTACCTGTTGCCTATCGATGGTACAACCTGTACATACTACGCTGCTCCTGTAGTAACAGTTACGGCAATTGATGCTACGAATGCTACTATACAATTCAAGAACGACCGTACAACGGCATATGAGATTAGTTTGGATCAAAACACATGGACTGACTTGCCTGTTACACTCATCAAAGATTGCAACAATAGCGAAGAGGCAACTCAATTGCAAGCACAATTGCCATTGGCTACCTATCGCGGTAAGACTGTCTATATCCGTGCGAAAGTAACAACAGGCACCGCTTGCCAAGAAACAGGCTCATTCGTTGTTCCTAATCCTACTATCGACCGTGGAGAGACACCATGGAAATTTACAGGCACAGCTGGTCAAGCGTTTAGCAACAATAGCAAGAGCATAACTATCAGTGACTTGTGGAATCCATTGAGCGTCAGCGTTGTTCAACAAACGACCAACTCCAATATACAAGCATCCATTACTCCAGAAGGTGTGGTTACTGTTTCTATGGCAGCTGAAGATGCAACGGAGGGCGTACACCAAGCAATACTACAATTCATTTCTGATGGTGCATCATTTGTTGATAATGGTAAAGGTAATCCTCAGTATGTAGGCGTAGTAATTACATTGCATAGTTTGGCAGAAATGAATTTCGATGGCGGAAATGGAGCCTTTGACAAAGTTAATGGTACGACTATGTTGTGTAAAGAAGCAATAGATGGAGGAATTACACCAAAAATCTATTTGAATGATGCTTTATGTTTGAACGGAAACTATATATCAACAACTGAAGAACTAAACCAAACCACTTTCTCTCTCGTTGACTTAAATTCAGGAGCATCTCTCTCGTTTGAAAGAGATGGTACTAATGGAGGAACTGGTGGAGGTATTGCAAGTGTCACATTTAACGCTTCCACCATTGCAGCAATGGTTCCTGGTCACACCTATCGTCTCTCTTGGGAGAATACCAACCAAGTGATGACTAATGTGGGTGGTCTGCCATATATGGACTGCTACATGGACTTTATATATTCCGAAAACTGCGATGCTCCTACCGCTCTCGCAGCCTGCCCAATTACAAATAGCAGCTTCACCGCTAACTGGGCTCCTGTAGCAGACTGCACTGACAATGTAACAGTGGATGTATATACAAAGCAAAACGCTGTTTTACAAGAATATAATTTCACTACTTCAGGTAGTACTACAATTAATGCATGGGCTCAGCGAGGGGCTACAAAATGGTTTATAGGTGGTACTGGATTGCAAGACAAAACAACCAATGGCTACGAGATGTTGAGTACAGGTGGCGGATATAATGTTTATTCTCCACAACTATCTAATTGGAAAAACGATATTACAACCAGCGATGAAGTTAAGATTACACTTGTTGGTTATAATAACAGAACAGATGGAACAACCTATACTTTAAAACTATATGTAGTTGAAGATGCAAATATGCCAAGTTCTGCTGGAAGACCAAGTACATTTAAGACAGTAACTATCAATGGACAAAGCACCAATATTTATAACTTAGCATTGGCAGCAGGTCGAGTATCATCAACAGGTGTATTTACGATAAAAGGATTATCTGCTACGGATAGATTCTTTATTACAAGTTCAGCATCATCTTCAAGCTGCTTGTTTACAAGTATTAAGATGGAATCATCTGCAAAAACACCTGTCGCTACCAAAACTATCTCTTGCAATGTAGGTAGTGCTGAGTTTACAGGATTGAATGCCAACACCACCTACTACTACACCGTTACGGATGGAAGCAGCAACACCAGCAACGAGATTGCAGTGACAACATACAATGGAGAACCTGAACTCAAATTCTACAGCGATGAAGCATGTACAACAGAAATCACAGAAACAACAGTACTCGGTGGTGAAGAAACTACAGTCTATGTAAAAGGAACGCACATACCTGCGTGCGACATCACTCCTATTATCAGCAGCGGTTACGGCATGGACTACAGCAATATCTCTTACACTACTGGCACAGGTGTTGTATCTGGTTCTGTCATACTAACACTTGCCGATGCCAATACCACCGAAGGTACACTCACTATTACTGATGCTAAAGACAACAACTATGTGCTCAATATCGTTTCCAGCGACTGCCCTGCGGGCTTTGGTACAATGGCATTGCTTGCTACTAATATCACATCTAACACAGCACAAGCCAACTGGAAAAATACCCTTGACTTCGGAGACGATAAGAGCGGTACACTGCAACTCTACAAAAACGGTATCGTCAATCGCGAACTCATTGTCAATGGCGACTTCGAAACAGGTTCACTGGCGGAAGGTTGGAGCAATGGTATAAACAAAGGCGAAGTAGGTGCTGCACACTCGTTCGGCGACTATGATATAGCCACAGCCCATACCCACGAAGATAGTAATTACAGTTTGTTAGTAACAGATGATGGTAGCAAATTGGACAACTTCAAGGATATGGCAGTGATGTATGCTGACGAAGTGACACTCACTCCTGGTACTTATCGCATGAGCGCATGGGTAAAGATGTTAGCCGCAAATAATCAATATTTAGACAAGAAGCAGTCTTTCGCATTGGGATTGATTGGTGGTAAGAAGAGTGAAATCAAAGTGGTTTGTGTTTCGGACATCACCATCTTAGAAACGGATGAAGAATACCACCAATTGACTTACACATTTGAAATTACTTCTACTATCACTGCTTGCCCTGCTATTGGAGCGAATGTAACCGGAGAGACGTTCCGCGATTTCTACCTTGATGATGTATCACTCATGTGTACTTCTATCGGTCAGGGCGAAGAACCATACCTCTCTATTGATATTGCTGACCTCAGCGCTGATGGTAACATCGCTCTTACTGGACTGAGCGGTAATACTGAATACACTTATATAATCCAAAATGCAGATGGTTGTTCATCCAATGCCATCACATTCCAAACAACCGATGCAGATGCACCGCAGCTGTCTGTCACTACACCGGTATCTATAGCAGCACCATTGGGCGGTTCTGCAAAGGGAGTAGCAACCGTCACAGCAACCGATGCCTACAGCACTATCAATGTGACTCTGGCAGACAACGAACAACGCATCAGACTGAATGCAACTACTATACCGGCCGCAGGAGGTGTGGTACAATTCACATTCACACCACTAAATACAGACTATCCGGGGACAACGGGAACAAGCATCGTTACCCTGACCACACAAGGAATGGCTAATCCTGTCGAACTAACTATCAACTGGGCTGTTACTTCGGGTATTGATGTAAATACACCTATGGTAGAAGTGACAGAAATAAGCAATGAACAAATAACTATAGAGCACAATGTGGATTTAGGGAACGAATTGGATGTGCGTATCATAATGAATAGACCTATCACAGATGATGAGAAAGAAGCGAATGTAGGTGATGAGATATTCTTCTCTAAGTACTACGAAGCATATATGCACAAGAAACTTTGGGCAATCTTCAACCCTACAGCACAAAAACGCTCTTTGGCTGGTATGCAAGTATGGCGCTCTAAATCCAATTACGAGGATTGGAATACCGCACCAGAGAATATCATTGACCTCTCTGAAATGGGTAATTATGAGAAAGGATGGATATACCCTAACGAGGAAATCATTGTGTACACCGCTGATCAGGTAGGAGAGTGCGAACAAAGCAAAGCCGATATGAGTAATTGGGTGGCAATGTCATCATCTAACTTGCCGGTATCCTTCTCTGGTGATGACGCGCTACTACTCGTGCGTAACGCCAACGCAGTAGATCCAGCTAAGAATAACATACCTCCTACTACCAGTATCAATGGAGACGATATCAGCTGGAGAATATATACTGATAGCGTAAGTCAAGACTGGTATATGTTAGACCTTATCGGGGCTCGCACTGACCAAAATAAACCAGACGGTAGCGCAACACGCTCATGGTCATGGACAGACTGCTCCACTACACCTGCCAAAACAGAATCTGGTGACGCAAAAGGATGGGTAGGATATGGATATGACTTAGCGGATAATAAAATCAAATATAATTCTTGCGAAGGAGAGGGATATATACTATCTACCAACCGATGCCTACTTATCCGCCGTATGAATGTCAAGAGCGGTGCAAACGCTGTGGCAACTAACATAGGTGATATGGTGACCTTAAATAGCGAATGGAAAGGCTCACATGTGCCAAAAGATGGTAACCAAGAACAAACATCCTGTGAGAACTTCTCTTATGTCGGAGGATATGACTACGACGGATACTATAATGCATGGGTTCCTTTGGATGAAGAAGAATTCGTATATGCAAGTCAAAATGAAGATGGAACATACACCTTTGACATGGATGTGCCGCACTACTATTGCGATACTATGCGTATCGAAGTAGTAGAAAAAGTAACGGTCAATGGTGTGGAGTCTGATAATATACACGCCTATAATTTATATAAGGTGCCTATCGTAGTGGATGTGGATGCTAATACTAATGACGAGAAGTTCTTCCACTATCCGGAGAGACCAAGCGATGCTTTGAGTACACCACCTATTGGTATTGAGAACGAAAAGATACTAACTGATGACATTTGTACAGAATGTGATGTGGTTATTCGTGACGCAGCAGAATTAACGCATATCAACGGTGGACAAGGACAGTTCCGAAATATAATGGTATATCCGGGAGCAAAACTGAATAATACCAATGGACAAGCCTTTAGATTACAAGGATTGCACATACAAGCATTGAACGATACTGTTGGATATGCAATTATCAATAATGACCAAAGCAGCATTGAGGTAGATACGATTATTCATACAAAACGAATAAATGACCAATATTGGTATATATTCTCCCTGCCTTACGACTGTAATGTGGCTGCTATACGACAACTCAATGGTAAGAGTATGGGTGACTATGGTACCGATTGGGGTATCCAGTATTACGATGGTAAAGCAAGACAGGAAACAGGCACAAGTGCTGCACCCGGAGCCGTTTCTAAATTCTGGAAAAGAGTAGAACCGAACGCAACACTCAAAGCTAATGAAGCATATATAATCGGATTGTTTACTACGCAATGGACAAACCAACATAAGACTATCTACTTCCCGCCTACCGAAAGCACCCAATATACTGAGTCGGGAAATGAGGCAAAAGAGACAAATGTCTATAACTGGAATGTGAATCTGGCAGCAGAGAAACGTCACCATGGATGGAACTTTGTAGGCTCACCATATATCAGTATATTTGACCCGAATGGTCAAACAGACGCGGGTGTGAATAATGGTAATGTAGTAATAAAGGGTGAAATCCAAGCTGATGGTTCTTATACCAATGATACAGAAGTATTCGTTTCTATTCCTGACGGTAGCAATGCCCGCACATATACACAGCAAAGAGCAGCATCTACTAAATTGGAACCATTCAAAGGATACTTTATCCAAGTAGTGGATCCTACTTCAGGAGAGGATGAAACAAAAACACTGCAGTACAGCAAAACAGGGCGTACACTCTCTAATAATGCACCTGCTCGCAAAGCACAAGCCGCACGCGAGAAAGTGGTTGTTGAATTGGAATTAGTAGCATTTGATAACCAAGTCGATTATGCAGGTGTTCTCGTGGATGATAACTATAAACCAGAGTACGAAATTAGCGGAGACCTTATCAAAATGTATGCTGCAGCTTCCAAACCACAGCTCTACTTGCGAGATATGACTAATGAGCAAATGGCATATATAGCACTACCAGATGCTAATGCGGAGAATATACCGCTCGAATTCTATGCCCATAAAGAAGGAAATTATACACTCGCTATGAATCAGCTAAAGAGTAGAATACACGGAGCCAAAACTATTGAGTTGCTATACAATGGCGAAGTGGTGGCAAATCTGATGTTTGATACATATACTATTGCTGCACAAAAAGGAGTAAACAAAGGATACAGCATACGCATACAACGAGTAGCACAAGTGATTACAAGTATAGATAATGTGTCTATGGAAGGAATCACCATCGCAACAACCGAAGGATATATCACAATCGAAGGATTACCAACAGGAGCACAAGTAATGCTCTATGATATGGTCGGTAAACTTATTAAGGCTGATTATGAAATGAATGGCATTGTCAACTTTGATGCACCTACACAAGGAGTATATGAAATATCTATACAAACTGCACAAGGAAACAATTGCGTAAAAACAATAATCCGTTAAAACCTCAATAAGTAAAAATGATATGAAAAAAATACTATATATATTGATTGTAGTGGCACTCGCGAATGTAACTAACATATGTGCCCAAGACTTAGTACAACAGCCACAATGGCAAATGCAATCTACTTCCACTATGCTTGGAAGTGGATCGCAACTGCCACAAGCAGCTGCGGAAGGAGTAAGCGTGGTCGGTGAAACTACCACTAGTCAGAATCAAACCAATGGACCGAGAAAGGTAGGATGGGAAGATAATATTGGAGACCCCGGTGCAGTCCCTGTGGGAAATAGTATGGTGCTTTTTGTTATGGTAGGGATATATATGATACTGAGAATAGTAAATAACAAACGAAAAGCATGAAGATTATGAAAAAGATAGCGATTCTTGGGTGGCTCTTATGCATAGGTATAATCGCTTGCGCAGAGGGAAGCGAGAGCCTACAAAATGTAATAAAAGATGTATATGGACTAACAACCGCCCATAACTATACTGGTGATAATGGTATGACATGGAATACAATAGGGGCTATAGATTGTACAGTAGGAGGATATCGAGCCTTAACGGTCAGTGCAGGAGTACCAAATAATGGCATACAAGGACAACTGAACACAGAACAAATAGAAGAAGGAGTGGGAGAAATAAGTTTCTATGTAAAAGGAATTGCTGCGGGAACAGGGTATGGAGATAGAACATTTAGAGTAACAGCAGGAACGAAAGTGGTAAATCTAACAATGAATATACCAAATATCAACACTTCCTGCCAATACAAAGCCGTTATAAAAAGAAGAGAAGTGAGTGATATAGCAATCACCGCAATAGAAACAGTGAAAGGAGAAACAGCTACATTTGCTATCTATAACATTCAATGGACTTCATACAATGGAAAGACAGACAAACCCACTTTTGATGTAGATGATAAAGAAACAGACTTTATCCTTACAAATGGAGATACTACCTATTACGCAGAAGAAAACATCTCTGTCAATCTGTCTTCTACCACAGACGGAGCAGTCTTCTATTACACTACAGATGGATCCAAACCAACAACAAGCGCAGAAAAAGGTAGCACAATCATACTACCTGCCGGACAAAAATATACATTGCGCATGATTGCATGGACTGACTCATTGGGAACAAGCGATGAAACAACATGGACCATAAATACAGCTAAAGGAAAAGTATATAAAAATCCCTGCGAATCGACAACTCAATGGGATGAAAGCAGCAAACTTTATCTGTTTGATAATACATACACCACCAAAAGCGGAACACCATGCTATCGTTTGGCTACCTCATCGCTGTTAGTAACACCAACCATTATCTACCCACACTACCTTAGTTTCTATGCTACATCTCCAAGTAAGACAATTACCATTTCCTATCAGACTGGAGTGATGGTCGAGGAAAAAGATGTACAGAAATGGGAGGCAAGTGAATGGATTAAACTGCAGACTATCTCCGTAAGTGAATTTACATCCGGCGTGATGAAATATTTCCAAATAGAAATTCCAGATACATTAAAAACACAATTTGTACGCTTTCAATTAAAATCATCAGGAAACTCATCTTATGTGGATGATGTGAATTATATCACACCCGTATTAGAGCAATTACATACACCTACATGCTCGCTACCATCGGGAGAGGTGATGGCTGGTACCACAATAACAATCACAGCTAATGAAGGGGCTACACTCCATTATACCATGAATGGAGGAGCAGAACAAATAGCCGCTTCACCGCTCACCCTAACAATAAATGAACCCACTACCATTCGCGCATATGCTACGCAGGAAGGAATGGCACAAAGTTGGATTGCGGAATATGTATATACGCTCAGCAATAAGCCTACTAACCTGCAATATATAGGTACTAATCAAGGACAAAAGCCCTATAAGTTAATGCAAGATGGTCATATATATATTGTGAAACACAATCAAATCTACGATATTTTCGGCAGGAAAGTGAAATAATGAGACACAGAACGACCTAAAAAAACACAACCATGAAAAAGATTACTGCCATCATACTATGCTGTCTCATCACGCTGGGAATAACTGCGAAAGCGCAAAATATAGTTACCTACAATGCCGTCAAAGATGCAAGTTGCCTCACCGATGGCGCGAAAGTATTCTTCGGTACCAGCCAAGAAGGAGAAAACTACATCATGGGTATCTATGATGTGAATATCAGCAAGAATAACATCAAAGGCGTACCCGCTACCTACGGCGAGAAACGACACACCGTCACTGCAGAAACAGCCTATGCCTACACCGTTCAGCGTGAAGGAGACTATATCATCTTTGTAGATGCTGATGGCAACTACCTACGCCCTATCAGCGATACCAAACTGCGAAGCAGCACTACACTCGATAACCAAGCTAAATGGACCATCGGTGCCATCAACCAAGATGACGCTACCGTAGAAGTCAAAAACGCAGGATTCGCTTCACGCTATATATACAATAACTGCGAAGGTACCAACGAGATTTTCAATATCTACCAGGCTTACGACGCCTCTTATCTGGCACGCACCATTCTCTATGCCAATACTGCGCCTGAATGGACCGACCGCGTACTCGATTCGTGGATGGCTGTCAGCGATACACTCCTTGACTGGGGACAATACGAACCCGACACCACCTACGCCTCAGACCCTACATGGAAAGACTGGGGAGACAGCCGTAAGTTCACACTCACCTTCAATGACCTTACTGACGACATCACTGTCACACTCACAGGCGATACCGCTTTCTTCTGTGGTACACAAGTCATCAAAAAAGAGAGCAAGAACCCTATCGAAATAACCGTCTTCTGGGAAACAGACGAAGTGGGCGTCTATACCGCCGAACTGCGTCTATCTACTGCCACCCCGGGCGTCGAAGATATCATCATACCACTCCGCGCAGAAGCAGTACCAATGGGCACCTTCCCGGATCCTTACCAACCAGTCTTCTCTCTTTCTACCAAGAAACTAAATCTTGTGCTCAATCCCGATAATAACTACAGCGACCTGCAAGGATTTACTTTCAGTGCCTCCAACCTCCAAAAAACACTCTATTGCAAATGGGCACACACCAGCAGCGTGCTCTTCCAATATGAGTATCAAAATCAGTATATGGAGATAGTAGCAGGAGATTACGAACTCGCACTCAACGGTTCTGCACATTTCCCTGTTGGCTATGACTATATAGACGAAGAAGTATTGGTAGCTGTGGGCGGCGGACTGACCTCTGCAGGCACTTACACCACACAACTGCATTTCTATAGTTATAAGAAAGATAGCAAAACAGAACTCGCCATCGACGAATATGTCACCATCACCACACAAGTGACACATAACTCGGTTAGCACAGACCTCGATGAACTACGATCCAGCCAAACACAAGCAACCAAAATACTCCGAGACGGGCAACTGCTCATCCTGCGCAATGGTCAGTCCTACACTGTCACTGGACAAGCCTGCCACTAATCGCTTTCCACTCTCGGCTTTCCACTTTTAACTTTCCACCCTATAATTTCCCTCGCACGCAAAAAGCGCACTACTAATTAAGATTAATAGGACTAATTAGGCTAATTAAATAGAAAAAATATATATTTAAGCAAATAAATTTTGATATATCAATAATTATTTGTAAATTTGCAGCGTAAAACATGAAATAACAATAATTATGAGTATTTACGCATTGTCTGATACTGCTCTTATTGAGCGTATTGGAGCAAAAGTGAAAGCACGCAGAATTGCTAACCAACAAACACAAAGACAATTGGCTGTTGATGCAGGAGTGTCCCTCTCCGCACTATGTAGTCTGGAAAGCGGAAAAAATACTTCCTTGCTAACACTCATTGCTGTGCTACGCACATTGCGTAGCCTAGACATGATAGATAGTTTCCTGCAAGAGGAAGAAATGAGTCCACTGCTATATGCGCAGATGCAGAAAGAGAATAAGCAACCGCAGCGCGTAAGAAAACCCAAACAATCCAATAGCAAACAGTCAGAATGGTAACAACTGTAGATGTTTATTTGTGGGGCGAATTGATTGGAGTCGCAATGTGGAATGAGCCGCGCGGATATGCTTCTTTTCAATATACCCCTGAATTTATAAATAAAGGAATAGAGGTCTCACCTATAGTGATGCCTCTGTCTAATCGCGTATATTCATTCCCGGAATTATCATCCAAAACATTTTTAGGTTTGCCGGGACTATTGGCTGATGCACTGCCAGACCAATTCGGGCGTGCATTATTAGACCAATGGTTGGCAATGAATAATAGAATGCAAGCTAATCCTATTGAGCGCTTGTGCTTTCAAGGAAAACGAAGTATGGGAGCATTGGAGTTCGTGCCCGCTATAGAAAAAACATTTAGTAACTCATCTGCAATAGAAGTGGCATCGTTGGTAAAAGTGGCATCGGAAATGCTACACGGAAAAGGGGAATTATACACCAATATGGGGCAACCGACAGAAGCAATGATGGATATTCTACGCGTGGGAACATCAGCAGGTGGGCAACGGGCAAAAGCGGTAATCGCATATAATGATAAAACAGGAGAAGTTCGCTCCGGACAATTAGATGCACCGGAAGGATTCTCCTATTGGTTGCTAAAACTTGATGGAGTAACGAACTCATTATTAGGAGATCCACAGCATTATGGAGAAATAGAATATGTCTATTATTTGTTAGCAAAAGAAGCCGGAATCAATATGACCGAATGTCGTTTGTTGCACGAAAATAACCGAGCACACTTTATGACTCGACGCTTTGACCGTCAAGGCGGAGAAAAAGTGCATATGCAAACGCTTTGCGGACTGACGCATCACGACTACAATCAGCGTAATAGCTGTTCGTACGAACAAGTATTTGGATATATGCGCCGGATGTATCTGCCATATCCACAAGCCGAGGAGTTCTATCGCAGAATGGTATTCAATGTGGTAGCTTGTAACCAAGATGACCATACCAAAAACATCTCGTTCCTAATGAATAGAACAGGTACATGGGAACTTAGCCCTGCTTATGATATATCATGGGCATATAATGCCAATGGAGCATGGACGCAAAAGCATCAAATGTCTATATGTGGCAAACTGCAAAATATCACGCGTGAAGACTTGTTACAAGTAGCACGCCAGATGAATATTAAACGCCCCAATGAATTAATAGACCAAGTAGTCGAGGCTGTGAGTCTTTGGAAACAAATAGCTTCGCAATATACAATACCGAAAGAAATAATTGACTATATACAATCAACACACCTTACCCTATAACTTCCATCGCAGGAGAAGATGCACATCCGTGCGCGTGGGGATAGAACCAGCAGCACCATTCCACTCGGAGTGGTGCTCTGCATACCAAGCCCGCTGGTAAAGAGTCTCGCTCACACGCAGATAAAGTGCCAACTTCTCCATCGCCTGCCAACGCAAACACACATAAGCCCTGCCGCCCAAACCATACACCGCCGGAATAGAGAAAGCATAAAGCACATCGTGCTCATAAGTGTAAATACGATTATCCCATTCACGCGCATCAAAAAACTGCACACGCAATCGCAACGACAACGGAAGAGCTTTACCCCTTACACTCAATCCACTCTGCGCAAAATCATAGGCTATATCCTGATAGATAGTGTAGCCTGTTTGCGGGTTAGTGTTTAGGGATGACGAGGAAGTGAGATTGGCTTCGGCTGTTGTGCGGAGAGACCACGCACTCTGCTGCCAGTCATACTGCAGACGCGTGGAGTAAGTGGCTAAATCACCTTTCTCACGAGCACGCAGACGGAGAGTGATGTAGGATGTATGATGTTGTATGTTGGATGTATGATGTGGTATGCAAAAGCGTATCTCGGTCATCGCGTCATAACCCATCGTGGGGTACTGAGGAATACCATACTTGGGCCCGCTGAAAGAGAATACATCCGCATAGCCCGACCAACGCACACCCTTCCAACGCGTAACTTCAAAACCAAGATAACCACCTTGCTCATCACCTATACGCGAAGTCTCACTAAAAGCATAACCCTGCGCATTGTCAAAATAAGGTGAGTAATACCGATACAATGCCGTCAAGGCTACACCATCAGTCGGGTAGAATCGACTACCTATAATAGTACCAAATCCCCATCTCTCCCTGTTCTGAGCAGTAGCGAGTTCGCCAAAGAGATCAAACCAACCATGGTTGTACCGCGCAGAAGCACCAATCACCGCCTGACGAGTGCCACGGAAATAATGCTGATTATACGCACTATTACGATACGGACGGATAGAGTCCGACCATATATTCTCTATCGCCGTCAACTGCACTTCTAACTTACGGTGCCGTAGCGTCATATTCGCCCCTACTAAATGGTGAAGTGTGGAGTCATTGGCTTTCTTGATAGAGTAGAGCGCACTCACATCCAATCGCGTGTAAGAACTAAATACATGCCGATAAGTGGCTCCTGCACCTTGCAGTCCTTCGCCATCCGCAGATGAGTAATAGCGCAGTCCATTATTCGTCATGCCGACAGACTGCACATACGACGATTTGCCAGTTCGGAAAACAGGAGCTAACACCAATCCCTGACCAAAAGAAGCTTGGAAAGAACCCGCTACTATCGTGTGCATTGGACCAATATCTTTTAATTGTACATACGCATTATACTGCAGTTCACTCGCTTTGCCACCCGCAGGACGGCGTAACTGTAAACCAAATACCACACGGCGCTTATAATCAAACCGATAACGCAACTGACCATACATAGGGTCTGTGCCTTCAAAAGACTCTATATTGCGCGCATCCACACGAGCGAGTAACTCATGCTTGGCATAATGAAAAACCTCGCGCGCGTACATCTTCTCCTCGCGCGCAGAACCAATATAAACGAAAGGAAGCAGGTTGCGGATGTCATAATCTGCCAATGAATGAATAAGACGCAACTCGTACAAGGACGCAAAAGGATGCTTGTCCGCAAATGCCAATAATTCATCAATCTGCTGAGGCGAAAGAAAAGGCAACTGACTCAGTTCCTCTTCCGTCGTGGCATTGAGGTTGATAGGCGACTCATGCAACGCATAGAGGTCGGTCTGCAACTGCTCATAATCCACTTCACCCATCTCCGTCGCCGTACGATAGATATCCAAAATAATATCATCCAAAGCAAAAGAAGAAGGCGTTATCTGCGCAATAGCAGTGCAGATGAATACGCAAATAATACATATGAGAGTGCTTAATCGTTGCATAAAAACGCACAAAGGTAAGTAAAATTTTGCGTATGTGCAAATTTTATAGTACCTTTGCAGAGAATTTAACTGAAAAATGAAAAGAAAACAAATCATACATATCATCGAATGGGTAGTTGCATTAGCCGCCTGCGGATATTTAGTCTGGCGATTGGCTACCTATGATGATTATGTGTCTTTGTTTGCAGAACTGCGCGAAATGGATATTGCGCAGTGGGGCGCTTTGGTAGTAAGTGTGCTGCTCATGCCTGTGAATATGACTATCGAAGCATGGCGATGGAGAACACTCATGGGGCAAGATGTGATGGGATGGGGTGAGGCGCATCGGCAAGTCTATTATAGCAAGTTAGCAGGACTAATCACACCTTGGCGTTTGGGAGAATACCCCGCACGAGGACTGCTCATGCAAAAAGACTCCCTATCGCAAGAAATAGAACAAGTGTCATCCAAAATGCTATGGACCAAAGTGCTAACAATGGGAGCCGTGGGAAGTGCCACTATGACTATCGCTATCGTGATAGGCGGATTGATAGGGCTGGCAATGGCAGGCAGTCCGGTGGACTTGGGAAATAACTATATAATCATTCTACTCGGTGTGCTGGTAGGGGCTATTGTATTGATTGCAGCCGGGTGGAAAATTAGGACTGTCTTATTGTCGTCCTATAGTTCACCGTCGGCTCACCGTCGGCTCACCGTCGGGATTATATGCAAAAATATCTTACAGAGTATAGTGCGACTTCTATGCTGGTGCATACAGTTAGGACTACTGCTCTATGCACTGGACGGATTAACCGCATTAACCGCATTAACCGAAATAACCGGACTAACCGCTATTTATTATCTGCTGGTGACCATCACTCCCAATGTGCCAATAGCAGAAATAGGAGTGCGCGGCGCATGGGCAATAGCAGTATTCGGTACACCACAAGCCGCTATCGCTGCTGTCGTATTATGGGTGATAAATACATTATTACCATGCGCGACTTGGTTCTTTTTAAGAAAAAAGAAAGAATAATTTGCGTATGTCAGAAAAAAGCAGTAATTTTGCACGAAATATGAAATAAATATATACTATACCATGAATATAAATTTTCAAATTCATTACCGTGCCGAGTATGGTCAGACACTATGTGTGATTGAAACGCGCGAGTCTATCTTAGGTTGGACAGAGCAGTCCCCACTTTTATTACATTGTCAAGGAACCGATTTCTGGTCGGCTAATGTGCCTGTGAGCGATTTCGCAGGTAGTATTGAGTATAAATATGCTATCCGTCTGCAAGATGGAGGTTATATCTACGAGGCAGGCGAGCCACGCACATTGATACTCAAGACGAGTGATAAGAACCTCATCGTGCGCGACGCATGGCAGGCAAGTACCTATGAGGATAGTTTTTACACAACAGCCTTCCTCAAATCACTCTTCTTGCGCCAAAAGCCGGCTAAACAGAAAGCAGCCAAGGGCAATGTGCGTTTCTCTATCGACTTGCCACAGATACTGCCGACACAAGGTGTGGCAATAGTAGGTAACTGCCCAGAACTTGGTGACTGGAATGCAGATAACAAGCTCGTCCTTAGCGATGCAGACTTCCCTGTATGGAAAGGGGATATCATGGTCAAGCCACAAGATATCATTGAGTATAAATACCTTGTCTATGACCTCAAGACCGGCGCTACCGTAGATATGGAGTGGGGCGAGAACCGACAGATATGGGGAATAGAGAAAGGCAAAGTGATTATGCAGAATGACCGCTCTTTCCGTCGTACACAACCTCGTTGGAAAGGTGCCGGTGTGGCAGTGCCTGTTTTCTCATTGCGTACCGAAGAAGGATTTGGTATCGGTGAGTTCCAAGACCTAAAGAAAATGGCAGATTGGGCAGCTATGACTGGTCAGCAGATGATTCAGACACTACCTATCAATGATACCACCTTGCGCCATAATAACCTCGACTCCTATCCATACAATGCCGTTTCTGTCTTTGCACTGCATCCAATATATATCAATATTGAGCAGATGGGTCGCTTGACTCCTGCACAAAAGAAGAAATACGAGGCACAAAAAGCAGCGTTTAATGCCAAGACGATAGCTGATTATCAGTGTGTATATGATGCGAAGATGGTATTCTTCAAGGCGTTGTACAAGCAAGATAAAGACGCGCTCTTCTCTTCTGCTGAATACAAAGCATTCGTAGAAAAGAATAATAGTTGGTTAGAACCATACGCGGCTTTCTTGAGCAAACGCGATAAGCAACCTAAGGATTTCTATAAGTTCTTGCAGTTCCATGCAGACAAGCAGTTAGCAGACGCAGTGGCTTATGCACACTCTATAGGCGTGGCAATGAAGGGCGATATACCTATCGGTATCTCTCCAGACTCAGTAGATGCAGTAGAGTTCCCAGAACTCTTCAACCTCAATGCCTCTGCCGGTGCGCCACCCGATGACTTCTCTATCAGTGGACAGAACTGGGGCTTCCCAACCTATAACTGGGATGAGATGGCAAAAGATGGTTTTGGATGGTGGAAACAACGCTTCCAAAAGATGCAAGACTATTTCGATGCGTACCGTGTGGACCATATCCTCGGTTTCTTCCGTATATGGCAAATGCGCAAGACCGATGTGTGGGGATTATGCGGTCATTTCGTACCGGCACTGCCATACAGCTACGATGACCTCTGCGCACAAGGAGTATGCCTCGATTGGGACCGTATGACAAAACCATATATCCGCTCTAACTTCTTAGGCGATGTGTTAGGATACGACACCGAATGGGCAAAGAATAACGCATTGCAGACACGCGATGGATATATATACTGGTTCAGACCAGAGTTTGATACACAAGTCAAAGTGCAAGCATGGTATGATGCGCTTATGGCCGATGAGAAAGCATTGGCTGCAACAGGACTATCTGCTGAGGCTGCAAAGAATATATGCGACGGATTGATTTACCTGCATTGTGAGGTACTGATGGTAGAGGACCAAAAGAACCCAGGATGGTTGCACCCACGCATTTCTATCTATCAGAGCCATTCATTCAATGAGTTGTACTCTGACCAGAAAGAGGTTCTGATGCGTATCTACAACGACTATTTCTTCCGCCGTCATACTAACTTCTGGCGTGAATCGGCTATGCGCAAACTGCCTACGCTGATAGGTGCTACTAAGATGCTTTGCTGTGGTGAAGACTTGGGAATGGTGCCTGCTTGTGTGCCAGATGTGATGCACGAACTGCAAATCTTGAGTCTGGAGATCCAGCGTATGCCTAAAGACCCAACCGTTGCTTTTGCACACCCAGCAGACGCTCCTTATCAGAGTGTATGTACCACAGGTACGCACGATATGAATCCGCTGCGTGCATGGTGGGAAGAAGACCGCGCGGTGACACAGCAGTTCTATAATGAGCAGATGGGCTGGTGGGGCGAAGCACCACAAGAGATGACACCGGAGATAGCAGAGTTCATCATCAATCAGCATATGTACAGTCCTGCTATGTGGGTCATCTTACCACTCCAAGACTGGATGGCTATTGATGGCGATGTGCGCCTCAAAGACCAGCATGCCGATCGTATCAATGTGCCTGCTAATCCAAGACATTTCTGGAATTGGCGCATGCATATCTCGATTGAGCAACTGCTCAAAGAGGACAAACTGAATGCGAAAGTGAAGAAACTGACCAGCGTTCGATAATAGACCAAATAAAATCAGCGAGGAAACAACCTCGCTGATTTTATTAGTATTAGATGCTGAGTGTGAGCATCGCTTGCCATTTATCTTCCTTGATGTCTTTTTTCTGATGAATAGCCTTGGTGAGTGGCACTAACACTATCTCCTCGTTCTGTATGCCTACCATCACATTGCGTTGCTCATCCATGAGTGCTTGTATAGCAGCAATACCTAATCGTGAAGCCAAGATACGGTCCGATGCGGTAGGGCGTCCTCCGCGTTGGAGGTGCCCGAGGATAGTGACGCGTGTAGAGTACTCAGGGTGCTCTTTCTCAATAATAGACGCCACAGCATTCGCTCCACCTTCGATAGCATGTTCCTGGACGAGCACGATAGAGGAGTTCTTGGACTTGCGTCTGCCGTTACCAATCGCATCTTCTATCTGATCCATGATAGTGGCTCTCTCTGGAATGATAGCCGCTTCGCAACCACCTGCAATGGCTGCATTGAGGGTGAGGAAACCTGCATCGCGTCCCATCACCTCAACAAGGAAAACGCGTTCGTGGCTGGTAGCTGTATCACGCAATTTATCTATGCACTCCATGATAGTGCTCAGTGAAGTGTCGTAACCAATAGTGGCATCTGTACCCCAAAGGTCATTGTCAATAGTAGCAGGGATGCCAATAACGGGTATATTGAATTCTTGTGCGAAGATACGCGCTCCTGTGAATGTGCCATCTCCGCCAATGACGATGAGTGCGTCAATCTGTTCGCGCACAAGGGTCTCGTATGCTTGCTTGCGTCCTTCCGCTGTAGTGAACTCAGGGCAACGGGCGGACTTAATGATAGTACCCCCGCGCTGGATGATGCCAGACACATCTTGCGAACTGAAAGTTTTTACCTCACCATCAATCAGTCCGCGATAACCACGATAGATAGCTTTGACTTGCCATCCCTGACTGATAGCAGCGCGGGTTACCGCACGAACAGCCGCATTCATGCCCGGTGCGTCGCCTCCGGAAGTGAGAACGCCAATAGTGTTGATTTTGTATTCCATTTTATAGTGATTTTTCAGTTTTCAGTTTTCAGTGGTCAGTTTTCAGTAGTGAGTCTCTTACTTTCTCCATCAGCCATAATGGGGTGCTGGTGGCACCACAGATACCAATCTTAATGGTAGAGAGTGGAATGGAAAAGGCAGATAAGTCAATCGACTTCACTTCTTCTGGTTGACTAACAAAAATCGTGCGAGGATTAGCCTCTAAACAATGATTAAATAATACGCGGGCATTGCTGGACTTTGTTCCACCGACAAAAATGACCACATCGTGCGCCCTCGCGAAATCTTGCAATCGCTGCACTCTATTGGCCACATTACGGCAAATAGTGTCGTGGTACTCAAAGACCGGTGGGTTCTGCTGCGCTTCTTCGTGTGATAACTTATTTTGAATAGCCTCTACCAGTGCTTGGAAACCTTCTACCGATTTGGTCGTTTGTGAGAAGAGATAGATAGGACGCGTGAAATCAATATGCTCCAGTTGTTGCTCCGACTCAATGACGATGGCAGTATTATTGGTCTGTCCCTGCAAACCAATCACTTCCGCATGTCCGGGTTTGCCATAGATAACTATCTGTGGTGGTAGAGGTTCGTCATTCTTATGCTGTTCATAGCATGCGCGGATACGGTCTTGTAGTTTCTTCACTACAGGACATGTGGCATCCGTGACCTCTATGGCACGCTGCTGGGCTATCCAGTAGGTACTGGGTGGCTCGCCATGCGCACGAAATAAGACGCGTGAATGCGAAGGAAGCGTGCGGAGATCGTCGTAGTCAATGGTCTGTAACCCTAATGACTCTAATCGGTTTACTTCCTGTCCATTATGCACAATATCCCCCAAGCAGTATAGATTGCCGTACTGCAGTTCCTTCTCTGCTGCTTGTATGGCGCGCGTGACACCAAAGCAGAATCCACTATGTTCGTCAATAGTGATGGTCATTGGGGAAGGTTATATATTGTATGTTTAGGGCTTAGAGACAGTTTTATCAAATAAATTAATGATGACTTGCATCTGTTGTTCGCGCGTCATCTGGCTATTATCTACTACGATAGCATCTTCAGCCTGACGCAGCGGTGATTCGGCGCGGTGTGTGTCTCTATAATCGCGGTCATTCACATCTGCCAGTACCTCTTCGTAATCAGGATGCTCGCCTTTACCGACCAGTTCGTCAAAGCGGCGCTGTGCCCGCACCTCCGGTGCAGCTGTGAGGAAGAGTTTGAGTTCTGCATTAGGAAAAACGACCGTGCCTATATCCCGCCCGTCCATGACGATACCTTTCTGATTACCCATCTGCTGCTGTTGTGCCACAAGGAAAGCACGCACTTCGCGTATCTGTGAGATACGGCTGGCTTGATTACCCACTTCCAAAGTGCGGATGAGTGGCTCTACATCTTCACCATTGAGCGTGACATGCTGTGCTCCTTCGCAGAGAATGAAGTTTACTTGTATATCTTGTAAGGAAGCGATAATGGCTTCGTCGGTAGTAAGTTGGTGGCGGAGCGTATAGAGTGCAATAGCGCGATACATAGCTCCTGTGTCCACATAGGTGTATCCGGCATAGCGCGCAAGCGCCTTGGCAATAGTGGATTTACCACAACTACTGTAACCATCTATAGCAACGATAATCTTATTAGTCATGGGGATTATTTTAATAGTGAATTGATATCAAGCGAGAGTCCTACTTGGTAGGAGAAATTGGACTTGGTGAGTTGACTCATAGCAAATCCAAGTCGTGCTTGTTTGATGCGCACACCTGCACCTAATGAGAAACCTGCGAGTGAACGCTGGTCGATAAGATTGAGTTCGGCACGACGGCGATGGTTATAACTGAGTGCGATGTAGAATCGCTCACTCTTAGGTACTATCTCTATGGAGAAAATAGTGTGCCTGAAAAGCATGTCGTACCATTTAACATCGTGTGGGATAATATCTCCAGTGGTAGGACTCTTATCTAAACTGGTCCATTCGTAATTGAGATGCCATGTTTGCAAATTATGTAGTTGCATATGGAATCGGAGTGGTGCATGTTTGATTTTGTAGGTAAGACCTAACTGTAGGTTGAGTGGTAGCATTTCATGATTGGCTCCTCCTTCTTCGGAGTAGAACCCTTTGAGTTGCCAACCTATATTCTGCAGCACGAGACCTATCTGGAAAGTGGAGTCTCTGGTCGCGTAATGCGCCCCTATGTCTGCGCCTATTGCGAAAGATGAGTATGCCTCGTATATGGAATAGACGGGCTTGAGTGTGACACCTACTTTCCAACATGGGTGCAGTTGGCGCGCGTACATGATGTCAATGAGTATATCTCGTGCGCCGAAAGAACCGCCTGTGAGATTGCCATTCTCGTCTGCATACTGCATATGGCCGTAGTCGAGATAGTGTACACCTACAGCAAAGTAATTAGGTTTTTCGGGTTTATCGCTTGTCTCTTTAGATACAAGAGAAGGTGCTTCTGCAAAATTATGTCCATAGAGCACCGAACCAAACATCGTACCAGGAAGGTAATAGGAGAAGTTTAATTGTAGCACCTGGTGTGTGGTGGCATGGAGCAGGGCAGGATTGCACATAGCCATAGACACATCGCCGTCGCTGAGGCTGACATTACTGCCTCCCAACGCGTTTAGACGCGAGGAAGTAGGCAGACTCATGAATGAGAAAACCGAACGCCCTGCACTGGACACTTGTGCATAGACAGAACTGGTCAATGCACAGAGCAAAAGAAATACTATGTATTTGCGTATAGCCACAATCAGGCAATGTAAATTAAAAATCGGGTACAAAGATACATAAAAAAGTTTGAAGATTAAAGTTTAACGATTAAAGAATGTGAATTTTATGTCAAAAAACATGTTTTTCCTAATTATTATGCGCATGCGCTTGCGCATGTGAAAAAAAAATAGTACTTTTGCAGCGCAAAAGGTGTGGAGGTATTAAGGGGTAGCAATGAGCAATGATTAGTAAACAATAAAATTAACTTAAATAATAATTAAAAACACAAACAATTTATGTGGTTAAAAGATTCATCTATCGGCCGTAAACTCGTTATGAGTATCAGCGGTTTGGCATTAGTGTTCTTCTTGATTTTCCATGGATGTATGAACCTTGCATTGGTTTTCTCTGAGGAAGCGTATAACACTATTTGTCGTTTGTTAGGAGCTAACTGGTATGCCCTTGTGGGTACACTCGGTTTGGCATTCCTTGTATTGGTTCACTTCTGTTATGGTATCTACCTCACTATTCAAAACCGTGCAGCTCGTGGTAATGACAAGTATGCTGTTCGCGGAAAGAAAGAGGGAGTAGATTGGGCATCAGAGAATATGTTGGTGCTTGGTTTCGTAGTGATTGGGTTTATTGTATTGCACTTGTATAATTTCTGGTACAAGATGCAGTTCGCTGAAATCATCGGCGTGCAGACAGGCGCCTTTGACCCACACAATGGAGCAGCATTCGTTAAGGCATTATTCACTACTCCGGTTAGTGGTCAAATCTATTGCGGATTGTATTTGATATGGTTGACAGCACTCTGGTTCCACTTGAATCATGGCGTATGGTCTGCAATGCATACCATGGGATTGAATAACCTTAAATGGGAAAAGCGCACCAAAGTGATTGGTTGTATTATTGCTACTATCGCAGTATTGCCTTTCGCAGTAGTAGTGTTCTATTACTTAGGCATGGGTATTGGTATGCTTTGTGCGTAATAACTGATTGATACTTAACGAAATATAAATAACCATAGATATGGCAACAAAAACAGTAAAAGCGCAGGTTATCACGCCTGAAATGGCGAAGATACCAGCAGGTCCATTAGAGCAAAAATGGACTAATTACAAGAATCATCAAAAATTAGTGAACCCTGCCAATAAGCGTCGTTTGGATGTGATTGTGGTGGGTACTGGTTTGGCAGGTGCGTCTGCAGCTGCTTCATTGGCAGAGATGGGCTTCAATGTGCTCAATTTCTGTATTCAAGATAGCCCACGCCGTGCGCACTCTATCGCAGCACAAGGTGGTATCAATGCTGCGAAGAACTATCAGAACGATGGTGACTCTATTTATCGCTTGTATTATGATACTATCAAGGGTGGTGACTATCGTGCTCGCGAAGCGAATGTGTATCGTTTGGCAGAGGTAAGTAATAGTATCATCGACCAATGTGTGGCACAAGGTGTTCCTTTCGCACGCGAGTACGGCGGATTGCTTGACAACCGCTCTTTCGGTGGTGCGCAGGTTAGTCGTACTTTCTATGCAAAGGGTCAGACTGGTCAACAGTTGTTGTTAGGTGCTTACAGCGCACTGAGCCGTCAGATTGGTAAAGGCAAAGTGAAGATGTACACCCGTTATGAGATGTTGGATATCGTGATGATAGCTGACGAGAATGGTGAGAAGCGTGCACGCGGTATCATCGCTCGTAACCTTGTGACTGGTCGCATCGAGCGCTTCTTTGCACATGCAGTAGTAGTAGGTACTGGTGGTTACGGAAATACTTTCTTCCTCTCTACCAACGCAATGGCTTCTAACGGTTCTGCTGCTATGCAGATGTATCGTCATGGAGCATACTTTGCAAACCCATGTTATGCACAGATTCACCCAACATGTATTCCAAAGCACGGTGACTTCCAGTCTAAATTGACTTTGATGTCAGAGTCACTCCGTAACGATGGTCGTATCTGGGTGCCAAAGAAACTCGAGGATGCTAAGCGTCTGCAAGCAGGTGAGATCAAGGGTCGTGATATACCTGAAGAGGATCGCGATTACTATTTGGAGCGTCGTTATCCTGCATTCGGTAACCTTGTGCCTCGTGATGTGGCTTCCCGTGCAGCTAAGGAGCGTTGCGATAAGGGCTATGGTGTAAACAACACAGGTCTCGCTGTATTCCTTGACTTTAGCGATGCTATTCAGCGTCTTGGCAAGGATGTGGTTGCACAGAAATATGGTAACCTCTTCCAGATGTATGAAAAAATCGTGGATGAGAATCCATACGAAGACCCAATGATGATTTTCCCTGCTATCCACTATACAATGGGTGGTATCTGGGTGGACTACGAGTTGCAGACCAGTGTGAAAGGTTTGTTCTGTATCGGTGAGGCTAACTTCTCTGACCACGGTGCTAACCGTCTCGGTGCATCGGCTTTGATGCAAGGTTTGGCTGATGGATACTTCGTATTACCATATACTATCCAGAACTACCTCAGTGACCAGATTGGTGTGCCACGCATGAGTACTGACCTGCCTGAGTTTGCTGAGGCTGAGAAGGCTATCCAAGATAAGATTGACCGCTTGATGGCTATCAAGGGTGAGCGTTCAGTGGATTCTATTCACAAAGAGCTTGGTCTTGTGATGTGGGACTTCGTAGGTATGGGTCGTACAGCAGAGGGACTCAAAGAGGGTATCGCTAAGATAGATGCTATCAAGAAAGAGTTCTGGAGCAATGTATATATCCCAGGCGAGGCAGATAAGTTAAATAACGAGTTGGAGAAAGCACTCCGTTTGGCTGACTTTATTGAGATTGGTCGTTTGATGGCAGTGGATGCATTGCATCGTGAAGAGAGTTGTGGTGGTCACTTCCGTGAGGAATACCAGACTCCAGAAGGCGAAGCAATGCGTCAAGATGATAAGTTCAGTTATGTAGGTTGCTGGAAATACACTGGCGAGGATAGCGAACCAGAGTTGATTAAGGAACCACTTGACTACGAATTCACAGAGCGCAAGACTCGTAACTATAAGAACTAATTTAGTTTCTATTAGTTGATATATTGATTTGTAATGATTAATATGTTGGCTTATAATAGTTTATGATACCTCCAAGATAGCGGAGGTCATTCGCCTCCGCTATCTTACTTTTTACCTTAACTATAGTTGTAGATTGTTGTATGTTGTTTGTTAACTACGAGAAAGATACGGCAACGACACGGCAACGACACGGCAACGAGGTATAATAAAAACGGGGAGAATATCACTTATACCTATTATATATAATAAGGAGTGCACGATGGCAAAAGCAAAATTGGAAATACCTTTTAGTGGCATTAGTGGCAGGCTTTCTGGCGAGAGTGAGACATATGTCACTATGCGTTACGGTCAAACGGTGATTAGTAACTATCCTAAGCGCCGTGACCCAAAGAAGATTACTGCACACCAAAAAGAGTTAAACGCCAACTTCGCCCAAGTAGTAGCACAGGTTAAGGCAGAACTCTCCGACCCCGTACGCAAGGCGTACTGGCAAGCAGAGTTTGATAAGCACCAGCGCGCCACAGCCAACAAACCCACGGTGCAACGCTACAAAACCCTCCGCGGCTTCACCATCGCCCAACTAACAAAACAACAAAAAACCGAGTAAATATCGACACTTTCCAAAATGGAATCACTATAAAATCAATCAGTTAATCACTCAAATAATGAAAAAAGGAAAAGCATTAGAACAATTAGTATCGGCAATTCAAGATCATTTAAAGAATTGCCCAAATACTGATATTCAAACTAATGTTACATTCCAAAATCTTTCAGGAAATAAGAGAGAGATTGATGTATATGTAAAAACCAAGATACAGGGGATGGATTTTGGAATTGCTTTTGAATGTAAAGATTATAAGAGAAAAGTTGATGTTTCCGTTATAGATGGATTTATTACTAAATGTAGCAACATAAAGCAGATTAACAAAGGCGTTATTGTTTCTGCTTCAGGATTTACAAAAGCAGCGATACAAGAAGCTAATAATCATAAAATCGGATTGTATCAATTGGATAAGATACCTCTTGAGAATATTTTTTCTCCATATGAGATATTTTATACCCGCAGCAAGATTGAGATTCAGATACCTTATGGCATAGTAGTAGAGGATGATAACAATCCAGAGCATTACGATAGTGAGGGAAATTTGTATTATTGTTCCACCAATTCAGAAATTGATCCTATTGTATATATGAATGGAATTCTACAGATGTATATTCCAAACATGGTAATGCCTATTCAGGAAACCCTCTATAAAACTCAAAAATCATCAGGCGACCTCCCAATAACTATTACTCCGCCTGAAAAAATGTATATTTTGGACATCAACGGAAATAAACATATAATAAAAGAGTTGCGAATGTCCGTCCGTGTTTATTTGAATACTGAATTACAGAATGTGGTGGGGCAAAATGTATGCGTAGACCCATTAAAACAAGCATCAACAATTAAAATAACAGAATATCCACAAAAAGAAGATGCCAGCTTGCTTTTAATTGAAAGTAAAGATTCTCCTTATAGTGCCTATCTTAAAAGTAGTGATGGTAATGTAAAAAAAACGATTTTATACCCTCAATTAATACAACTCTCAACTAACTGATATGAAAAAAAATAGTCAATCTTATCAAGTAATCGAAGCAATGCGCAAGGAAGGCGGATTCGCAACTCTTCGTAGGTTGAATGAGGTTGTTGACTTCTCCACTTGGAAAACAAAAACACCAGAAGCATCTGTTAGAAGGATTGTGCAAGAAAGTAATCAGATCTTTAAAATACAGCCAGGCTTATGGGCTCTTGAAGAAATGCGAGAAGAAGTTCTCAAACGATTTGAGCTTCAAATAGGGAACTCTAAAAGCGAAGAACAATTTTCACATGGTTATTATCAAGGACTGCTTGTTGAAATAGGTAAATTACATGGCAAAATTACATATGTTCCAGCACAAGATAAGAACCGAAAATTTATGGGAGAACCATTGGGGGCGATTACAAATACTACAGCTATTCCGCTATTTACTTATGAAAACTTGCTAAAAAAGGCGAAAACAATTGATGTTATTTGGTTTAATGAGCGTAATATGCCATCTGACTTTTATGAAATAGAACATACTACAGATATTAAAAACTCGTTGTCTAAATTCTATGAATTGCAAGACTTCTATGCGGAATTTTACATTGTAGCTGATAAACATCGTAAAAAAGAGTTTGAAGATAAATTACATGTATCAATGTTTCAACCCTTAGAAAAGAGAGTTACATTTTTAGATTATGATCGAGTCGCAGCAATGTATGAAGGGATAAAGCAAATAAACAATATAGCATGGTAAAAATATGAATGAATATATTTTTTATACTTGCGAAGGTTATACTGAGCCACCAGCAGAAGGACAAATTGTAGAAAACTGTCAAGTTTTAGGAAGAGAAACTGGGGAAACAGCAGAAGAAGCCAAGAGAAATCTTTTGCATAACCGTCCATGGATTGTAGAATGCGGGTTTGATGCTGAAGAAATAATATGTAAACAAATTGTAACCGAAAAGTTACACGAAAGTATAAAAAAACAAGTAGTTATAAATGAATATCTAGTTAATTTATTAGATGATAGGCAATTAGAAGTTTTTAGTAATTGGTTAGAATCTAATAGTTTATAAAAGAGATCATAGACAATACTATCAATCAAATTATATAGATTTCATAGTATTCCCCAAAAAGCAACAGACAAATAAAACAAAACCCACCACCATGTACACGCCACCGTTTACAATAACAGATGAGATTTTACGACTTGTATCTGAGATTTCAGAGCGAGTTGGAGAATTGAATGTCGTGCTGGGTGAACGCATGCCTTCTCCGATGTTGCGAAAAGAAAATCAGATCCATCCCAATCCACTCGTCATTGGCGATAGAGCACAATAGCCTTTCGCTACAACAGATGACGGATGTTATCAACGGAAAGCATGTACTGGGAGCACCAAACGAAATACAAGAGGTTAAAAATGCGGTGCAGGCATATCAACTGATGCAGTCTTTGGATGCGTTCCTAGAAAAAGACTTACTGCGTGCGCATGGACTGATGATGGCTGATTTGGTAGATAATGCAGGACGATATAGAAAAGGTGGCGTAGGTGTTTTTGCAGGTGAACAATGCATCCATAGTAGAAACCATAGTTAAACAACACCAACAGGACTACTACGATGCCATTGCACAATCCGACGCACACGGCAATAGTACTATTTTTATCAACTTTATGCTGAAATGTATCCTACAAACAATCAACGAACAGCAAAAAGTAACGGATAAAGTAAGGGATAAATAGAAAATTACAAACAAACATATAAACAACTTATAAATTTAACTACAATGGACAATTACATTGACATTAAAGTAAGGGTATGGCGTCAGGCAGGCCCAAAAGCTCAAGGACATTTTGAAACCTATGAGTTAAAGCATATCTTCCAAGGTGCTTCATTCTTGGAGATGATTGATATTCTCAATGAGCAACTCATTGCAGAGCATAAAGACCCAGTGACATATGATCACGATTGTCGCGAGGGTATCTGTGGTATGTGCTCTATGTACGTAAACGGTCACCCACACGGACCAGACAGTGCTATCACCACTTGCCAGTTGCATATGCGTAAGTTCAAAGATGGTGAGACTATCACCGTAGAACCATGGCGTAGTCGTGCTTTCCCTGTAATCAAGGACTTGATGGTGGATCGTGGTGCGTATGACAAGATTATGCAAGCTGGTGGTTTTGTGAGTGTGAATACAGGTGGTGTACCTGATGCCAACGCTATTGCTATTCCAAAACCAGTAGCAGACGAGGCAATGGATGCCGCAAGTTGTATCGGTTGTGGTGCTTGTGCAGCCGCTTGTAAGAACGGTTCTGCTATGCTCTTCGTGGCTGCCAAGGTAAGTCAGTTGGCATTGCTACCACAAGGTAAAGTGGAGGCAGCTCAACGCGCAAAGGCCATGGTGGCTAAGATGGATGAACTCGGATTTGGTAACTGTACCAATACAGGTGCATGTGCTGCTGAGTGTCCAAAGAGCGTAAGTTTGGCTAATATAGCTCGTTTGAATCGTGAGTTCTTGAAAGCTAAATTCAAAGACTAAGCACAATGTGATATCTTGCACAAGGGCGGCTGATAACCGCCCTTGTTGCTCTAATAAAAACAATGATGAAAAAGACAATACTAATTTTATTTGCAGCCGTAAGCATCTTATTGCCAACCAAAGCTGCAACACAGATTACGATAGCGGAGTTTATTGAACGAGCTGATGGGAATACTACTTATCGTCTATGCGGTGTGGTAAGTAATATAGTCAATATGATGTATGGTAATTTTACTTTAGAGGACGAGACAGGTAGTATTTATGTGTATGGATTGCTGACGGCAACGGGGCAATCAAAGCAGTTTGCTTCTTTGGGTGTTGTGGAAGGAGACACCTTGACGATGGAAGGTGTGTATAAACTACACAAAGGTACGCACGAGGTGGTAGATGGACAATATATCAGTCATGAGAGTGATGAGGAGGATGAGGTTGAGAGACCAGAGATTGATTATACAAAGACAGTAGTGGATTTTGAGACGGACTTTGCAAATGGTTGGTCAGGATGGGTGGGAAAGACACTCACTTTTACCAATGATTTTTATATTCATGATACTTATAATAAGCGTATGGCCTATCATCGTCTGCGCAGTCCTGAGGAGTATGGTGATGAGGGAACAAAGGAGTATGTTAATGCGATGGCTGTCAATGCAACTGCAGAATGTACATTGTCAGGAGTGACGCTTAAGAGTGGATGCCGTCCGGGAACTATTATACGCGGATTGAAAGCAAAAGTGACAGCAGCTAATACATTACAAGCAGTCAATACACCTACAATTATTTACAATGAATTACCTACGCAACGACCTGACCTTGGTAATGCCAATGTGGTGGTTTGTGGTACAAATATAGAGAATTTCTTTGTAACTCTGGGAGGTTATGCCAGTGCAAGTAACGAGACAACGCTTGGCTATCAAAAGCAAAAGATCTCAAAGGGTTTGTATCACCTGGATGCGGATATCTATGCTATCTGTGAGATGGAGCAGGGACCATTGGCTGCAACAGAGATGGTGCGATTGCTCAATGAGTTAGCAGGAAGTAATATATATGACTGGATAGATGCAGGCTTTTCTACTTACGATGCAATCATGGTGTGCTATATTTATAGAAAGGATAAGGTAACTCCGTACGGCAGTTATATAATGCCTTATACATATGGTGTGTATCGCTATCGCGAGGCAATACAATGCTTTGAACATCTGGCAACAGGTGAACGATTTAATGTATCTGTTAATCATTTTAAAGCCAAAACAGGAACGGATAACACGGATGGTACGCGTCAGACGAATATGCAAAGACTAATATCCAAATTATCGTCAGCTGAAGCTATAGACCCAGATGTATTAGTAATGGGGGACTTGAATGCTTATACTATGGAGGCATCTAATCTATTACTGACAGAAGGTGAAGGATATGTAGATTTGCTGATGAAGTATGATCCAGATGGCTATAGTTATGTCTATGATAAATTGGTGGGTTATTTAGATCATGCATATTGTTCTCCATCTATGGAATCGCAAGTAACAAAGGCTGTGTCTTATCATATGAATGCAGATACTCCTACATCATATGAGTATAGCAAGGGCAATACAACGATGTATCGCTATGCAGACCATGACCCAATTCTGGTGGGCCTGCGTTTAGGTAATTCGGAGACAACGTATCTAAAAAATATTGAGACAAATTCTATGTGCACCAAGATGTTGCGGGATGGACAGATTATCATCTTGCGTGCAGGTAACACCTATACAATAACAGGCCAACGAATCTATTAATAGGCTATCCAGAGAATGGATGCTAAAAAGATAGCCACCCGACAAAGGTGGCTATCTTCGTATCGTTCAATAAGAATTATTCTATGCAATGACCGAGTAGGTTATATGTCTTGCCATCACGGATGATGAGTATCTGTCCGTTGTGGATAACTTTAATAGCATTGCTTTTCGTTTCTGTATTGTCTAAGCCAGTTGGATTAGAAACGGATGACTTCAGGTCGAAGCATACTTGAGATATGCGCGTTCCTGTACCAGCCGAGCGTTGGATAGTGAATGATTTCGCATTTGCAGGTGCAGCGAGTGTAATATCTTGTTTGTTCTTACTATCAATTGTTGCATTGCTGTTCTTGTTGTCGTCATTCCAATGATAAGCAATAGTGTTATTCTCTGAAGTCCAGTTTGGAATGGTTACATCAAAGGTCACAGCTGTGATGGTACTATTGTAGGCAGAGAAGTCGAATGTGATGATATCTGCATTTCCACCCATGTTGAGATAACCATTCTCCCATTTGCCTTTTGCTAAATTAGCAGTCACTACAACCTGATTAAAATCTGTTGGAATACCACCATTAGCCACTGTTGGCTCTTCTCCTAAACCAAGGTTGATACAACAATCTCCTTTGACAGGTGTGGTAGGAGTAGTAGGTTTGTCTTCATCGCCAGAATTATTATCACCGGTGTTATCGTCTCCTGTGGTAGGATAGATAAGGTTGATAGCGTATAGATTGATACCACTATTAGCAGAACCCATAGTAATAGTGCTTGCCCCGCCTGTATAATCGTAAGTCTGCTTAGTTGCAGTTAGAGCTGCAGGCATGGTGGTGAGGAGAGTTCCTCCGAACGAACCACTATAGATATTGAGTGTGCGCTCTTCAGAGGTGTTCGCGCTAATGAAGTAAACTTCAATAGTGCATTTGCCTGTTACATCAAATGACAGGTGACGATAATCTGCATTACCTGAGCCACCAAACTTTAGTGTATGTGTGAAGGTGATGTCATTGATTGTTTTCTCACTCGTAGCAAGGGTGACGGGTTTTGAACTATTAGCCACAATCGTCAATCCCTTCACAGTTGTGTTCGTAGAGATAGCACCTTCAAGAACAGTGAAATCCGTTGTGGAGAAGTTCCAAGTAAGGTTAGAGGTGACAGGTGTATCTGTATTCTCTCCGCCACTTATCAGAGTGAATTGTGCGTAATAAGTGACATTTTTAGTAACTACTGTAGCCGTTGTTATCTTCGTTCCACCAGTAGCGGATGTGTACCAACCATTGAATGTATAGCCACTGCGTGTGGCAGTTGGTAAGGTTCCTATTGCTTCTCCTTCAGTAACTTTAGTGGAAGCGATAGAGCATGTGCCACCATTATCTGTTGCATTCCATGTAACGGTATATACCATTGGTGTTGGATTGTCGTTATTTCCATCGCATGAAGAGGAGACAGCGCCTTTTTCTGTCACTGTGAGTGTGGCACCCGCTCCACATGTGGTATTGGTGATGGCAGTTTTTGCTTCTGCTGCAGTAAGAGCAGTGTATGAATAAGTAGGAGTCAATACTGAACGCTTGGTCACATCTGCAGGCACACCATTCTTCGAAATGCAGTTGATGAATTTAGCACCATTCTTACCACTATAGTTCTCATAGAATATTTTGCTTTTAGCTGGTTTTCCGTCAAAGACGCATCCTTCAATATAGCAATCAGCATTCTCTGGACCGATGTAATAGTCTGCGACAGAAGAATTCCAATAGCAATTAAGGAAATGCTGGCTTGCGTTTCTGCAACGAGTCATACGCTGTTTGCATCCTTCATCCCACCAGCAAAAACCATAGGTGATGTTATAGGTTCCATCTCCTGGTTTGTCGCTTGAGTCAGAGCCAACAAGGTTGGTGTAACGGTGGTCGTCTGCACCACCAGAACCTCCTGCTTTCGGTTTTTTGAGATAACGGAAACGGCACCATGTGACGGATATGTTATCTGACTTACCTTTGATGTCAAAGTTGCCGTCACAGCCATCTTGGAAATCGCAGTGGTCAACCCAAACCTTGGTAGCACCGTCTAAGCATAGGTTGTCATTACCATCGCAGTCATATGCGCCAGGTCCCTCGAAGGTGAGGTTGCGAAGAATGATGTTTGACCCTTTGAGGTATAGAATACCTGATTTGTCGGAATTCTGCTGTGTGGAGATCAGTTTTGCTCCGTTAACAGCCATAATGGTGATGTTAGTGGCAGTAGAACTGATTTGTCCAGATACAGTAATATCTTGGGTGATAATCACCACTTTGTTACTGCCTTTTGCGATAGCATTTTTAAGTCCAGAAGCATCTTTGACCAGTGTGGGTGATGCGCTACCGCCTCCTGTTGCACCAGCACCATATCCCCATGCTGAAGGTGCACAATAAGTGACAGCATTGATCTGCGAGCTAAGAAATAATGTGATCGCCAAAGTGAATAAATGTAGTAAGTGTTTCATGTTGGACTGGATTATAAAATAATGTACCTTTAAAAACTGGCACAAAAGTACAAAAAAAATCTTTTCTTACCAAATATTCAGTATAAAACACACATAAATCGTCAATTTATCTCCCTTTGGAAGGTAAATAGGTAAAAAAAAGACTGAAAATGTAGATTCTATAGAGTGGTTAGGATAGCAAGTGCATGGTTTTCTTTAGCAGTCATTTGTGCCCTCGCTTCCGGAGTTTTATCCGCTTGCCCAGTAAGATGTAAAATGCCGTGTATAATAATACGCATTAGTTCGTCTTCAAAACTAACACCAACCATTTCTGCATTTGATTTGATGGTGTCCAGCGATATAAATATATCACCATTGATGGTAGCAGCAGTGGAATAATCAAATGTGATGACATCGGTGTAATAATCGTGTCCAAGAAACTCGCGATTAACCTCTAATTCTCTTTGGTCAGAGCAGAAAATATAGTGGATATTCCCCACTGCGAAGCCATAATGCGCAGCGATAATTTTAATCCATCGGCGTATGTATGGTTGGTTGAGTGCGGGCATGCCTATGTCTTGTGTAGTGAAATGTATCATGGTGCTGTGTTTTATCCAAAGAATAATGCTGCTATGGCGAATGCTGCAATCGCTCCAGCGAGGTCTGCTATGAGGCAACAAGCTACCGCGTGTCTGGTGTTTTTGATAGAGACGCTGCCGAAGTAAACTGCGAGGATGTAGAAGGTGGTGTCAGTAGTGCCTTGTAATATACAACATAGTCTCCCGACCAACGAGTCAGCTCCGTGTGTGGTCATGGCTTCGAGCATTAGTCCTCTTGCTCCGCTGCCACTTAGTGGTTTCATTAGTGCAGTAGGTATGGCTCCTGCCAAATCGGGGTTGATGCCGCATATTTCAAAACACCAAGCCAGTCCGTTTTCTAAAAGTTCCATAGCTCCACATGCCCGAAACATTCCAACCGCAACAAGTATGGCAATGAGGTATGGTATTATCCCAATGGCTGTTTTAAATCCATCTTTAGCTCCATCAATAAATGTGTCATAAACATTTATTTTTTTTATCATAGCTTGTATGATGAACCATGCAATAATGGCAAGTAATATAATTGCTGCTGCCGCCGCTGAAACGATAGAAAGCATTTCTGCTGAGAGTAGCGATGCCCCCCAAATGAGTAATCCGACAAGTCCTGTGAGTCCAATGAGTGTGCTGAGAACAACGGGGTCTGTTATTTTTATTCTCTGTGCAATGCAGACGGCTATAAGTCCCGCGAGTGTGGCTATATAAGTAGCCATTAAGATAGGAAGAAAAACATCGGCAGGGTTGGCGGCACCTAATTGTGCTCTATATGCCATAATGGTGGTAGGAATCAGGGTAAGTCCGCTTGCTCCAAGTACGACAAACATAATCATGGCATTGGAAGCTTTGGATTTGTCTTTGTTGAGTTCCTGTAATTCATCCATGGCTTTTAGTCCCATAGGAGTAGCGGCATTATCCAGCCCGAGCATATTAGCAGCAATATTCATCAGCATAGATCCAAAAACGGGGTGGTTTTTAGGTATCTCTGGAAAAATGCGTGTAAAGAATGGGGCCACTCCTTTTCCTAATGTATTGACAGCTCCCGCTTTCTCCCCTATTTTCATTATACCCATCCATAATGACAGGATACCAGTTAATCCAAGTGATAATTCAAACCCTGTCTTTGCATTCGTAAAAGTAGAGTTTAATATGTCTGAGAAAATTTCAATGTTTCCCATCCATAAAGCTTGTATTAGTCCGATAATAATGGCTAATAAAATGAGCGAAATCCAAATATAATTCAAAATCATGGCACAAAATTACATCTTTTTTTGGAAATATGCAAGAATTTATGTAATTTTGCACCGAAAATGCGTTTAGGTAATCTGCTATATAGAGTTTTTTCCTATTTTCGTCATCTATTGACGGCCTGGAATACAACGGGTGAGGGAGTTCACTCTCCGTCTTTATTTTATATTGTTCGTTTTCTGCTGCGCGATAAAAATTCGTATTACTGCTTTAGAAATATAGAGCAGATTCGTGCATCATTAATATCAAATAAAGAATTTATAGAGGTGGTCGATTATGGCTCGTGTGGTAGTCCTTTGGGTACTCGTGTGCTGCGCCAAATAGGTGATATTGCCCGTAATCAATTAGAGTGTGCACGGGTGCAGCAAGTGTTGTTCCGTTTGGTGATGAATATGAATGCAGAATTGAATAGGCCATTAGAAATTATAGAATTAGGAACTTCATTGGGTGTTACTACGGCCTATTTGGCTTCTGTTGATAGTAGGAATCGAGTGATGACCTTTGAAGGCAGTTCCTCTATTGCATCAATAGCTCGTAACCAATGGTATTTGTTGGGGTTGAAGAATATAGAATGCATAGAAGGACGGATAGAAGACACCTTATATAATAGTGCGCGCGCGCGTATAGATTTAGCATATGTAGATGCTAATCATACCTATCAAGCGACGATGGGTTATGTGCATTTTTTGCTTGATCGCATGTCTGAGATGGGTATGATAGTGATAGATGATATTCATTACACGCGTGAGATGTATCGCGCTTGGGAAGAGCTAAAACAAGATGAACGCGTAACAAGTAGTATGGATTTGTATTATGTGGGGTTATTGTTCGTAGATCCGCATTACATGAAACGACATTATATAATTCGGATATAAATACCATTCATTATGAAAATATATACAAAAACAGGAGACAAAGGAATGACTTCTTTGGCTAATGGCGAACGCGTTTCTAAATCTGAACTTCGTATTGATACTTATGGCACATGCGATGAGTTGAATAGTTGGATAGGTTATTTGCGTGCTTCTATGGTTTCATCTTCTCTCTATGAAGAGCAGAATGTACAGTTGCAATGGATGCAAAATAAGTTATTTAATCTTGGTGCATTGTTGAGTAAAGCATCCGGTGAGTGGATATTGGCCGAGGATGTGGAAAGAATAGAACAATTGATTGACGTTATGCAACAAGAGATTCCTGCTCAACGTTCGTTTTTATTGCCAATGGGAAGTGAGATGGTTTGTCGTTCTCATTTGTGTCGAACAGTATGCCGTCGTTTAGAGCGAAAGATGATATTATTGGGTGTTGAGGGTAATGCTCTTATGTTCGTTAATAGGATGAGTGATTATTTATTTGTTTTGTGTAGATACATGACTTTAAAAAAATCAGAAAAAGAGGAAATTTGGGTGAAATAGTAAGCATTGTAATGTGTAAAAATCGTATTTTTGGAGAAAAAATGGTAAAAAATGTGAAATATTATCCAAAAAACTTGTGTATTTCGAAAGTTTTTACTACTTTTGCACGATAATTTTCGAGAAGTATACCCTGTTTGGGGCTTTCGTCGTGTGTTTACGATGTGTATTTTTGCGTGGTTTGGCATGTGCGAAAGAAGTTAATTTAGAACAAAACTAAGTAAGAAAGAATATGTACTGGACGCTTGAATTGGCTTCGAAATTGGAGGATGCTCCATGGCCAGCAACGAAAGAAGAACTGCTTGATTATGCAAATCGTATAGGTGCTCCGGAAGAGGTGATTGAGAATTTGAATGAATTAGAGAGCGAGGACGAAGAGCAGTATGAGAGTATTCTGGATATATGGCCAGATTATCCTACGCAGGATGAAGATTTCTTCTTTGATGAAGAGGAGTATTAATCCATTGTGTTCTTTATTATTTGTGAAAAAACAGATTGTCCTATTGATAATTATTCTGTTTGCTTCGGCTGCTTATGGACAGTTCGATCCACAGATGGGACAATATATGTATATGCCAACCGCATATAATCCTGCAGCGGCAGGTGAAGGTAACATGATGCGTGTGATTGGTGCTCACCGGATGCAGTATGTAGATATAGCGAATGCTCCGATGACAACTTGGTTCTCGTTTTCATCACCTTTTGTGATTGGAAAAACATATCATGGTGCGGGTGTTCGTTTTTTGAATGATCGTTATGGCTTATTTACTACTCAATCCTTTTATGCGCAATATGCGTATAGGCAGCGTTTAGGAAAAGGGTATTTAAGTGTAGGAATTGATTTGGGTTTTGTGAATGTGGGATTTAAGGGTGATTCGATTAATTTGGGGGAGATGGGTGATGATTACCATGAATCTAATGACGAAGCTTTGCCAACGGGCAGTAAATCGGGAATGAAATTTGATATGGGGGCAGGTATATCTTATAGCACTCCAACATGGTGGGTTGGTATTAGTTATAGTCATTTGTTGCGTCCAATAGTAGATTGGGATGAATATTCAGATGTAACCTTAGTTGGTACGATGTATGTGTCTGGAGGGTATCATTTCCGTCTAAAGAATTATAAAAACTGGATGTTGACGCCTAGTGTGATGGTGATGAGTGATTTTATGAGTTGGGATGTGAATATGACATTGATGTGTGATTATAAAGATCGTTATCGATGGGGCGTTGGGTATAGAATAGCAGGTAGTGCTAATATATTATTAGGAATTGATATTATAAATGGGTTGCAGCTTGGATATAGTTGTGAATTGCCTACAAATAAAATGCTATTGGAGAGTTATGGAACTCACGAAATATATTTGTCGTATAGTTTCGATATATTAAAGCCGAAGCGGACGAATAGATATAAATCAGTACGATACTTATAGAACAAACAATTATCAATTGAAAATTAATCGATTAATTACTAATATGAAACTAACAAAGATTTTACCATTAATCGCGTTGACGATTGCATTGGTTGCTTGTAACAAACCTGCAGGAGAACTTGTAGGTGCGCACAACGTTGGTGTCTTCAAGGAGGCAAATCCTTATGGTATGTTATTCATCAAGAAGGGATCTTTTATGATGGGTGCCAACACTCAGTCTGCTGTTTTTGAACAGCCAGATAATATTATAATGGTGACAGTAGATGCCTTTTGGATGGATGAAACCGAGATCACCAATAATGAGTATCATCAGTTTGTAGAGTGGGTTCGCGACTCTATTGCCTTGACTAATTTGGTTGCGGCTGGCATGACCGATTATGCTATCCAACCAGAGGATGAGGATTTCGATGAAGAGAATTTCCGTCTTAATTGGCAAAAGAGAGTTCCTTGGGATAGTAAGGAGGAGGATGTAGTAGATGCATTGTCGTCAATGTACTATTCTGATGGTACACTAAAAGTAAATTATTTGCACTATCGCTACAGTTGGGTGAATATGGATCAGGCCTTGCCACAACACAATAAATTTGATGTGGCTACGAGTTCTTATCCAAAGGGAGCAACTGCTCGTGTAGATACATTCTGGGTAGAAGAAGGTGGAGAGATAAAGGACTCTACTATTTATCGTCCTTTGAAAGAGCCAAAGGATCTCTTGACTGAGAAGATTATTTGTATCTATCCTGATACATTGGTATGGGCTCGTGACTTCCAATTCTCGTACAATGACCCATTATTGCACATGTATTTCAAGCATCCTGGTTATGCTGATTACCCTGTAGTGGGTGTAACATGGGAGCAAGCTCATGCATTCTGTAATTGGCGTACCAAATTATTCAATCAATATTCTGATACAGAAGTGAATGAGTATCGTCTTCCAACTGAAGCACAATGGGAGTATGCAGCTCGTGGAGGTCGTAAGTTAGCGATGTATCCATGGGGTGGAAATTATGCCCGTGATGGTAAGGGATGTTTCTTTGCAAACTTTAAGCCTTATCGTGGTGCTTATAATGATGATACGGGTACTACAACTATGAAGGTGGCTCAATATCGTCCAAATGACTTTGGATTGTTTGATATGGCTGGTAATGTTTCAGAATGGACCAATTCTGCATTCCAGAGTGCTGCAAATACGCACATCCACGACTTGAATCCGGATTACAGTTATATGGCTCGTAAAGCAGATCCTGATATCTTGAAGCGTAAGATTGTGAAGGGAGGAAGTTGGAAGGATATCAGTTATTTCTTGCAGTGTGGAACTCGAACCTATGAGTATCAATATGAGAGTCGTCCATATATAGGGTTCCGTTGTGTGCGTTCGTACATAGGCGAATAATAGTACAAAATAGAAAAGAAGTCTTAAATAAAAAACAAAAACAATTATGGCTACAGGAGAAAAAGCTACAAAGCAAGGTTTTTTTGCAAAATTTATGCATTGGTATGAGTCTTACCAAGGTAAAAACATCGTAAACATTATTTATTCAGTTGGTGCATCTGTCGTTATTATTGGTGCATTGTTTAAAATTTTACACTGGCCAGGTGCAAGTCAAGTGTTGATGGTAGGTATGTTTACCGAGGCGTTCTTGTTTATTATCGGTGCTTTGGAGCGTCCTCATCCAGAATTTCACTGGGAGAATGTGTTCCCACAATTATTGGAATATGGTACTAAACCAGAGTTACTTGAAGAGAAATCTCGTCAACCGCGTCCAACATTATTAGGTGCTGGTGTTTCGGGTGGTGCTCCTGTCGCAGGAATCGTAAATGGTGTTGCTGCTACTAGTGATACATCAGTTAAAGTTCCATCTTTGAAGGATGAAGACTTTAAAGCATTGAAAGATGGTATTGCTGAATTAGCAAAGACAGCGACTCAATTTAGCGAATTGGGTAAAGTGGCTCAAACGGGTGTTAAGTTGGGTGAAAAATTAGCAGCTGCAGAGATTGCAACAGAAACTTATACTGCAGCAACTGCTACATTAGCGCAAAGTTATGCTCAAGTGACAGGTGATATGCAAGCAATAGCTGCTGATACTCAGGCTTATAAGGCTGGTGTTGAGCAAGTTGGTCAGAAAATAGCTTCTCTTAATTCTGTATATGAATTACAATTACAAGCAGTTAATGCTCAGGTGGAGGCTCAAAAGCAAGCTGCTTCTACAGTAGCAGAAATGGTGGAGAGTCAGCAGCGCGCAGTGGCTCTTGCCAATGAGGCTGTGGCTGCTCAAACTGCCTTCGCAGCGAGTGCAAAACAATTGCAACAACAGGTAGCTGACCTGAATGGCATTTATGGCAATATGCTTAATGCCCTTGTATAATAGTAATAGTTAACAGAGTTTTAGAAATATATTAAAACACTTCAGTAATGGGTGGAGCAAAAAACTGTCCGGAAACCCCGAGACAAAGAATGATTGGTATGATGTACTTGGTTCTTACTGCCATGTTGGCGTTGAATGTAAGTACAGATATCTTGAATGGTTTTACATTAGTAGATAATAGTTTGCACTCCTCTATCGCTGCATCTAACACTCGTAATGCTAAATTATACCGTGATTTCAAGGTTGCAAACGCAGATAACCCTGAGAAAACTCAGGAATGGTATAATAAGGCAGTAGAGGTGCAGTTACGAGCAGACTCTTTATATAATTATATCCAAAACTTCAAGGAACAGATAGCTATTTTGGCTGATGGTCAAAAAGCAGTAGATGAGCGTAAGGCTTTAGGCGAGGATCCAACTCGTCACATTGAGGGTAATTCAAATTTGGATGTGACAGCGCAGTATGCTATTGTAGAGGGTCATGGTACAACATTAAGAGAAGTAGTGGCATATTATCGTGATTATGCTGCAAGCTTAGTAGAGAATGATGCAGAGTTGCGCCATTCTATCATGCAGACAATGGCAACAGAGCGCGGCTATAACTCACACGAGAAGGACTCTTGTGATTGGGAAATAGCTATCTTTGAGGGAATGCCTGTGGGTGCATCTATCACTATTTTAACGAAGATGCAGAATGATGTTCGTGCTACAGAGAGCGAGTTAATACAATACTTGATGGGATGTACTGACGCGGGTGATTTGCGTGTAAACAAGTTGAATGCCTATGTGATACCTAACTCTAATTATGTCATTCGTGGAGGAAAGTACACAGCGCAAATTATCTTGGCAGCGATAGATTCCACTCAATGTCCAGAGTATTACATAGATGGTCAGCGTATTAATGATCAAGGGTTATACGAAGTATCTGCGACGGGTTCTGGTCTTAAGAAATATTCAGGTTGGATTGCATATCAGAATCCTTCTACAGGTGAAATGGAGAACTTACCCTTTGAGAGTGAATATAGCGTAGGAGAGCCTTCTGTAACTATTTCAAATAACGATTTGAATATAATGTATCGTGGATACGACAACAAGTTCTCTATCTCAGTTCCTGGCGTGTCGAATGATAAAGTTAGGGTGAGTGTGAGTGGAGCAGCTGCTCGTCAGCAAGGTGGTATGTGGATTATTAAGCCGGGTGATGCTGCGAAGAAGGTAACGATCTCTGTTACGGCAGAGTTGGACGGCAGAATGCAGTCAATGGGAAGCAAGGAATATCGCGTGAAAGCATTACCGAAACCAGGTGCATATTTCAAATCTGGAGACAAAGAATATTCAGATGGCAATATCTCTCGTGGTGCATTGCTTAATAAATCAGCTAATGTGATTGCATCATATGGACCTGACGGTTTATTGGATTTGCCATTCCAGATATCTAGTTTCAAAGTTAACATCAATGGTGTGTTAACAGAGGCTCGAGGTAATAAATTTACAGGTGACCAGTTGAATCGTTTGAGTAAATTAAAGATGGGTGCAATTGTAGTTATTACTGATATTCGTGCCAAGGGTCCAGATGGTAAAGAAATCCGTCTGTCTCCTATACCTTTATCTTTGAATTAAACACAAATAGATATGATAAAGAAACTTAGTATTATTGCATGTTTAATGCTTGGCGTATTAACAGTTCAAGCGCAACATCAAGTAATCTCCTTCTTTGATGAAGTAGGAAGTGCAAGAATCCAAACAGAGGAGTTTTCGCAAGTACATGATACGATAGTGAAGATAGAGCATCGTATTGATGATGTTATATGGGCTCGTTATGTATATCGCGTAATAGATATGCGTTACAAGCAAAACTATCAGTTGTATTTCCCAACGAAGTCAGATGATGCGGATTACCGCAACCTATTCAAGGTTATCACTGATGCTGTAGTGGATGGTCTGCCTATTTATGAGAAGAACATGGAAACAATTAAGCCTGATTTCAAGCAGGAGCCGTTGTCTCCATATTTGATTCCAACAATGTTTATGGCAGATGATCCAATGGCGGATTATTCGGATGATCCAACTCACTTTGATATTACATCATCTGATGCTATGCTTATCCACTATGATAGTATAGCTGATGAGTTGTCCTTCCATTTTTACCCATTCGAGCAGTTAGTAAAGAATCAATTGAAGTATTTGATCCAAGAGGTTGTATTCTTCAATAAGCATACTTCTCGTTTGCATTCAAAGATTATGGCTATTGCTCCACTGCAGTCGGATAAGATATCAACCCGTGATAATTCCAATATTATGGGTTCATTACGCGAGTCTATCATGTTCTGGATACCATTTGATGCGTTGCGTCCATACATGGCTTTGCAGTATGCTATTCCTAATCGCAATGAGGTGAAGCGTGTTACCTATGATGAATTCTTCCAAAAACATCTATATACGAGTTATATAGTAGGTGAGGGTAATATGTACAATCGTTGGATACCTGATTATGCGGGCACGGAAGAACAAGTGAAAAAGGAGCAAGAACGCATTGCTACAGAGTTGCTTAATTTTGAACAAGACCTCTGGGAGTATTAATTCATATACCAAAAGGGGCAGGCAACAACCTGCCCTTTTTGTGATTATAAATAGCTGATATGCGTAAGCGTAAGTTCAATAATTCATATATCACATCAGCTATCAGTGTGTCACTTGTGTTATGCCTGATAGGATTAGAGTGCGTTCTCTTGCTATCTGCGGGAGAACTACTCACGCGTATGCGCGAGAATCTCACCATTACAGCTGTACTTGCACAGGATGCGGATAGTATTAAGTGCGCACAAATTGAGACTATATTGCAATCTAGCAGTAGTTGTAGCAGTTTTATGTATATATCGCGGGAGCAAGCTTTGCAAGAGCATATAGTTGCATTGGGTGAGGATCCGACAGAGTTCTTGGGTTATAATCCGCTTTCGGCAAGTTATGAAATTCATCCGACCGATCAGTATAGCAGTTCTGATAGTTTGCAAATATTAGCGGAGCAGTTGGAGTCGTTATCATACGTAACGGAGGTTATTTATCCTCGAGATTTAGCTGATTTGATGAGTAGTAATATCAACGAATTTTCTTTGATTTTATTTATCGTTGCATGTATATTACTCGTGGTGTCTATGGTTTTGATTATCAATACTATACGACTACAGATTTATTCTCAGCGTTTCATAATTAACACGATGACCTTGGTGGGAGCAACTCCTTGGGTAGTGCGTCGTCCATTTGTGCTCCGTAATATGCTGATGGGCTTTATATCAGGTATTGTGGCATTACTTATCTTAGGAGCAATGATATATTATGTACATTATCGTTTGGGTATAATGCTTTTCTCATTACAATGGTATAATGTAGCATGTGTATCTGCAGTGGTGTTGACTTCCAGTTTATTGATTACATTATTTGCGTCATTGATTGCAACAAGACGATATATCCATATGGAAAATAATTCTTTATACGAAATATAAGAATATATGAAACAAACATTACCGAAATTAAATCTTATTCTAATAGCAGTTTCGTTTGTTATTATAATTTTGGGTTTCTTTTTGATGGTAGGTGAACCATCAGGAGAAGTCTATAATGCGGATATCTTCTCATTTCGCAGGATAACCTTAGGTCCGATGATTTCTTTGTTTGGCTTTGCGAGTATGTTGTTTGCTATTTTATTCCGTGTTAAGAAATGAGTTGGTTAGAAGCACTTATATTGGGTGTGGTACAAGGATTGACAGAATTCTTGCCAGTATCTTCGTCTGGTCATATTGAGATTGGTCAGGCTATATTGGGAACAGCAGGTGAGGATAATCTGACTTTTGCTGTGATTGTTCATACAGCTACTGTATTTTCAACATTGGTGATACTGTGGAGTGAAGTGTCGAAACTCTTCCGTGGTACTTTTACTACTATGCGTTGGAACGCGGAGAAGGATTATGTATCAAAGATTCTTGTGTCAATGGTTCCCATCTTTATTGTTGGTGTATTCTTTAAAGAAGAGGTGGAAAGTTTATTTGGTGAGGGGCTGCTTTTAGTAGGAATATGTCTTGTGTTAACGGCATTATTGTTGTCCCTGAGTGAATGGTTGCAGAATAAGCGTCAAGGTCAAGGGCATGAGGTAGGATATAAGGATGCTATCATTATTGGAATAGCGCAAGCTTTTGCTGTCTTGCCAGGTTTAAGTAGGTCTGGTACTACTATCGCTACTGGTTTACTGTGTGGCGTGAAAAAAGAGAGTGTAGCTCAATTCTCTTTCCTAATGGTATTGATACCTATATTGGGCGAAGCATTATTGGATGTGATAGACTTATTAGGAGGTGCTAGTATCGGGTCATTAGAAATAGTTCCTGCTATTGTGGGATTTATGGCAGCGTTCGTTACAGGTTGTTTTGCTTGTAAGTTTATGATAGAGATTGTTCGTCGCCAGCGATTGATTTGGTTTGCGCTCTATTGTGCAATAGTAGGTATTTCAACTATTATAGTTACTATTATATAATTTGCAAAATGTGGGATTTTGTAGAAGGTGAAGTTTTGGCTTTTGATAAGCCGCTTCATTGGACATCATTTGATTTAGTAGCTAAGATTCGCTATGCTTTATGTAGGAAGTTAGGTCAGAAGAAACTAAAAGTGGGGCATTCTGGTACATTAGATCCATTGGCAACAGGAGTGGTAGTGGTATGTACAGGAAAGAAGACGAAGTTGATAGAGCAATTGCAGTATGATGTAAAGGAATATGAGGCTATTTTACAGTTAGGTGCAACTACAGCCTCTTATGACATGGAACAGCCCGTTAATGCGACATTTCCAACGGAGCAGATAACCGCATCGCTTATAGACGAGACTATACCAACTTTCATGGGAGAGCAATGGCAGACACCACCTATGTATTCGGCGGTATGGGTAAATGGGAAACGTGCATATGAGTTAGCAAGACAAGGTCAAGAAGTCGAGTTAAAGCCAAAATTATTGGTGATTGATGCAATAGAAGTGTTGTTTTTTGATGCAGAAAAGATGCAATTGGGGATACGAGTTGTATGTTCAAAAGGAACATATATCCGTGCTTTGGCCCGGGATATTGGTGAACGTTTGGGTTCGGGGGCTTATTTGATTTCACTTCGTCGTACGCGAGTAGGTGATATAAAAGTGAAGGATTGTTTAACAATAGATGATTTTTTATCAAAACTGAAAGAATAGGATATGTATAAGACAAATGATATGAAACTCAGCCAGTTTAAGTTTAAACTGCCTGATGAGTTGATTGCGCAATTCCCTGCTTCTTATCGCGATGATGCCCGCTTGTTGGTTTTGCACCGCAAAACGGGTGCTATTGAACATAAGACGATGAAGGATTTAGTGCAGTATTTTGATGAGGGAGACCTATTTGTTTTTAATGATACGAAGGTCTTTCCTGCACGCTTGTATGGTCATAAAGAAAAGACGAATGCCTTGATAGAGGTATTCTTGCTGCGTGAATTAAATCATGAGTCTCGCTATTGGGATGTGTTGGTTGATCCTGCTCGTAAGATACGCATTGGAAACAAGTTAACATTTGATGGTGATCCGGCTATTGTGGCAGAGGTGATAGATAATACTACCAGTCGCGGCCGTACATTCCGCTTTTTGACTGACTATGATAATGAGGAGTTTGTTCAGCGTTTATATGCATTGGGAAATGCGCCTCTTCCTCGTTATATTCATCGTCCTATGGATGCAGATACTCAAGCGCGTTATGAAGATATTTTTGGTGATCAGCCTGTTCGTGAGATGGATGCAGAGCGCTACCAGACAATATTGGCGAGTGATGACAAGGTAGGAGCAGTAGCTGCTCCGTCTGCAGGTATGCATTTTTCTAAACAATTATTGAAGCGAATGGAGATATGTGGTATAGAGACCACATGTATGACTAGTCATGTGTCATTGGGTATATTTAAGGATATAGATGTAGAAGATTTGACTAAGAACAAGATGGAGTCAGAGCAGATTATTTTGCCAGAGGAGATGACTACAGCTGTCAATAATGCGCATGACAATATGCGTCGCGTGTGTGCTGTGGGGACAGAAGTGATGCGTGCAATGGAGCATGTGGCAGGAACGAATGGTCAACTCAAAGCATATGATGGGTGGACAAATAAGTTTATCTATCCTCCTTATAGTTTTACGGTGGCAAATAGTTTCTTTGTGAATTTCTATATGCCTCAATCGAGCCAGTTGTTGATGGTGGCTGCTTTTGCTGGTTATGAAGAAACCATGCATGCATATGAAGAGGCAGTAAAAGAAGGTTATCGTTTCGGCGATTACGGTGATGCAATGCTCATTGTAGACTAATCGTATATACTATGAATGTTCGTATTGATTCTTCATGGCAGCGTGTATTGCAGGCAGAGTTTGACAAACCTTATTTCGAACTCTTGACGCAATATGTGCGTGAGCAATATAAGACCCGTCGGTGTTTCCCTCCGGCAGGTCTTATTTTTAATGCATTTGACTCGTGCCCATTTGATAGGGTGCGTGTAGTGATAATAGGTCAAGATCCTTATCATGAGGAAGGTCAAGCGATGGGTTTGTGTTTCTCTGTGCCGGAAGGAGTACCGATTCCTCCATCTTTAGTGAATATTTACAAGGAGATTCATCGTGACTTGGGAATAGCTATGCCGCAGAGTGGCAATCTCCAGCGTTGGGCAGAGCAGGGCGTATTATTACTGAATGCGACTTTGACGGTAGAGGCGCATTGTGCGGGAAGCCATCAAGGTAAAGGTTGGGAAGAGCTAACAGATGCGGCGATTCATGCCCTTAATCAAGAACGAGAGCATATTGTGTTCATGTTGTGGGGGGCGTATGCACAGCGTAAGGGTAAATTTATAGACAAACGCAAACATTTAGTACTACAAACTTCTCATCCATCGCCATTATCAGTGTATAGGGGTTTTGATGGTTGTGGACATTTTAGTGCAGCAAATAAATATTTGATTCAATATGGTCAAGAACCAATAAAATGGTAAATAATGAAGACATTACTATTAGTTGATGCTTATGCGATGATTTATCGTGCATATTATGCGTTTATTCGTGCTCCTCGTATGAATAGTAAGGGCGATAATACTTCGGCTATCTTTGGATTCGTAATCGCATTGGATGATTTGCTTCGCAAACTTAATCCGATGTATGTAGGTGTTGCTTTTGACCCACATGGTGCTACTTTCCGTCATGAAGCATACGAGCAATATAAGGCTCAGCGTGAGGAAACTCCAGAAGATATACGCCGTGCTGTGCCAATTATCAAGCGACTACTTGATGTGATGAATATACCCGTATTGGAGGTGCCGGGGTTTGAGGCGGATGATGTAATAGGTACTTTAGCTAAACAAGCAGAGAATGCCGGATTTGAGGTGTATATGGCTACGCCTGACAAGGACTACGGACAGTTGGTATCTGAGCATATATTTATGTATCGTATGCGCCATACGGGTGGTTTTGAAGTGTTAGGTCCCCAAGAGGTATGCGATAAATATGGAATACAACATCAATCTCAAGTGATAGACTTATTGGGTTTGATGGGTGATGCGAGTGACAATATACCTGGATGTAAAGGTGTAGGGGAAAAGACAGCTGTGTCACTGCTACAGCAATTTGGTTCTATTGACGGCATATTGGCGCAGATAGACCAAATCAAAGGTGCATTAAAACAGAAGATAGAAACGCAAGTGGAGAATATTCGCTTTTCTCGCTTCTTGGCTACGATACGGACAGATGTGCCAATTGCACTGGATGAGCAACTATTGCTTCGCAAGGAACCAGATATGGATGGTTTGGTTGCATTGTACACAGAACTCGAATTCACATCATTGCTAAAGAAATTAACACCATCTGCGCAACCAGAACCCAAGAAGCAAGCCAAGAAACAAAAAGTAGAAACGGGAGTATTGGACTTATTCGCAGATTTAGAAGATGAATACCAGACAAATGCAACAACGCTCCCTCAACGTTCGCCACAAGAAGAGATGGAGGCGCGCTTATGTCAGTATCTGCTTAATCCGGAGGTGGCATACAATCCAATGAAAGAACCAGATTGGAATGCATTGAAGTCGGATGTGGCTTTGTGGACTTTGTACAATGAAGTGGAATTGCCATTGGTTTCTATCTTAAAGGAGATGGAGAACGCTGGTGTGCGGGTTGATGTGGAAAAACTGCGTCAAGGAGAGATGCAGCTTACGGCAGAGTTAAATGAATTAGAGCAGCGTATTTATTCATCCGTAGGGACACAATTCAATATCAATAGTCCACGGCAAGTGGGAGAGTTGCTCTTTGAGCAACTGAAATTAGACAGCAAGGCGAAGAAATCAAAGACAGGTCAGTATACTACCTCGGAGGAGGTTCTGGTGGGATTGAAGGATAGACATGAAGTGGTTGGTTTGATTTTAGAATATAGAGAATTGAAAAAACTAATATCTACTTATATCTCCACTTTGCCAAGTTATATCAGCGAGAAAGATGGCAAGATACACACTACATATAATCAAACGGTGACAGCAACAGGGCGTTTGTCAAGCAGTAACCCTAATCTCCAGAATTTGCCGATTAGGTCAGAGCGAGGAAGGATGATACGAGAGGCTGTTATAGCGGATGAGGGGTGTATGTTCTTGAGCGCCGATTATAGCCAAATAGAACTTCGTCTTATGGCACATTTGAGTCAAGATGAACATATGTTAGAGGCCTTCCGTGCCAATCAGGATATTCATGCAGCAACAGCCGCGCGTATATTTAGAAAACCGATTGAAGAGATCAGCAAGGACGAGCGTCGTAAGGCAAAGACGGCAAACTTTGGAATTATTTATGGTATCTCTGCTTTTGGTTTGGCGCAGCAGTTAGACTGTTCTCGTACGGAGGCTAAGCAATTGATAGATGACTATTTTGCGGCCTTTCCTCGCGTGGTGAAATATATTGAACAGCAGAAGGAAATAGCGCGCCATAAAGGGTATGCAGAGACGCTCTTTGGTAGAAAACGCTATTTGCCAGACATATTATCGCATAATGCTACTGTTCGCTCGTTTGCAGAGCGTAACGCCGTTAATGCACCTATTCAAGGAACGGCAGCTGATATCATCAAGATGGCGATGGTGTCTATTTGGCGTCGATTAAAAGATGAGGGATTAAAGACGCAGATGATTATGCAGGTACATGATGAGTTAAATTTTAATGTACCATTGGATGAGGTGGATATAGTAAAGGAGATTGTAGTGACAGAGATGCAGAATGCAGTACATTTGTCTGTTCCACTCATTGCAGAATGTGGAGTGGGAATGAATTGGTTGGATGCGCATTAAAATGGTGTAAGGATGAGATTTTTGATAGTATTAGTTATTCGTGTCTTATGCATTGGAAATAGTTTCTCATGGGATGCAGTAGAGCAAGAGTTGATCCCGATGTGTCAGGAAACCAATGTAGAGGTGGAGATACATAATCTGTACTATGGAGGTTGCTCTTTGGAACAACATGCACGCTTTATGAGAAGCGATTCTATGGTCTATTCACATCGAATATGTACGAATGCTGTTCCTCGCGAGGTGCGTGACACGATATCCCTTTTGCAGGCATTGCGATTGACGGAGTATGATTATATATCCTTACAGCAAGCGAGCCATGATAGTGGTATTCGTTCTAGCTATGAACCATGGTTAGCGATGCTTGTGGATACCATAAAGTCTCATCAACCACAAGCACAGTTGTGTTGGATGCAGACTTGGGCTTATAGTCAGGACGCCAAGCATCCTGATTACTCACGCTATAATAAGGATCAGCAGCTGATGTATGATAGTATTATGGCTTGTATGCATGAGGTGAAAAAAGATTATCCTTCTATGCTTTTAATTCCTTGTGGAACGGCTATCCAATTAGGGCGTGCAACATGTTTAGGCGATACTTTCTGTAGGGATGGTTATCATTTGAATTATAGTTATGGTAGATATACAGCTGCGGCTGTGTGGTATGAATTCTTGACAGGAAAAGATGTGCGACATATTCGCTATAAAAATGCAGAAATGACCTCAAAACAGCGTAGAATAGTTCAAAGAGTGGCTCATCAGGCTATGCAAAAGAGTAAAAATGCATATTTTTGAAAAAAAAATGCCAAAATATTTGGTCATGTCAAAAAAAAGCAGTACTTTTGCACTCGCTTTTGGAAAAGAGTATATGTTCTAAATACATTTTGTTGCAAAAGTTACATCCTTGGTGCGGTAGTTCAGTTGGTTAGAATACATGCCTGTCACGCATGGGGTCGCGAGTTCGAGTCTCGTCCGCACCGCTTTTGAAGCAACAGGGGTCCATTAGCTCAACTGAATAGAGTACCACACTACGGATGTGGGGGTTGCAGGTTTGAATCCTGCATGGATCACAGAGAAGTTATAATGCGTTTGAGAGAGTCACCTTTCACACGCATTTTTCTTTATGTAAAAGAGGTATTAAATATATAGCTTATGCGAATAGTACTGCAGCGTTGCTCTCGTGCAGAGGTGCGTATAGATGGAAATATAGTAGGGCAGATAGGTAAAGGTTTTGTCCTTTTGGTAGGTATTACGGATGGAGACTCAACAGCGGAAGCTGACTACCTTGCAAAGAAAGTGGCTCAGATGCGTGTCTTTGAAGATGCAGAAGGAAAGATGAACTTAGGACTCAAAGAGGTGGACGGTTCTATTCTTTCTATATCCCAGTTTACTCTCTATGCGGATTGCCGCAAGGGGAATAGACCGAGTTTTATTCGCGCAGCGCGTCCGGAAGTGGCTGAACCATTATATGAGTATTTCAATCAGCACTTGCGTACAGAATATGGTTTGCAGGTAGAAACAGGTCGTTTTGGGGCAGATATGAAAGTGGATTTTATCAATGACGGACCTGTGACGATTATTCTCGATTCGCAGGATATGGGAAGATAAGGCGAGAGAGCGGTTAGGCGGTTAGAAGGTTAAACGGTTAGGCGGTTAGAAGGTTAGGTTTGGTGCGTGATAATGTAATAGGGAATGCCTAATTGCTGTATCTCGCGTTCGTACCGCTCGTAGAGTTCCATTCGAATCTCGTCGCTTCCATTATACCGAGCACCATCCTGCGTCCATTCTATATCCGGGTAAGTGAGTAAATAGACATCCATTGGATGTTTTTTTATTGCCTCTTCCAACCAGTCAGGTACTTTCTCAAAGGCGTATTCAAACCACACTTTCGTCACAATCAGTTCAGTATCAAAGACTGCCACCTCCTCGTTGTTTGTGGGCGTGAGTGTTTGTAGTTGCGCTATTTGCTGCTTGGCGATAATACATAGTTCATCAAAACTAACCTCAATAGGTTGGTTAGATTGTCTGCGTATGCGTTCTGTCTCCACATACTCGCGCGCGTATTCGGGTATAAGGAGTGCGTTGTATCGTTTGGATAAATAGCGGGCTAAAGTACTCTTTCCACTTGCTTCTGGTCCTATGATGCCGACTTTAAACATACTAATAGAGGTTTATCGTGTGAGCATCAATTTGATATTCAGTCCTATATTATCTGCTTTGATAGGATAACTGCTGGATATGAGTGGTGTGGTGCCTTGGTGGTCATAGAATAACTGCAAGTTGATTTTCTGGCTCAATACATAATCTGCAGATATCTTAATTGCCAATACTTTGTTTCCAGACGAAGCTTGTGTAATACCCTCTTCTACTTTGCGTAGGAGCATTTTAACATCTTTGTAAGACACATCCACTTGCAGTTTGAGGTCGTTACTTACTTTCTTTTGTCCTCCATCTTTCTTCTTAGCGATGAAGTTGAGGTTCTTGATGGTGTATCCTGCTCCGATGACGAATTCAGAGGTGTGTCCTTCGGTGAGTTGTACGCTGGTCACATTGAGTGCGAGGTTGCGCTGCTTGCGGTATTCGGCTTTGAGACTCAATGAGTTTTTCATCGTCATATTGAGTCCGATGAGTGGGGCGAACGCTTCGGTGAGCGTCACATTACTAATGTCGTATGCAGAAGATGGGCGTGGCATGTCGGTTGTTACATCGCGTACGAAACCAAGCATCTTGTTGTCATTATCTGCTCCTACCCAAGTGGAGTAGCTGCCATACGAACCGATTGCATACTTACAAGTGTAAGCGTGCGTAAGGGTGATGGATTTGAAGTGCTCTTTCATCCATGGAATCTTACCCAATCCGTCGTAGGTGACTGACCAGTTAGGTAGTATTTGTAGAATGCTCAAGAATGGATTGAGGTTCATTTTGGAGGCATCTCTGCCTGTGTATGCAGCCAAGAAGGCAGGAACCAATACATCGGCGGAGTTATTGCTTACGCGTCCGTGCTTAGCAGGATCGTAGGTCGTGCCCATGGGTATATTGCTCATAAATCCATTGGAAGGAAGGACAGTACCGTTGTATTGCTCTTGTATGCGTCCGGTTAATAGTTCTCTATTAGCGAGGAATTGGTCATAGGTAGAGTTTGCGAAGTTCTCTTCTTGGTTTCCTACGCGGCTGAACATTGTTCCCAGAGCGCATTGTGTGATATTGAACGAACCCGTCATAGTCTCTTGTAACTGGTCGTAGGAGTATATGATGGAGTTGGACTGCGCCATGTAACGCTTTCCGTTGAGTTGTATCTTGAATCCAGGTAGTGGTTCAAGTGTGAGTTTGATGTCGAGGTCTGAAGTGTGCGCACGCGTAGCGGGTTGCACGATGGATGTATCGCCTGATAGCCATCCCTGCTCTTTGGCTCTCTCTACCATGTCATTAGGAATAAAACCAAAGGCGAAGTCGTAACCTGGGGCGTAACCTCCTTCGGTCTTGCGTTGTCCCATAAACCCAGCTTCTGGTTCGAAACCAGGGAGTGTCATAGAGTTTGTCTCGCGGTAGGTTATTTGCAATCGGCGGAACATAGTACCTACATATGCAAACATATCGCCTGCTATTTGTGCGGGTGTTTTCTCATTCGGGTTGCGCGTGGTAATGCTCACATTCGCTTGCGCGCAATCAGCAGCAGGGGTGATGGTCACCTTAGTATTGCCTGCGGGCTTGAATTTCACAGGTATCTTCTTGCCCACCGAGTCCGTGACGAGGACAGTGAGTAGTTCGCTATTGAGGCGGTGTGTTACTTCAGTGGCTTCCCCTTTCTTGAGTGCAACTGTCTGCGTGAATGTCTTGGGTTTGAAGTTGCGTCTTGAGCCGCGTCCAGTGTAGTGTTGCGTCATTTTCTTCCAGTAACTGGACTTATTGTACCATTGCTCGAAGTTAATACCTCCGTCCACTTGCCATGACTGCAATGAACTAACGGTGTTGCCGTAATCGACTCCTTCTGTAGTGGATGCGGTTCTATTCCAGTTATAGTTAGCATTATATGATGCGTTGGCTGTGAGAGGCTCAAGGTACGGGATACGGTTGAACGGCACATTCCAGCTGGCTGTGAAAATCTGTTGATAGGTGTATGGCGAACCGAACTTAGCCAATGAGCGTTGGATGGTGTCTTTCCACGCCTCGTACTGGTCATGGTTAAATTCGTCATCGAAATAACGGCCATTGAGTATCTCTGGTGTGTATTTGCCTTCGTCAATGATGGCGTTCATAGCCGATTGGAAGGAGAACTTAATGTTTTTCGTGAGGTCATACTTGATATCCACATTGCGGTCCCAAGTAAAGTCTTTGCTGAAGGTGAGGTCCATGTTATTGGCGGCACTACCTGCGAGGTCACGCATTTTCATGTGTGAGAAGGTACGATGCATGTTGGTGCTGAATGCCCATGACTGTGGCAGGTAGTAGAAATTCATCTCTTTGAGGAACTTCACTTTCTGTACTTTCTCTACCTTGCTGAATGGTTCCCATGGTTTGGGGTTGAAGGAGTACGCATATTGGAATGAACCTTTTTGGTCGGTCGTGTAGTTCGTCTCCATCTCTGGCGAGTGTTCTGCTTGCTTGTTATAGGAAGCAGAGATGGAGAAGTTAGCGGGGTCGTAGAACATATCTCGTTTCTTGGAGTGTATGTTGACCTTCATATTGCTAATAGAGAAGGAAGTGGACTCATGCACGGTGTTAGACATTTGCTTGATGGAGTCTCGTTCTGCCTGTGTATCGTAGGTGTCTAAGGTCTCTGACAACTTGATATCTGTATCCAGTGGGTCAAAGTCGGGTGAGATGGTTTCGTTGCTGTATGACACATAGAGCGGCATTTGTATCTTTGCTTTCTCAGGGAAGAGACGACCACCTTCGAGTGCAGCGCTGACGGATAATTGGTAGAAGTTCTCCATGTTGCGGTCGAGCACATTCGATTCGATAGAACCATATCCTGCTGTTTCTAATCGTCCTGCCACATTGACTTGTGCGATATCGCTGAGTGAGAGAGAAGCGTTGGCCATAGCAGCCACACCGCCTTGCTCGTTGAATTGCGAAAGGCGTAACTCGTTCACCCATACTTCGCCTGTGGCTTCGTGCTGTCCGTTATTACGCACACCTATCATAATAGAAGAAACTTCTTCGAGGGTAGGATTACCCAAGACGGTAATACGGTTTTGTGGTTTACCATTCTCATCGTCGTAAATAGTGTATGGAATGGTGTTGCCCACGCCGGCATTACCTGCGCGTTTGGCTTTGTTACGCGCTACCTTGGCGTTGGTGAGTGCGGAGAGTGGGAAATCAAACATATTCTCCGTAGGCCATACTGCCTCGCGGTCGCGTTCGTTATTATTGTTATATAATCCCGGCTCTGTCAGTTTGAGAGGTATTTCGTATTCGTAGTAGTTATTGCGTAGGTCCGAACCCAAACGGATGAAGCAAGTGAGGTCTCCGTCTCTCAGTTCGGGGTCCAATGCACTCATCTGCTCGGCGTGTACGAACATCTGTAGGTTCTTGTATTGGCGCATGTCGTAGCCTGTGTTTTTGTACATTGCTCGTGCGTCGTGCGGACTGAGGTTCATCACGCGCAGCACCATTGCTTGTTCGTTTTGTGCGATGAGTTGTGCTTGTCCCGGGTCGGTCTGACGGCTCACACCCGGAGGTAGCACATAGTTGATAGGTGTGCGTGTAGAGTTCTCTTCTATGTTTACAGTCTGCACATCAATAGAGGCGCCGGTGTTAACAGGTGTGCCAACAGGTGCGAGATCGCGTGTGTACTGACGCCATTCGCCGCGTACAAGGTCCATGGTAGCAAAACGCAGGTGGGTCTCTTGGCTGCAACCGGTGAGGTATATACGCATGAAGCGGATAGATTTCCAGTTGCGGATGGAACCTATCTTCTGCACACTCGCGCTATCGCCGCGCAATGGAATCTTGAATTGATACCAAGTTACATCTTGTGTCTGACCGTTAGGGAGCGTTACTTTGCTTATTTTCTTCTCGGTGATATGCTGGCGTCCCACTTCCATCATGTCGGGGCGCAGGAGCACTCTGTATTGGTAGTATTTCTCGTACTCGTTGAGTGTGTTATCAAGGTTGATATCTTCCACATCGGGTGTGAGTGTGGAGGCAGTACCGTAGGATTCAGTCTGCTGCTCTGTGGCAGGCGAGTTGCCTTCGGTGCCGTTGTAATGCTTGTATCGGTCAAGAATAGACACTTCGTCTCTATCGTAGTCGCTGCCTCTATAATAGTGGAAATTATCTCCGGCGGGGTCGTTGATAGGAGAGAAATCGTCGCTTCGCCAAGCGGTCAGCACATCGGGTGCCACGCGTTGCTCAAGTGCTTGGATATATTGGCTGTAAGCGGGCCATGTCTTCTCTTGCGCGTTGCTGAGTCCGTCCAAACCGACATCTTGTCGTGTGCGCGCGCCCTCTTCATTACTAAAGGCGGTGACAGTAGAGGTGGTGCGTGGCACATAGCCCCAGATAGTAGAGTCCACGCGTCCAAGGTCTGCATCGGAGATAGGCATGCCGTGCTCAAAAGCTTTCTTGCCATCTCGTAGTATATCTTCGCTGATGTCGCCGAGGTTGATATACATCTCCCCGTCATATCCCTCTGGGTTGGTGAGTGCGGGGTCCATGAGCCAGAACTCGATATACTCTATATTAGCTTTCTCAAAGTCGGTGTTATCTAATCGTCTCATCATACCTCCCCAGCGTTGCTTAGGGTTGGTGAGGTGACCATCTGTACCTATTTGGTCTGCGGAGATATTATATTGTCCGCGCTCGTCCGGGTAATAAGAGAGGTTGAGGATAGGCAGTTTGGTATCTACCGTTGTTGCGTTTTGACGATTAGGGTATATCTCATCTTGATACACGATACGCGTGCGGTGGTCGCTGAGTGCAGCGAGGTCATTTTGAATGTGTACAGGTGTGTTATTTTGCGAATGCCCGAAGATAGGGTCCACGGTGTACCACGATAGGTGTGCGCGGTTCTTGTTGTATGTGGGTTGATTGATGTCTTTGGACTCATCAAATACATACGGGGTGGAAGCCAAGAACCAATAACTGGGGTAGTGTACATCGATGTTTGTTGTGGTAGCTTCGAAATCGTCTATGTACGCCGTGCCGACAGAACCCACATCTTTCGTGTGTCCAGGGATGAGGTGCGCAAACTCGGCATTGATTTGGAAAGTGGAAGGAGCGGTGGCGGTTATCCAAGGAATCTTATCGATGGCGTTGGTCAACCATTGCATTTCTGTTTTCCAACTACCATTCACGCCCCAGATAGTGTTCGCGAGTGGTTCAGAACCCGTATTCACTTTGGTTGTCATAGGTCGCTCGCGCAGGTGCATGATAGTACCGCCGATGACGAGGTCTTTGCTGAACTCATATTCGAGGTGTGCGCCGAAGAGCGACTTGCGCTGCATGGAGAAAGTGGACTGGTTCTCTAACTTAACATCCACATTGGTACCCGATTCGAGGATAGATGTATTGAGGATGGTGACTGTTCCCATGGTGTAGTCCACGGTGTAGTCCACATTCTCGATGAGTGTGGCACCGCCGGCTGTGACGGTGACTGAACCGCGTGGCACATTCATCGCACCAAGGCGTATCTCGCTGCCGTTAGTACCTTTGTATTTACCGGTGAGGTGGAACTTATTCTTCTCGCTTAACTCTTGTGCAACGATGAGAGTGGAGTCGTACAACTCGGGGAAGCAGTATTTATTGACGAGTCGTGTGTCATTTCCTAATTGTGCAGCGAGGTGACTGCCGAATGGTTCGAGGACAGGGAAGATAATCTTGCCGTTGGAAGCATAGATAGTGAGTCCCTCCACAAAGTCAAATCGTCCGTCTGGGGAAGCGTTGTTCTTCATATCCAAGCGGTCAAGGTTCATCACGCGCAATAGTTGTTTGCCGTTGATAGGTCCTTCGTTTAGGTATTGCATTTCCGTACCGACGGAGTCGTTGCGGTAGGTGATGTATAGTTCGAATTTCTCGGCATTGATGCTTGTGGCACCGAGCGAGTAGATGTTTTTCATCATGAGGTCCCATGTGCCTCGTCCTTTCTTATCGGGCGCGTTGGCACTGGATTTAAGCATCTTGAGCGCTATCGCATTCGGTGCACGCAGTTCTTCACTGCCATCGGTAGAGAACTCACCCACTTGATACACTTTGCCGTTATAGGTATATTCGTATGCCACAGCGAGCACTTCGTCTTGGTTGAGTGCGGACTTGAGGGAGATATATCCCAATGCGCTATTGAGTGTATATTCGCTGCTACTGAGCAGTCGTGCGGATTCAATCTTCTCGAAATCTATTCCTCCTTCCATTCCGTTCAGTCCTTCGAGCGCGGTACTGGTCTGTTGGAAATCACGGAATCCGGTAGCGCGTATAGCAGCGTATAGTCCGTTGGCGTTGTTGTCTGGTGCGCTGTTAGGCACGCCGCCCCACGAGGTGTTTTGTGTATGCGTACTGCTTTCACCAAGGTCGGTGAAGGCAATGATATTACGCGCTTGGTCATAGTTGGCGCGCTTATTGGTAATCCATACTTCAATCTTATTGATGGTCACGCCCGAAGCGATGTATGGTACGGACGCCATGGCGCTTTCGTAGTTGTCACGGAAGAAATGAGAAAGGAAGAAGTGGCGGTTCTCATCGTACATATCGCCAGAAATCTCGAATTTGGTCATCTGCGCACCGCCTTTGCTGCTTACGGTCTGCGCCTCACTGTTCTGCTGCGAGATAAGGGCTTGTATCTTCAGTTTGCCAAACTGGAGATTGGTCTTGATACCAAAGAGTGCTTGACTACCGCGGATGAGAGAGGAAGGCAGGTCCATCGTTACATTACCCGCCTCGATAGACTGAATAATGTCGTCTTCCTCGCCTTTGTAGTTCAGCTTGAGGTTCTGTTGGTCAAAAGAGAACGAAGCCTCGGTGTTGTAAGAGAGGTTGAAATTGAGTTTCTGTCCCACTTTACCTTGCACGCTCACTTGTATCTTCTCGTCGAAGTCAAAGATGTTATTGTTTCGCGCGCGTAGAGTAAGGGATGGATTGGCTATGTATTGGTGTTTGAAACCGAAGAGCAGTTCTGCCGAACCTTGCATCTTGAGTTGTACACCACCGGGACCGAACACTTTATCGGCTGCACCGATGTTAAACTTCATATCGGTGATGTCGAATTTCTTCTCGTTGTTATGCTCTACCTCGCCTATTTTCTGCTGCCAGTAGCGTTGCATGATTTGTCGCTCGGCGTACTGGTTATATTCCTCTTGTGTGAGTAGATAAGGCGTGGTGATGTCTGTCTCGCCCACTCGCGTGCGTATAACATAAGTACCCGTCTCTGGTTGGTACTCCACGCTTGTCTTGATATTTTCCGGGTCGTTGAGGTCAAGTGATGAGTGTGGAGTGGTTAACTCGCCGTAGTTCTGTGCGCCGAGTTGTCTCACTTGGGTAGGTGCCCAAATAGCGGAGTCGGTGAGCGTCACTATATCCGCCGCCTCTTCAGGCGTCACCTCCTCGCCTGTTCGCCTATCCGCCTCTTGACTTTTCGCTCTTGCCTCTTGACTTTTCGCCTCCTCGCTTTCGCGCCTTTTCGCCTCCGCCTCTTTGCGTGCTTTCTCTTCCGCAACTAACTCTTTGAGTGTCTTTTGCGCATACACCGAAGGAACTGACAGGAGTGCCAGTGATAAGAAGATAATATGTAGAAGCTTTCTTTTCAGTTTTTAGAGCATTTTTAATGCTTGCTTGATAACCAACTCAACGCTGAGCGTAGGTTCTGCCTTGAGTATCTTATCTACCACTTTTCCGCTTGCTGCGGCTGCAAAACCAAGCATAGTGAGCGCGCTGATGGCTTCTTGCTTGATAGCGCTGTCAGGAGTAGTGTCCACAAAGTCCATAGGCAGTTCGGTTGGATTGGCTCCGAGGTCTAACTTGATGACTTTGTCTTTGAGATCGACGATGATGCGTTGTGCGGTCTTCGGTCCGAGTCCTTTTACTTGCGCCAACCCTTTGGCGTTGCCGGTGGCGATGAGTGTGCGCAGTTCAGTAGGCGAATAGGCGGACATGATCATGCGAGCGGTGGACGCACCTACGCCGCTTACGGTCATGAGCATCTCGAATAGCTGTCGTTCGATGCGGTCTTTGAAACCATATAACTCATGTGCATCCTCGCGGATGATTTCTGTGATGAAGAGTTTTACCAACTCTCCGCTGCCCTTTGTACATTGTACATTGTCCCTTTGTACTTGTTCATCCGCCTCTTTGCCTACCAATGAAGAGTAGGTAGGGAGTGTGATTTCTATAGCGTACCCTACGCCAGCAGCTTCGATGACTGCCACGGTGGGTGTTAGTTCTGCTAATATGCCTTTGATGTAATCTATCATTGTGAACTTTTTTATGGTATATATGCGTGCGTAGTCGCTTGCACACGAAAAAGCGTGCAAAGTTACAATATTTTTTTGAAATACGCAAGAAAATAACGAAAATATCGTCTAAAAAGAAAAAATCTTTATTTTGAGATGGGCTATTTTATCTAGATCGGCTTGTTGGGCTAGAAAATCTAACATCATACATCGTACATCGTCCTTAGAGTCCTTAGAGTCCCTAAGGACCTTAAAGACCTTATTATTCTAACCTCTAACAGCATAGCGGTCTTTTCTAGTTTATCTAATTGGACTAGTTCTTCTAGTTGGGCTAGAAATCTAAAAATCTAGAACTCTAGAAATTTATCCCCAGCAATAGCCTTGCTGTTTTTGAAGCATAGCGGTGGTGGGTTCGTCGTTTTTGGTTAACTAATAAAAAATGTTACTCCAATAATTACGAATTATCAAACGGCAGTATTTATTTAGGTTTATTTACAAATTTAATAGGACACTTGTGGTCCTTTTTTTAAAAAAAACACATATTCTACCCCCCACAAATTTGCACATGTCAAAAAAAAGTACTATCTTTGCATCGGTTTGTTCTATCGACGCGGGTGATTCACGGGATGTTCACGGGATATAGCCGCGTGATACACCCATTATTATCTTGAAATATAGAGGAAAATAATATAGGAGAAAAGGAATTTCTATACTATTGAAAAGACAGATTTATCACAAATATTAACCACAAAATTCATACCAATTTATGTCTCAAGTTACATTTATCGCTCCCGTTGATGAAATGACCGGGAAGTACGGAGAAAAAACAATTCTAAGAAAGAAAAAGTTCCGAGCACCTAACGGAAAAGTACTCTTTGAAGGACCAACTGAGTCTTATCCTATCATGAACCCAAGAAACTACAAAAAGAACCCACCAAAAGGCGCCGAACTCGCCAACATCAATCTATTTGGAAACATCAGCCATCTTGCGGCAGAAATCATCAACTCTTCATCATACACCGAAGAAGAACTGGCTGCAATGACACCAGAGCAGCACGAAGAAGTTATGCAACTACAAGCACAATTGGCTGACTTCCAAAAACGATACTTAGCACAAGCTAAAAAACCAGATCCAGAAGCACCTTTTGACACAACCCCCATTCCCAACTCTTCCATCAAAAGACGCAAACAATACAAAACCCTTCGCACATTCATACAAGCCATACTAAGAGAAAGACTCAAAAACACTCAAAACACCATATGAAAAAAGGACAATTGATTATTAGCGGATTATGCAAACTCCTATGCGGTATCGCCATGATTGGTTTGCTGCTCTTCTGGCCGGCAGGAACATGGCAGTATTGGCAGGCGTGGCTATTCATAGGCTTGCTATTCGTGCCTATGCTCAGCATGGGTATCTGGCTATTAATCTCAACGCCCGAATTATTAGCCAAACGACTGAACAACAAGGAAAAAGAGCAGACACAAAAACATGTAGTAGCCCTTTCGGGATTGATGTTTATAGTTGGTTTTGTGGTATGCGGTTTGAGCCATCGCTTTGCGTGGGATAGTTTACCCTCTTGGGTGAGTATCCTCGGTTCCGTAACTTTCCTTATCGGGTATGCGCTATATGCCGAAGTATTGCGCGAAAACGCCTACCTATCCAGAACGATTGAAGTGCAAGAAAATCAACAACTTATCGACACCGGATTATATGGCATTGTGCGTCATCCCATGTACACAGCCACCTTGCTCATGTTCCTCTCTATGCCCATCGTATTGGGTTCTACTTGGGCATTGTTGGTTTTTGGCGTATATCCCGTGCTGATTATTCGACGCATCTACAACGAGGAGCAGGTACTGGCGGCAGGATTACCTGGATATACCGAATACCAGCAGCGCGTCCGCTGGCGGCTCATACCAGGTATCTGGTAAGACACGATAGTCCTATTACTTCTCCAAAAATAAAGAATGTACTCTTTTTAGACGATATTTTTCGGTATTTTCTTGCGTATGTGCAATTTTTGTTGTATCTTTGCAGTCGAATATATAGAAGAATTGACATGCGCAGCAACGAAATCTCATATTTTATCTCTTTTTGCATTGAACAATACAAGCAAAAGCACCATCTGACTGCCTAATAACTTTAATTTATACACATATACAAGTTGACTATGAAACAGATTATTAACATACAAGAGAAGTTTGGAGCCGAACTCCACACTCGCCAAATGGTAGAACGATTGGCTGCATCATTGAATGCTGCTGATTCTTATTTGTTGGATATGAGTGGCGTAATGCAGATTTCGCGTTCTGCGGCCGATGAATTATACAACCTCACTCATGGCGATATGAGCGTGGACTTGATTAATGTAGAGCCTTTTGTGGAGAAGATGCTTTCTGCAGTTAAGTTAGGACGCTTCTTGCCCGCCAACGCTCCACAACCGACACCCCAATCATCCATTGCGAAACGATTGGCAATGTGTTGCAGCAATTGAGTATGAGATGATATAGTGTATTACTAGACACAAACTCTTAACCTCAATGATTAAAATAAAGTACATATGAATAAACACGAGAGACAACCTGTGATTTATGATTTGCTTAATCTGCCTCCTCAATTATTTAAATACTATGGATATGATAGTACATTAAATGAAAAAAGATTAAGTGGAGAAGTGTATTTAGCAACGCCTTTTGACTTCAATGATCCTTGTGATTGTCAACGAGATGTTATAAATAATTCTAAAGAGAAAGTCAACAAGAAGGGGGTAAATTGGTTGTGTCGAAAATTGCAAGAGTTGGGATATAGTGATAAAGAAACTGAAAGGCTTTCTATAAGTCTACAAAAGGATGACACAGATAAATACGAAGTTTACAAACGTCAGTTAGAAAAAGTGGGCATTTTATGCCTGACGACCAACCACGCAGATTCCTTGATGTGGGGGTATTATACCAATAATGAAGGATTTTGCATTGAATATGATGTGACACAAATCATTCGTCAGTTAGTGGTAGGTTTCGTAAATAATATAGATTATGTAACCACTAAACAATTGTTCGATGATAATAACTACAAATTAAAGCCAAAAGTTCGAACTTCTTCATTAAACGACAATTATCTTCAACTAGCAGAAACATATTTTACAATTCAAGATGTCGAATTAATAAATAATACTTTTTTAAAAGAACAATCAGAACAGGAAATTGTCTATTTTCTTCAAAATATTTATCTCAAACGTTTGGCAGGATCAAGCATTGAATATAAGATAGGACCTGATGGTTCTCCTGGAAATTTATTTTTTGAAAGAGATAGTAATATTAATGCTACAAGCAAATATTTTAAGAAAACAACTGTTTGGGAACATGAAAGAGAGTTTCGTATTATTATATCTTTAGGAGGAAAACAGGTCATTAAATTAAACAACAACATTATTAAGAGTATCTATTTAGGATGTAATATGAAGAATGAAAAAATAATGGAGGTTGTATATATGATTCAAAAGTTATCATTGAATAAAGTCAAACTTTATAAAATGAAACGTTTAAAAAATTGTGGTTTACAAGCAGTTAGTATAGATATGTTTAAATTAACTGGCGATATACCAGCTATTGAGAAATATTTAAATCAACGATGTAGTTTGTATTGGTAAATAAATTGTAGATTAATTATAATTATTTTTCTAATAGTCTCATTGTAATCGAAACCAAACATTCAGCCTATGAACAACCAGCATCGTAAAGGCGATGCATAACATATTTAATATAGCGTTATCCCCCCTGCCATTTATGCAAAATTTCGCATAAATGGCATTTTTATTTTGGTACTTTCAGAAAAAAGTTGTATCTTTGCAGCCGTAATTAGCCCACGCTTGGGAAAGATAGTGAAATAGTAACTATTAATTGTTAACTATCTATGGGTGGGCAATTACAGACATAATAATGGCGTCAAACGCGCTTTGTTCTTGGCTAATTGGAATCTGGTAAATTCAAATATCTTCCAAGACATCGCAGCATTTTGATGTCCTCGGGATGTGTATATCTATCTCCGTACACTTAAAAGTATAGGTGTGCGCATGCGTACATATCGGCGTGGGCTTCGGTGTTGCTTGTTCAGAAGATAGGGCAATACCAGAGCCTCAATTAGCGGAACAGCAACAGTGCAGTCCCGCTTTTTTATGTATATACACGAAATCACATTAACAAACAATAAATTAAATAATTAACCAACGGAGGATGCCGAAAATCCGACAAAGAGTAGGCAAGTAAAAGGTTGCGCACGACACAAATTAGTGTAGTAAAATATGTTCGAATCACTTATGGGATGGGTAGCAATTATTGTACCTGCAATTATTATCGCCGTTATGATTATTAGAAAGATGAATTAATAATCATGTGGGCCTTCATCGTTATTGTTTGTTGCATTTTTGTTTTATATTGGTTGTTTAAATAACATTATTGGTTATGATATTTGTTATTGCCACTATAATCGTTGTAGTATATCTTATTTTCTTTAAAAACTAATATAGAGTAAGAATATTTACTACGAATGCACTGCGTTCTCGTTTATTATTCTGAAACTCCATATCTTTGAGGTGTACTAGCTCAAAGTATGGAGTTTTAGTTGCTGAAATCGAAAAAGGTTAGATTTACTTGCATATTTGAGAAAAAAATCATAATTTTGTACCGTAATTATTACACAGCTATGTGCAATTTAAAACCAATAGAATATTTCTTGGAAGAAGAAAAGAAGTACATCGAGATGAGAAAAGACAATCAAGACTTGTGTTTTCTTCCTGATCTCGGAATCGTTCCATCCAATATTGACGATCCACTTTCATTCTTAGAACAAAATCTATTTAATAAAGTTTATCCAACAATACATGATTTAAGGGAAAAACTAAATACGAGTGTTTTGAAGTTTACAGATGCAGAATTACTGATGTTATTATCATTCGAGGGTTTCATGTCTCAATATTTTAGAAATGACTATTGGGGAAAATATGAACCACCTATAATTGTTCAAGAAATGCAATCATGTCTTTATTCTTTGATAGCAAAATCTCCTACATTTACGGGAACTATATTATATCGTTTTTGCGTTTCTGAAGATAAGATAGATTTTAAAAGAGGTCAACACTATACTTGCCCGCATAGTCTCACAACAACATGCGATAATTGGGATAAGGATACAAATAGATATATAATAACTCCACTTCCAAAATCTCAAACCAAGGCACATAGTATATTTAAAATATATAATCACGAAGAAGAAAACCAAGTTAATTTCTTACCGAATACTTCATTTGTAATCACAGATATAGCAGAAATACCCAATAGAGAATGTATATATAAACACATTTATATGAATGAAATATAATGCAATTCTTCTGTAAAACTTTTTCTTGCTTCATCTTTTTACCTAACACATTCGGACTATTCAATACCGACCAATACGACCATCTTATTATAATCAATGGTTTTATGGTCTCACCCAATCCAATGCACAACACGCAATTGAAATATTAAACCAATAAATTAAAACATTATGAAACTATCTCTCAAACACTCATCCCTTTTCGCTGCGGTAGCAATTTCCATCTATACTGCGTTTGTAATTTTTGCACAAACACTATTGTACAAGGATGTGATTTTGCATATGGATAAGTATTTTGTACTATCCTATGCGTGCACCTCTTTATTACTCGTCAGTATGTTGCTACTAGGCATTTCAATCTTTATCAATCGCAAACAAATTCCCGTCTTTCCCAACTCACTACTCTGGCAAGTAAGAGTGATTGTCAGTGTATTATTCATCGTATTGTTTTGCAATATATTTAGCATTTCTTCTGTATACATTAATGGCATGCTTTACTTCTGGTGGTATGGTTTCGAGTGGTTGCGTTATGTGATGCTTTTGCTTATAACAGCTTGGCTATGGCAATTCGCTTTTCTAAAGCCAACAAATACTTTTGCAGCCAAACGCTTAGGCATTAGTGGTCTATCAATTGCAATTGGCGTAGGAACTATATTACTTCTCATATCCATCTCTTTTGTACATGTCTTGATAACCGACCATGTAATTGGTTTCCGCACAAATATCTTTATCAATTGGCTCAAACCTCTCTCTGCTTTAGCATTGTTGGGTGTATATTTATTAGAACAACGCAAGACCCACCAGGGCAAAGAATTAGATGATGAATAGGTTTCGAAATAAATAAGAATTGTGATATATCTATAAAGGTACTCACTTTCGGCACAATCGTCTTATCTCGCCCAATGGGCTCGAACGATTAATCGCATTGTGAATCGCAAGCGATTTTTCAGCATACGAAAACTTTCTTCAAAAAAAAACCACGCGGGAAGCATAGCAAACACTACACTTCCCGCGTGGGTGTATACATCTTGTTATGGTTTTAGGCAGCCAATAGGCACGACATGCACTCCGTCTGCACGACGAGTAGCAAATTTACCGCCTGTAAGAATCATTAACAAATCTGGTTCGCGAATAGGATTCTGCTTTTCCGTCCGATTATGTTCAACAATAAGCTCCTTCAGTTGCAACAAATGTTTTGCACCCTCTTCAATTTCGTTACTACCTAACTTACATTCAATCAATGCATATCTACCATCCGACAAATGTAATACCACATCTGCCTCTAAATCATAGCGATCATGATAATAGCTTACATGAGTGTCAACATCAAAAGTATATGCTTTTAAATCACGGATACACAACTGCTCAAAAATAAATCCAAATGTTTTGAGTTGCAATTCTAATGCTTGAGGGGAGAGTTGAAGCGCTGCTACAGCAATACTTGGGTCACAAAAACAGCGTTTTGGCGTACTGCGAATCACAGACTTGCTGCGAATAGCAGGACACCAAGCATCCATATCTTGAATGACAAACAATTTTTCTAATGCCGCAACATACGCGTTAAAAGTATCAATAGAGCATGTTATATTCTCAGCAGAGGTCACATCATCTAATATCGTGGTCTTCTTTGCCAAGGTTGAGATGTTGCGAGCATAGGAACGAAGAATAGTTCGTGCTAGTTTTTCATCGCGTCGCACTCCATCTACATGGCTAATGTCTTCCGAGCAAACTGTTTGAAGATAATTCTTTGCTACCATCAAACGCGATTTCTCATCTTTCAAGCGAAGCGAGGCTGGCCATCCCCCACGACAAGCAGCCTTAATCAAATCTACCAAGTCTAAATCAGAAATGGCTGCAATATCTTCATTGGGATTATCAAATAGTTCTTTTAAACTAACAGAACCATTTGACTCTTTTGATTCCCATAAACTCATAGGCAACATTTGCATCTTGGTAATGCGTCCATTACCTGTATGAAGTATCTGAGTTTTATCAACTGAATTAGAACCCGTTAAGATGAATTGTCCTTCCGCTTGTCGCTCATCCACCATTGTACGAACAGCATCCCAAATAACAGGGGCATCTTGCCACTCATCAATCAAACGAGGTGTTGCACCTTGTAGCAGAAGAGATGGTTTAGCAGCTGCAGTTGCGAGATATTGCGCACGCATATCTGTATCCTGCAACTTAATTATACTATTCGCCTGCTGCATGGCTGTAGTGGTTTTACCACACCACTTAGGACCTTCAATTAAGACTGCTCCGAAAGCATTTAGACGCTCGCGAAGATGTTCATCTGCTGTTCGTTGTAAATACTCCATAATAGTTCTATTTTGTTAGAGGCTGCAAAGGTACTAAAAATAAATGACATATGCAAACTATTCGGTGTTTTTGATGTATTTTGTTCGGTGTTTTTGAGGTGTTTTGATCTATGATTTAGAGGATATTCTTACATAATTACGGCAAACTTTCGGCACAAAGAAAAAAAATACAAAAACATCACCCAAGCGGGAGGCGTTGGTAATCAACACCTTCCGCTTGCTTTAAGCGTCTTTTAATAGCAACATTTACAATCGTCTTATCTCGCCCAATGGGCTCGAACGATTAATCGCATTGTGAATCGCAAGCGATTTTTCGGCATACGAAAACTTTCTTCAAAAAAAACTCACGCGGGAAGTATAGCAAACACTACTCTTCCCGCGTGAACTATGTGCCTATTCAGGCATTTGGGGTATTGAAAGAACTATATCCTTAGTGCTCTTGTTTTCTGCAATGAACATGGAATAATAAACGGGCAAGTATGTAATTCCGTTTTTATCTATCTTAACTTCGCGTTGGTTGCAAAGAACCATAGCCTCCTTTACCGAGTAATCCTCATTAGTAATAAACTTATCCAGTGCGCTATGTATATAGTAATCTTTACCTGACTTTACTTCTATTGGTAATACGGATAAGTTGGTATAATCATCGATAATGAAATCAACCTCTCCTAGTTTCTTGTTATCGTAATAGAATAGTGGATACTCGTGCGCATGCAATTCTTGCGCTACGGCAGATTCGTACACTGTTCCTAAATTGATACTCTTGATGTCCTCTAAAATGGCATTCACATTCATTCGGTATAGCAAACATGTTAGCAATCCCACATCGTTGAGGTACAACTTTAGAAGGTTCTTTTGCTCACTCTCCTTCAGCGGAAAATGTGGATTGCTGATAGCACGCACCGCCACAGCTACTCCCGAGGCTGTTAAATAATCAAATTCATCTTCATAGTGCTCATAGCGCTTATTTTTATTATGTTCAATGTCGCGATATACCACTCGTTTTTTCTTGTTCTCCAATAGTGACGGAATGAGGTCATAAATAGTACGTATCTTTAACTTTTGTTCTTCATCATATTGCGAAGCATCTACACGATACAATTCAATGATATCTTGCTGTATGGCACGTACTTTTTCTATGTTTTGATCAAGTACAAACTGATTGACGGCTTCTGGCATTCCTCCCACGATTAGATAGTAACGAAATAATCGCATTAGATAATCATGCATTGACTCATTCACCGACTCGCGTTTCTCGAATTGTGAACGAACCGCAGCAATAGACTCTGTGTTAGCTCCCATCGCCCACAGGAATTCCTTAAAATCTAAAGGATACATCTGCTTGATGGCTACACTACCCATAGGAGTAGAGGGGGTCATCTTCAGAGCAATACCCAATTGCGAACCGCTTGCGATATAACGGTAACGCGCATCTTGATTCAAAAACTTAAGCAGGGTCAATAGATGGGGATATGCTTGTATCTCATCCAAGAATATAATTGTGTCTTCACGACTGCCTAAGCGTTGTCCTGCAAAGATACCTAATTGCACATAGAAATCTTGTACTGAATGTACATTCGCGAATGTGCGCCCCCCTTCCTTATCTGCTTGAAGATTAATCTCTATGTAATTAGCAAATAATTGTTGGCTCACATAACGAATGAGATAGGATTTCCCAATCTGACGGGCACCATTAACGAGCAAAATCTTATTAGGCTCCTCTAGTAAAAAACGAGACAATTCCGTTGTAAATTTGCGTTGTAGCATATCATCACTCTTTTAAAAACGCTGCAAAGATACAACTTTTTTTTTGATTGTACAATAGTAAAACACGCTTTTCCTATAAAATAGTATGCATTTTCACACGCTTTTCCTATAAAATAATATGTATTTTCACACGCTTTTCCTATGTTTTGCTCTATTTTTCACCATAATCGTCTTATCTTGCCTGCTGGGCTCGAACGATTAATCGCATCGCGATTTGTCGTAAAAACATTTGTACATACCACAAAAATACGCAATGATTTGCATATATCATTTATTTTTAGTACCTTTGTAGCGGATTTATACTTATAATTACTGATATGCTTCTCAATATTGAAACACCCGCCCCCAAGATTCTGCCCGCAGATTCTATCAAACACATAACCGAGAATTTTATCCAGCAAGTGCAGAGTGAACCCGAAACTGTGTTCCGAGCTTGGTTAGATAGCGCTATTGATTTCGGTATCAAAGTGGTAATAGCATTAGTGCTCTATTTCGTAGGAGCATGGGTCATTCGTCGTATAAAACTAATGTTAACGCGTATCTTTGAGCGCCGTAAGACAGAACGCACATTGGCATCATTTGTGACTTCGTTTACCAGTATAGCGCTAACAGTTATTCTCGTTATAGTGCTGATCGGCACCTTGGGGTTGGACACGACCTCTTTTGCTGCTTTACTCACTGCCGGCGGTATGGCGATAGGTATGGCGTTGTCGGGCACGGTGCAGAACTTTGCAGGAGGTATAATGTTGTTGGTTTTCCGTCCGTTCAAGGCAGGTGATTTCATCAATGCGCAAGGTGTGAGCGGTACGGTGATGGAAGTGACAATAGTGACTACCCGCATTCTCACGGTGGATAACAGGGTTATTATTTTACCTAACGGTGCTTTGTTTAACGGCACGATAGAAAATGTGTCAGCGCAAGTGTTGCGACGCATTGACTGGACTGTGAGTGTGGACTATGGTGTGGATGCCGATGGTTGTATTGCATTATTGAATGAACTGATTTTGTCAGATGAACGCATCCTAAACTCCAAACATGAGCGTCCGAAAAATGATTCGCCTGTGGCAATTGATACAACTAAAATGACTATTCCTGACCCATTTATAGCATTATCGTCTCTAAACGATAATAACATCTCGTTTGTAGTGCGTGCATGGGTAAAATCGGCTGATTATTGGGATGTGTACTTCCATTTTAATAAACTTTTCTACACTGAATTGCCGAAGCATGGCTACACCTTTGCATATCCGCATATGGATGTAACGCTAACCTCTAAAATTACAGAAGAAAAGACCACCGCTAATTAGATTTTTAATAGCCTCGCTTAGTAAAAAAGAATTTCTTTTCAAAGAAATTGTCGTGATTGTTTGCATATATGCAGTTTTTGTTGTAAATTTGCACGCTGAATAGAATTATAAAAAGAATGGAAATAGCTGAATTAGGAGAGTTCGGGTTGATAAAACACCTGACGAAAGACATTAAGACAGTACATAAATCCACCCTTAAAGGCGTGGGAGATGATTGTGCAGTGATGAATTTCGGCACGAAGAAAGTGCTGATGACTACCGATATGCTGCTTGAGGGGATTCATTTCAACCTCGAGTATGTGCCCCTGAAGCATCTTGGGTACAAAGCGGCAGTAGTCAATTTCTCAGATATATACGCCATGAATGGTACACCGACACAGATAACAGTTAGTCTCGGTGTTAGTAAGCGCTTTACTGTGGAAGATATAGAGGCGCTCTACAGCGGCATTCGCCTTGCTTGCGAGCATTACGGTGTGGATATAGTAGGCGGAGACACTTGTTCTTCTATGACAGGGTTGACCATCTCAATCACTTGTTTGGGTGAGGCTAATACCAAAGAGATTGTTTATCGTAATGGGGCAAAATTGAATGACCTTATTTGTGTGAGCGGAAACCTTGGTACGGCATATATGGGATTGCAGTTGTTAGAGCGCGAGCGCATAGTGGCGCGAGCAGACGAGAATGCGCAGTTGGCTTTTGAGGGAAGAGAATATTTGTTGGAGCGGCAACTCAAACCCGAGGCGCGACGCGACATGATTGCAGCGCTCAAGCAGGCTGGGGTGAAGCCTACAGCTATGATGGATGTGTCGGATGGTTTGTCGTCCGAACTGATGCATATCTGTTCGCAGTCTGGCGTGGGTTGTTGTATCTATGAAGATAAGTTGCCGATTGACTACCAAGCGGCAGCATTGGCGGAGGAGATGAATCTCAATATAGTGACCTGTGCACTCAATGGAGGTGAAGATTATGAATTGCTCTTTACTTGTTCGTTGGAAGATTACGAGAAACTTATTCCTATTGAGGACCTTTATATCATCGGGCATATCACCAAGCAGGAATATGGTTGTAACCTTATCGGCCGTAATGGCGAGGAGTTGCAGCTTAAGGCACAAGGGTGGAAAGCGTTTTGAGTAGAAAGTCAAAAGTCAAAAGTGGAATGGAATATGAAAGATATCAAGTTGTTTTTGACTGATGTGGATGGGTGTATGACCGATGGCGGTATGTACTACACCGAGAAGGGAGATGAGTTTAAGCGTTTCTGTGTCTATGACGGCATGGGTATTGTATTGATGCGCAAAGCTGGGATACCATGCGGCATACTCACCAGTGAGAACACCAATATTGGACTTCAACGCGGAGAGAAATTAGGATTGGAATATATCTACACCGGCGTGGGACGCGTGGTGGATGGCGTGAAGATGACAAAGTTGGATGCCGCTAATAAGATATGCGCAGAGTTGGGTATCACGCTTGAGAATGTTTGTTTCGTAGGCGATGATGTGAATGACTTGGATTTGTTGCAACACGTGGGCATGGCGGCTTGTCCTGCCAATGCAGTAGCGGAGGTGAAGGCTGTTCCAGGAATTATCCATCTAACCAAACATGGTGGAGATGGCGCTATTCGAGAAGTGGCGGAGATGATTTTGAAAGCCAAAAATTAAAAGTCAAGAGTGGAAAGTGGAAAGTCAAGAGTGGAAAGTGGAAAGAGTAAAAATAATAAATAATGCGTAATATTGCAATCATATTAGCCGGAGGAGTGGGAAATAGAGTAGGGGGAGATAAACCCAAACAACTCTTGCCGTTGGCAGATGGACGAACTATCTTGGAGCACTCTGTGGATGCTTTTGAACAAGCACCATCAATAGACGAGATAGCAATCGTAATGCACCCTAATTATAGTGCTGAAGTGCAGCGCTTATGTGCACAGAATGATTGGCAGAAAGTAGCAAAGATAATACCGGGTGGCGTAGAGCGCTGGGAGTCTTCATGGCACGCTATTGTGGCTTGTATGGATGAGGATGAAGAAAGTGCATTGTGGTTTCATGACGCTGCGAGACCTTTCGTGTCGCAACGCATATTGGCAGAAGTTGCACTCGCGCTACAAACACACCGAGCCGTGACAGTTGCAGTGCCCGTGACGGAAACACTATATAGAGTGGAAAGGCGGAGAGCCTCCGCAGGCGAGAATGAGTGGAGAGTGGAGAGTGTGCCTGCACGGAGTGAGAATGAATGGAAAGTGGAGAGTGTACCTTCGCGGAGTGAGTATATGCGTGCGCAGACACCACAGGCTTTTCATATGGAAATCGTGGCTAATGCGTATATGAAAGCAATAGCCGATGAGGCTGTCATCGCTACAGACGATGTGGGAATAGTACGCAAGTATGCCCCAAAGGAGCCTATTTATATTGTGGAGGGTGAGGAGGAAAATAGAAAAATAACTTTTGCACAAGACCTAAAAGCATAAGCATATGAGAATCATTATCTTAGGTACTGCATGGCCTTATAGAGGTGGTTTGGCAACCTTTAACGAAAGGTTGGCAAAGCAGTTTGCTATGGAAGGACATGATGTGGAAGTGTGGACTTTTACACGCCAATACCCTAATTTTCTTTTTCCTGGCAAGACGCAGTATTCGGAAGAGAAAGCACCTGAAGGGTTGGTGATACATAGAAAACTGGATTCTTGCAATCCGTTCTCGTGGTGGCGTGTGGGTCGCGCTATTCGCAAAGAGGCGCCTGATATGCTTATTTGCTGCTATTGGATGTCTTTTATGGCTCCCGCTTTTGGACTGGTGTCTCGCCTTGCCCAACGCAATGGAAAGACGCGCTGTGTGGCGTTGGTTCATAATATGATACCTCACGAGCCATCTATATTGGATAAACTATTCGCGCCCTATTTCGTAAAAAGCCAGAATGGTTTTGTGGCGCTTAGTGAGAGCGTGGTGAAAGATATAGAGCGGGTGGAAAGAGATAATGTACGATGTACGGCGCACGATGTGCGAAGCGCAAAGACTTATTCGCCGCACCCTATATATGACCATTATGGAGAGCGGATGAGCAAAGAAGATGCATGCCGTGCATTGAACTTGCCAGAAAACAAGCAGTATATGCTCTTTTTCGGTCTCGTACGGGCATATAAGGGTTTGGATTGGTTGCTTAGCGCATTTGGAATGGTAAAAGATAAGTTGCCTGCGCTGCAACTTATCATCGCTGGGGAGTTTTATGAGGATGAAGAGAAATATCGTAAACAGATAGCAGATAATGGTTTGACAGAACGTGTAGTGCTGAAGAATGAGTTTATCCCAGATGATGACTTACGCAAGTATTTCGGTGCGGCAGACCTAATTGTTCAGCCCTACAAGACAGCTACGCAGAGTGGTGTGACGCAAGTGGCATTCCATTTTGAGAAACCAATGCTTGTGACTAATGTGGGTGGATTGGCAGAGATAGTGCACGACCATAAGATGGGATATGCTTCGCAACCTAATCCGCAAGCGATAGCAGAGGACTTGATGGACTATTTCTCTAATGACAGAAAACAAGCATATACTCAATATTTGATACAAGAAAAAAATAAATACGCGTGGTCTAACATGACCCAAGCATTTATAAAAATATACAAACAATGATAGACCAATCCATCATACAAGTAGCAGAACAGTGCCTTAACAAGGAGATTGATGCAATCAAGGCACTCATTCCGCGGTTAGACGAGAATTTCGTTAAGGTTATTCAACTTATCCATGACTGTAAAGGCAAAGTGGTAGTGACCGGAGTAGGTAAATCGGGGCATATAGGAAGCAAGATTGCCGCTACTTTGGCGAGTACAGGTACGCCTGCGTTCTTCCTCAATCCATTAGATGCTTATCACGGCGATTTGGGAATGATAGGAGCAGAGGATGTGGTCTTGGCTATTTCCTATTCGGGTGCGACAGAAGAGTTGCTGCGCTTCTTGCCATTGATTCAAGCAAAACGCATACCTATCATCGGCATGTCGAGTAACCCGAATTCGCTCTTGGCTAAGTATTCGGTCTATCATTTATCTATTGCGGTGGAGACGGAGGCAGATCCGCTTAATCTGGTGCCTACTTCATCCACTACTGCTACATTGGCACTCGGTGACGCCATTGCCTGTGCGCTGATTGAGTATAGTCATTTCCAACCCACGGACTTTGCAATGCTTCACCCTGGAGGTGACCTTGGGCGTAAGTTGCTGGCGCGTGTGGAAGAGGTGATGTTTAAGGATAATTTGCCTATTGTGACGCCTACTCAAACGATGGAAGAAGCTATCGAGGTGGTCACTAATGGAAAACTAGGTGTTGCCATCGTGCAAGAAGAAGGGCAGTTGGTGGGTATTATCACTGATGGCGATGTGCGCCGTGCAATGCTGCGGTTAGGAAATGATTTCTTCACTACGCCTGTGGAACAAATCATGTCTAAAAATCCTAAGACAATAAGCAAAGATGCGAAGATAGTAGAGGCAGGTGAGGAGATGAACCATTATTCCATTCACACCTTGATTGTGGTGGATAATGAAGGTAAGGTATGTGGTATTATAGATTCCTTCTCTTGCCTCCCCGGAACACGATTTTATCACTGATGAGAGTAGATGGATGGCAAAGGGATAGCCGTTGGTTCTTATATGGGTTCGTTTTAGTACCTATAATGATTAAAAATCACTAAGAATATATAAGAACAACTAACGCTGAATTTTTGAACACAGCGTTCGAAGAAAATAAAAAAAATATATGACCAGATTGACCGGATTGACCGTTTGGGGTGAGAAACGGTCAAAAAAGTCAAAACGGTCAGGACAAAAATAATATGAGAATCTCCGAGCTGAGGCTCGTAGCACCTGACAAAGAAAAGCGGGACAGTATCCCGCAAAATGAACGAAATTATGTCGGCATCCGATGCCGGAGAAATAAAGAAAGATGAAATATAGTATAAAACAAATAGTAAGCAAGGTCCCAAGATACATTCATGACTCTCTTGTGATATTATATTGGCGATGCAGAAGTTTATTCTTTCGGGAAAAAGAAACCTATAGGGGTGCATGGCTTATATGTGAACGAGGAATAGAGGCTCGCGATAATGGTTTCGCTTTTTTTCAATATATGCGAGAATATTTTCCTCAACAAAAAGTGTATTATTTAATAGACCATACCCAGCAAATCGACTACGAGCAGGTGAAATCATATGGGAATATACTGGAATACAATTCTCCGGCTCATCTGATGGCAATATTTTATTCCGAGTGTTTACTATCTACTCACATAGGATATATAACACCTTGGAGTTATGTTTGTCATAAAACCTTCTTCTCATGGCTCTCTTGCCCCAAATTTATCTTATTGAACCATGGAATAACGAAGGAGGATATGTCCGATAAACTGAATAAATATACCAGTGGAGTAGATTTGTTTATCGCTGCTAATAAACAAGATTACGACATGCTAACTGGTGATAGCCGTTATGGCTATAAACCAGATGAGATTGCACTTACAGGTTATGCCCGTTATGATAAGTGGAAGACAGGAGAAGAAAAACGCCAGATATTATTTATGCCGACATGGAGAAATTATTTAGTGAATAGAACTATTTCAGCTAAAAATCAACCTAAAGTAATAAAGACCTTTACATCATCTATTTATTATAAATCTATACAAAATTTGCTAAATAGTGAGCGTTTAGACCGTATTTTAAGTACAAACAAGATGAGACTTGTTTTTTATCCTCACTATGAAATGCAGTCAGCCTTACCCTTGTGGAGTACTAAAAGTAAGAACATCACTTTTGCAGATAAACAACATAACGACATACCCACTTTGATGCGAGAAAGTATGGTGATGATAACCGATTATTCAGGAGTTGGTTTTGATTTCGCATACATGTATAAACCTATTCTTTACTATCAATTTGACCAAGAAGAATATTACGGTAAACATTATTTCCGAAGTGAAAATTATTCGATGGAGCAAGAAGGATTAGGTGCTGTGATAGTTACAGAAGACGCATTATTGGATGAATTAGAAAAGACGATACAAGCTGAGTGCAAGATGGAAACAGTTTATCGCAAACATGTGGATGAATTCTTTACTTATCATGATACAAATAACTGTGAACGGATATACAAAGCTATACTCAAAATAGCATCATGCTAAGCCTGAAAATGTCTTTTTTTATACATCCTGATAATATAAAAAGATTGTTTTTAATAAAAAAGGATACAAAAACTTGCATATATCAGAAAAAAAACAGTATCTTTGCAGCGATTTTTATTGAATAATATAATATTCGTAATCTGATTATTCTTTGATAATACATATTATTATATTTGTTACAAGTGAATTATTCTTTTAATGAAATATCATCGGGTGAGTTGATGCAGCAGTTGGCAGAGCGGTTGCGGGTAAGACGTTTGGAGAAAGGTTTGTCAAGGCAAACCTTGGCGGAGATATCGGGTGTTCCGGCTCCCACCATCGCCCGTTTTGAACAGCAATATGCTATTTCCATGCGGCAATATGTTGATTTGGCTCTTGCTTTGGGATATGCCGGGCAGTTGGAAAGCTTTATGCAAGAACCGCTTTACAAGACGATGGAAGAGTTAGAGTAAATCAAGCAGAACAAGAACCGTGTACGCGGGAGTAAAAACAGGGAATGAGAATAACGGACATAAATAAGGTCTATGTGAAATACCACGGTCGGATAGTGGGGACGTTGATGATGTCGCCCGATGACGAATCAGCGGTGTTTCAATATGCAGATGAATGGTTATCTACCGGTTTTTCCATCTCTCCGCTTGAGTTACCGTTAGAGAACAAACTGTTTATCGCTCCGCGAAGTCCTTTTTATGGTAATTTCGGAATCTTTGAGGATAGTATGCCGGACGGGTATGGGCGCTATTTGCTCAACAGGATTCTGCGCGCACAAGGAATAGATGATTTTAAACTGACTCCGCTGCAAAGGCTGGCTATCGTTGGAAATGCAGGGATGGGAGCCCTATGTTACGAACCGGCGTATAACGCAACTTCTGAATCCGTATTGTCGGAATTGGATGAATTGCAGCAATTAGCACTGGATGTATTATCAGAAAAGCAAACGGAAGGTGTAGAAGTATTGTATTTCAACAGCGGGAACTCCGGGGGGTGCCGTCCGAAATGTCTGTACCATTCGGAAGAAAAAGAGTGGTTGGTAAAGTTCCGGCACACCTACGACCCGAAAGATATAGGAGAGCAAGAGTATCGGTACATGCAATTGGCTTCAAGATGCGGGATAGAAATACCCGAGTGTCGATTGATAGAAGGGAAATATTTTGCATCGCAGCGATTTGACCGGACTGAAGAAGGGGAGCGATTGCATATAGCAACAGCTGCGGCTGTGTTAACGGAAAGCATCAACCCTCCTAAAACGGATTACAAAACTCGAATCGTTCACACAACTGATCGTTCATATAGAAAATTATACTGATATGCTGAGACGGATGCAACAAAGAGGAATAGCTTGTGCATTGAAGAAATTGAAGCATGCAATTTTTATGGATGCAGATACTCGTAATATATGTGCACTAAATGGCGCATATGAGTACCTTTTGCGATATAAAAATGCATTAGAAACAGATATTGCTGAGTATAATGCTGAACCGGCAGAAAAGATAATATGGACATGCTGGCTGCAAGGATTGGGAAATGCACCTATCCTTGTAAAAAGATGCATCGAAAGTATGCGTCAATATGCTAATGGTTATAAAGTGGAAGTAATTGATCTTAACAATGTTTCTCAATTTGTTCTGCTGCCGGATTATGTAGTCTCAAAATATAAAGCAGGCATAATTCCTCATGCGCATTTCTCCGATATGATTCGTTTGGCTTTGCTTGAGAAATATGGAGGAGTGTGGGTTGATAGTACCATATTCATGACGGACATATTGCCGAATTATATTGTAGATGCAGATTTGTTTATATTCCGAGGAACCGGAGTTGGACATGTGAGTATTTACAATCCATTCCTTGCAGCTAAACCTCATCACCCTATTATTCAAAGCATGCTACAATTGCTTTACGCATATTGGGAGAAAGAAAACAAATTAGTATCTTATAGTATATTCCATCTCTTTTTCTCGATAGCCATAGAACAATCTCGGCTAAATCAATCATTGTGGAATAAAGTTCCCAATGTGTCAGGAACTCAGATGTTTTATTTCCAATCATGTTTGGGAGAACCTTTTGACAGGAAAGCCTATGAGTTGGCGACAAGCATTTCTTCTCTCCATAAACTAACATATAAGTATGAAGAATTTGGAATAGATATTTCTAAGAAAGGAACTTTTTACGATGTGTTAATAAATGGATGAGAAACAAAATCAAACGCGAATTCTGCATTATGATGCGCTATGTGGCATAATGTTATTATTCATGATGCATCACCATTTATGTGGAATGTGTGGGATAGAGGAAACAGCTATCCACATGCTGCCATATAAGTTTTTGTATTTTTACATAGCATATTTCTTTTTTAAAGCAGGTGTATTTTACCAGCCTGAGAAAACCATAAAGGAGGTATGCATTCAGAGTTTTAAACGCCTGTTAATACCATACATTGTATTTGGAATTATTGGCTATGTGTGGTTCGGAGCAAATTCATTAGGTTTATCTGTCCATGAGTTAAAGTATTGGTGGTGGCCTATACGTCAGATATTCGCTATTGGACGAGTAGAAGGAAATGGACCTTTGTGGTTCCTGTTGTCTCTATTCTTCGTGCGAGTGATTTTTCAAATGACGCAAAATAAGCATTGGGCGCAGATTGTATTGATTATATGTTGTATGGTTATTTCATTTTTGGGCAACTACTTTTCGATTAGACCACGAACGATATCAAATGTAGCTTTGGGAATAGTCTTTTATGGTGCTGGGGCTTTGCTTTTTAATATACAATATCAAAAATGGGTGGGATTGTTAAGTATAGTTCTATGGATTATCATATACGCTTTTATGAGTGTCTTTGGATGGCATTTGATAGATTTTAGTTTTAATACTACTGTTCTTGGGTATCACCCCTTATGGCTATTGAATTGTGTTATCGCATGTATCGCCGTGAATAACATATCCCGAAATGTGACCATAAAAGGGGTTCTCTCGTGGCTTGGGAAAAACACCATGCCGTTTTTATGCATTCACGCATTAGTCTATGAGGGCTTATATACCTATTGGCTATCGCAAGCAAATTTGTCTCCATATAGTTGTTTAGTTATATATTGGGGATTTATACTAATTATTTGCAGCATGTTGACATATGCGTTTAAAAATAAATATCTATATTGGATGATAGGAGAAAAGAAACCATGCTAACAGCAATCATTTGCACATATAATCGGGCGAAGTATATCGGTCCGCTTTTAGAGAGTATTGCGGCGAATAATCTAGCAAAAGAGGAGTATGAAATCCTTTTAGTGGATAATAATTGCACAGATAATACTCGCGAGATATGCGAGGCGTTCGTTAATGCACATAAAGATGTGGCATTTCGCTATGTGGTAGAAACCGAACAGGGACTTTCAGCTGCTCGCAACAAAGGAATCAAAGAAGCGAAAGGTGATATTATTGTATATATTGATGATGATGCTTTAGTAGATACATGGTATTTACGGACAATCGTTGAATATATGTCTGATCATCCAGAGATAAGTGCGGTAGGAGGTCCGATTATTCCTTCATACGAAGATACGGAAGAACCCAAATGGATGACACGCTATACGAAGGAATTGCTATGTGGTTTCTTATATTACGGAGAAGAGGAGCGATCATTCCCAGGCGACCGTTATCCTGGTGGAGGGAATGCTGCTTATCGGGCTGAAGTATTTGAGAAGGTGGGCTTGTTCAATACTGCACTTGGCAGAAAAGGTAATAGTCTGATGGGAGCGGAAGAAAAAGACATATTCGATAAAATGAAAGCGCAAGGAATGCGTTTTATGTACTTGCCTCAGATGATTCTTCACCATATTATTCCTCAAAAGAAATTAGAGAAGGATTATTTTGACCGCTTGACACTTCAGATTGGGATAAGTGAGCGCCAAAGAACATTGGCTATCGGTAATGGCAAATATATTAGCCGTCTTGGCAAAGAGGCGGTGAAATGGGGAGGTACAATTGTTCTTCTTCTCCTATATTCAATAAGTTTCCACCCAACGAAAGGATGGAAACTGGTATTGTTCAGAAGAAATGTTACGAAAGGTTTATTGGGCTTTAATGGGTAAATATTTCCTCCAGAGAGGCCAAGTGATTCCGCTTATTGCAATTATTAGCAATAGAATTGCGCATGCATAGCTCCATTTATCGGTTTTAAGTACATCAGGCACAAACTCCATGGTGATGGTGTGTTCGCCGGCAGGAATGACTGCGGCGCGGAGGACATAATTAACGCGGCCAAGAGCTATCTCTTTTCCATCCACATAAATATGCCAGCCTTCCGGATAGTATATCTCAGAAAAGACAGCCACTTGATTGTGCTCATTCATCGACCTATATACCAGACAGTTTGGAGCATAGGAGGTAAGCTCGATACTGCGTTGGTCAAATGCCATCAATGGTGTTGCTGATGGTTTTGTGGTGTCTAATATGTCAGCGAACTTTTGGTCTGCGACTGCTGTTTTATGCAAATCTAATGTGTTTAATGCTGCGCTCTCATCATCAGGAGTCGGGACAAATTGTACATCATTTACAAACCATGCATTTCCCATCGCATCCGGATTCGGATATACGCCTTGACGAGTGACGATATACTTGGTGTTAAGCATATTGAGAACATTCCAGTTCATCTTGCTGATATGCTCGTCAATGAGGTCTTGGTATCGACGCAGTTTGACAGCAGAGTAGCCACCGATAGATTTGAGACGATAGCTCGTACGGGCATCATTGAACGTATTGGCGTTGAGGTTCAGCACACGGTAGTCAAGGCTCTTGTCTTGCAATATCTGTTCTTCCCACGGCTGCATAGCGAAATAAGCATCTGCATCCTTCGGCTTTACAAAATTATCATTGTTGAAGAAACGCTTGTTAACTGGAACCATATCCGCGAGCACCAATACAGCCAAGCCGGCGTACAAGATATAGGAATAACTCTTTTTATTCTCCTTGTTACATTGCCATGCATACCAGAAAGTGAGTGCATAGCCCAATACAACAAACAGCAAGCTTCTCCATGCATCGCTGCGCATCATAGCCGTACGCTGGTCGAGGATAGCATCGTATAACCACTGCGGCAGTTGACCTTTCCATTGCACATCATAGGAACTGGTCATATCGAAGCTGCCTGCAAAGAGAGCTGCAAACAAGCATATTCCGGCAGTCACGCCTCCTGCGATAAACAGGCTGTTACGTAGCTTAGGCCATTCTACTTCCCCGTTGATGATGCGTTGCAGACCTAAAAATCCTAATAACGGCATTGTGATTTCTGCTACTACAAGGATGGATTCAACTGCGCGGAACTTATTGTACATCGGGAAATAGTTGAAGAACAATTCCGTAAGCCACATCATATTCTTTCCCCAAGCGAGGAAGATAGACATAAGCGTAGCGAAAAGCAATGCCCATTTATATGGTCCTGGCACAATAAGCAGACCGAGCAGGAAAAGGAAACATACTACCGCGCCAACATATACAGCACCGCTGGTAAATGCTTTCTCTCCATGATAGGTAGGCGCACTCTTGCAGAACTGCTCCGCATCGCGTTTAGACACTCCTTGTTTGCGCATGGCTTGGCTCAATTGTGAGTCCTTACCTAAATTATAGCCGCTTGCGCCGCCTTCCCAGTTTGGGATAAGAAGTGTCATTGTTTCTCCCTTACCATAACTCCAATCGGTGGCATATTTGATATCCAAGCCTTCGGCAGGTTTGTCTTGCGCTTGTTTGGTGAGTTCACTATGCCCACCACGCATGGTTTCTTTGAGATAGGAACTATTCATTTTCATCCAACTATATTTGGTGCCGAAGATGAGTGCGGCACATAGCAAGAGAACACCGATGTGAATGGCTAATTCTTTCCATTGTCTGTCTTGAATATGGATGTATAGTTCTGCGCAAGCCATGACACCAATCAGAAGAGCGATGTAATAACTCATCTGGGGATGGGAAGTTATTCCTAAAAGGCCATATAGTAGTACTAATGGGATGCCTAACCAATACTTGCGATGCATGATGGCATAAAAACCGCCTATGATAGGCGCTAAATATCCAATAGCGGTGGCTTTTGTTAAATGTCCAGCAGGAATAATGAGAAAGAAATAAGTGCTCATTCCAAGTGCCAAACCTCCGATAATACTAAGCCAAGGATTTATACCAAAACATAGCAACATCAAAAAGAACCCGCAGAAATAAGCAAAAAGTATGCCGATTGATTCTTTAGAAGAAATAAACCCAAGACGAGTTATTTTGAAGAAGTTATTTTTTATTTTTGCAGAAGGCATGTCACCGGTAATTTGGTATGTGGGCATACCACCGAACATAGAATTCGTCCACCATGTAATTTCTCCTGTTTCTTGACGATATTCCAATGACTCTTGGGCAGCTCCTTTCCAGTTGTTGACATCTCCGGCTTGCAGCACTTTGCCTTCCAGAATAGGGCTGCAATACAATACGGCAAAGCCGATAAAGACTACTAATGCCACCAGATACGGGGCGAGTTTTTTCCAATCTATCTTCATTGTTTTATCATTTTGCGTATTTCACATAGTTCTTCTTTGACGCGAAGCAATATATCTAATGCTGCTTGGCGCTCGTCAGAGTGTTTGGTATTCTCTTTTAACTCCTTTCGGATGGCCTCAATTCGCGTGATTTTAAGTTCATCGCGTATATACTTAATTCGCTTAATCAATTCATGGTCCTCTATGGTGTAATAGCGATTACCATGCCCATCTTTGCGAGGGTTGAGATTCTCGAACTGCTTTTCCCAATAGCGCAAAGTACTGCTTGGTACATCCGTTATTTGGATAGTCTCGCTCATTGAGTAATATTTCTTGGTTATGTCAGCCATTATTTGCAAATCTTTAGTTTCTTTCCAGCACGAATGATGTCACTCTTCAGTCCATTCCATTTCTTGAGTTGTTTCACACTGCAGTGGAATCGTTTGGCTATTCCTCCTAATGTGTCTCCGTTCTTAATCGTATAATAAGTCACGCCATTGACGCGATAGGCGCCATTGATAGAAGTCACTTTTGCTAAATCAATTTCCGCACGGCGGTTGTGAATCAAACTATCGGCTTTATGCGCGATAATACTATCTTGCTGCTCGATGAATAAACCTATCTTCTCAGTAGGTAAGCAGAGTGTGTAGTCTTTGCCACCAGGTAAAATATCACGCGAGTATTGTGGGTTCAATCGGCGCAGTTCTTCCATGCTGATCTCGAGTTTCTCGCTCACTTGTTGTAAATGCATGCGTTGGCTGATACAGATGGTATCTGTGAGCATTGTTTTCTCGATGGGTGCTTTGCATATGCCGTGTTCATGTCCGTAGTTCATCGCATAATTGGCAGCGATGAAGATAGGCACATAATTGCGTGTCTCGCGGGGTAGGAATGGATATATAGACCAGAAATCACGCTTACCTCCTGCGCGGCGGATGGCTTTATTCACATTTCCTCCACCGCAATTGTATGCGGCGATAACTAAGTTCCAATCGCCATATATCTTATAGAGGTTGCTTAGGAATCGGCATGCGGCGTCCGTAGCGCGAATGGGGTCCATACGCTCATCTACTAATGAATTGATTTCTAATCCATATAGTTTGCCTGTAGCAGGCATGAACTGCCACAGACCTGCCGCGCCTACGCGGGAGCGAGCGATAGGATTGAGTGCTGACTCGATGATAGGTAGGTATTTGAGTTCGTATGGTAACTGGTACTTATTAAGAACTTCTTCGAAGAGCGGGAAATAATACTCGCTCATGCGCATCAGCCGTGCTACTTGTTTCGGGCTACGCTTTACATATCGTAATAGGAACGCGCGCACGCGCTCGTTGTAGGGCAGTTCGATGACGCATGGCAATGCTTGTAAACGAGCCTTATAGATGGAGTCGGATAGAGTAGTGGTGTCGTGTATGACAACACAATCGGTAGTGTCTATCCATTGTAAAGCCCATTCCATGGACTTAATTTCAATATCTGTCAGATTGCTATCATTGAGAATTGCATTATAGCCAATGGTGGGGTGGATTTTATCGATGGTAAGACTATCATTCTCCTGTAGTGATAATCCCAATGTGTCGCCTTGAAGCGAGTCGCATGCAATACTATCAGTAGGCGTATTCTGTGCATAGCAGTAAAGAATACTGCACAGCGAAAATAATATGAGTGTTATCTTTTTCAAAATTGTATGGCTAATTTTAGTTCAGCACTTTTCTGCTGCTGAAGGTCGTAATAAATTTGTGGTTCTATATTAAGTGATAAATCAGGCGATATGTCGTAGTCAAATAATTGTGCATCCACATATGCGTCTATTAGGGAAAGAGCATACACAACAACCGTTGCCAAAATAGAATAGTCTCGATAGCGACGATAAATATTCTGTCTATTTTTGAGTGTATTCATCCATGTGTCCACACCGCCGACTCGATTTAAGTCGTATCCCTCTGGTAGCACAGCAATATAACTCTTGTTTATATCTTCGCTAACTGTTCCCGCCTGTTGGTCATTGTATAAATCAAGGTAGGCATTCTTATAACTGCTATACCTATTTTGGTTGATGCTAATCGCATATCCGCACCCCATGAATGCACCATACACGATGGGTAGTTTCCAATAGGAGCCATTATATATCTGTCCTGCGCCGGGAATCACGGCACCCAACCACACGGCTTTCATTGCGTCGGGTTTCTTGGTTAGGTCAATCATATACTTGTATTCCTCTCCTGCAGGTATGGTGTCAGGAGTGTGGTGGACGCTATCCTGCTGTGCAAAAGCAAAAGCAGGAATAGTCAGTAGTAATATGATGGTGATGCGTTTTAGCAAAGTTTATGGATTATTTGCTGTAGTTCGTTATCGTCATTAAAAGCAATGATGATTTTATTCTCTTGAATTTTCACTGCAAAACCGCTCTTCTTGCTTATCTCCTTTTGTAATGTGCTATAGGAATTGCTCTTAGGGGTAGCAGGTTTCTTTTCTTTCTTTTCTTCTTGTGCGAGCGCTTCCACTTTGCGAACGGATAGTCCTTCGCGGAGAATGCGTTGGTAAAGGTCTAACTGACGCTCGGCAGAAGGTGCGGCAAGGATAGCGCGTGCGTGGCCCATGTCGATTTTTTTCTCTTTGATACCTACCTGTATCTCGGCAGGTAAGCGTAATAGACGTAGATAGTTGGCTACAGTAGCGCGTTTCTTGCCTACGCGCTCTGACATACGCTCTTGTGTAAGATTGTAGTCATCCATCAATCGCTGATAAGCGAGAGCAATCTCTATGGCATCTAAATCTTCGCGTTGTATATTCTCAATAAGTGCCCATTCCATCACTTGCTCGTCTTTGGCAGTGCGGATATATGCTGGGATTTGTTCTAATCCCGCTAACTTACTTGCTCTATAACGACGCTCACCAGCAATAATCATATAACTGCCATCACCATTATCGCGAAGGGTAATAGGCGAGATAACGCCATGTTCGCGGATAGAATCGGCTAATTCTTCTAATGCTTCTTCGTCAAAAGTGCGACGAGGTTGGTCGGGATTGGCAATGATTTGGCTTAATGCTATTTCGGAGATTGAACTTCCTCCATTTGTATCTACGCGTGAGGTGTCTATTAGCGCGTCCAAACCGCGCCCAAGGCCTGTGAACTTCTTCATAGTCTATTGTGTGTTTAATTGTTGGTTCGTTTGATTACTTCTTTTGCAAGAGCTATATAATTTTGTGCTCCTTTGGAGTGTGGGTCGTACTCTAAGACAGACAAACCATGCGATGGCGCTTCGCTCAATCGTACATTACGACTAATGACGGTATTGAAGACTAAATCGCCGAAGTGGCGCTTCACCTCTTCGTACACCTGATTGCTCAAGCGAAGACGATTATCAAACATGGTTAATAAGAATCCTTCTATCTTCAAGTTCGGATTTAATTTAGACTTGATAATCTTTATTGTATTGAGCAGTTTGGCGATTCCTTCTAATGCAAAAAACTCACATTGCACAGGTATAATGACACTATCGCTTGCCGTAAGGGCATTGACGGTAATCAATCCCAATGAGGGACTGCAGTCGATTAAAATGTAGTCATATTCATCGCGTACTTGCTGTAGAAGTTTTTTGAGTAGTTGTTCACGCTGCTCCATATTTAACATCTCAATCTCTGCTCCCACTAAATCAATATGGCTTGGGATGAGACTTAGATTTTTAGTTTTTGTAGGTATGATAGCTGTGTGGGGGTCAACACCATTGACAAGGCATTCGTAGATGGTATTATCCAATTCGCGGATTTCTACTCCTAAACCAGAAGAAGTATTTGCTTGTGGATCCGCATCTATCAGTAACACGCGTTTTCCTTGCGCCGCAAGAGCTGCGGATAAGTTGATAGAAGTAGTTGTTTTACCTACACCACCTTTTTGATTTGCTAAAGAAATAATTTTGCTCATATATGTTTTATTATTGTTTCTGCATTGATTTGTCTGCAGGCAAAATTACCATACCTGCAGTAGTTGGTACCATGACAAGTGCATGGCCTGCAACGAAGGTCACTGACCTGAATTATATCTTCCTCTCTTTGTTTCCATCCCTTAAAACCAATCATAGGATGTGTGGCGCACCAAACGCTTATAGCACGAAGGTTGACCAAACTGGATAAGTGCTGATTGGCGCTATCCATACATATCATTACATCCAATTGGCGCATCAATTCTAATTCTTCGGATAGTTGTAATTGTCCGGCAATACTCTCTGTTTGCTGGAATACAGTCGCCCATTGGCGTAGCATTTCACATTCTATTTCCCCTGCGCCAAAGAGAAAGACGCGTGTCTCTGGTTGGCTACTCATCCGCTGTATGATTTCCTTTGTAATGCGGTAAGGTAACATGTTAGAACGGCACTTTGCGAAGGGTGCGATGCCAATCCATTGTCCCTCTTTCTTTCCGAAACGCTGCTCTATGCGCATGGTAGCATTCGTGTCAACGGGTAAGGAGATGAATTGGTTATCGGTCTCTAATCCCGCTTCTCGGAAGGTATCTTGGTAGCGTTCAAACTCGCTCTTCAATGCGCGTTTGCGCACCCCCAAGACGCATACTAACCATTTATGGAAACGACCATAATGGATGCGTGCCACGGAAGTACCATTCATGCGCATCAGGAAATCCAAGAAGCGAGTCTTTGGGTTATCTTGTAAGTCAATTATATAATCGACTTCTTTTCTCCAGTGGCGCCATAATTGCACTACGCCCCGCCAAGTGAGGTGATTGTCCACTTCCTTAAATTCTACATTGGGCATAGAGGCAAACATCGCACCTAAGTTCTTTTTGCTCGCAATAATGAAGCGATCATCCGGATAGCGACTGCTCAAAGAGGCAATAACAGGAACTGTCATTGCCACATTGCCTAAAGTCGCTAATCGGATAATCAGATAAGTCATAATGCTGCTGCAATTGTTTTGATGGCTTCAAACCAAGCCTCGTCGGTAGCGAAGGCTTGTTTATTATCTTCGTCATACCATTGGGACCAACCTGCACCAAAATAGTACACCAAGGTATCTCCTAATGTGTATGGTTTGAGGCTAACCAGATTGCCATCTACGACACCTTGTTGCGTTGCGCCAGGAGTGATGACTGCCACATACGAGCGACCTTGTGTCGTACTACCATTGTATTCGTAGTTCATCTTGGCTGCGTTCTTATCGCTTAAAGCATCTTCTGCATAAGAAACCAAATCACATTTCTCACACACGATGTGATTGTCAATGGTGTCGTGCATGTAGATACCTCCACCTACTAATAAAGGACTATCAAAAGTATGGTTGTTTGTGCTTGTGAGGACAACTTCTGCTTTGTTGAAGAGTTGTCCTGCTTGTGCGGTAATAGTGATGGATTCTTGTAGTATCTGGTCGCCTACCAGCAGACTGTCATACTCCAAGCGGAAGGTAAGTTTATCGTTTGTTTGCTCTATTATCTCCCAACGGTCATATGCGCCACCTACATAGGTCTGTGAGTCGCATACCACCACCAAACCACCACAACCAGCCGTGTGACCTACCTTGTAGCAATCTAAACCCTTACCGTAATTGATGTGGTAAGGAAATCCCAAGACATGTTCGCGGTAGTAGAAACTATCTACCACCAACTCGGAACTACTCTTCAGCCACAGGTCCACGCCGTTGGATGGGTTTTCTGGGCGAAGTGCAGGACCATACATGCGGAAAGCTGCATATTCGTTTTCCCACGCGAAATCATCCTTACGCTCTGGTACATAACGACCATAAACGCGTTGTATCTCGGGTTGACAACTTGCTAAACTAAGCAATGCTGCGAAAATATAAATATATTTTTTCATATCAATAACTCTATGTGTTATTTTGGTTGGCGACCGATATATGCTAAAATTCCGCCATCTACATATAATATTTGTCCGTTGACTGCGTCAGACGCTTTGGATGCAAGGAAAACAGCAGGTCCTGCTAACTCTTCTGGGTCTAACCAGCGACCAGCTGGTGTTTTGGCGCAGATGAATGAGTCAAATGGATGTTTGCTGCCATCGGCTTGTGGTTCGCGCAAAGGGGCTGTTTGTGGCGTAGCAATATAACCAGGACCGAGACCATTGCATTGGATGTTATACTCACCATACTCAGAACAGATGTTTTTTGTGAGCATTTTGAGTCCACCTTTGGCGGCTGCGTAAGCGCTCACTGTCTCGCGACCTAACTCCGACATCATAGAGCATATATTGATGATTTTTCCTTCGCGGCGTTCCATCATTTCTGGTAGAACTGCTGCGCTGGCTATGTATGGCCCTACGAGGTCGATGTCTATCACTTGTTGGAACTCAGCGCGTGTCATCTCGTGCATAGGGATGCGCTTGATAATACCTGCGTTATTTACCAATATGTCTATCTGACCTACTTCCTCGTGAATACGCTTTACCAACTCAGCAACCGCTACTTCATCGGTCACATCGCATACATAACCTTTGACATTCTCAATGCCCTCTGCTTTGTATGCCTCCAGTGCTTTGGTTACGGCTTCTTCATGACGAGCATTGAAAATAATTGTCTTTGCGCCTGCCTGAGCATAAGCTTTTGCGATGGCGAAACCAATGCCGTAACATGCACCGGTTACCCAAGCGTTCTTGCCTGCTAAACTAAATATAGATTGCATACGAATATTATTTTAAGTCTGTTATCTTACTAAAATCTTGGTCTCCGTAGTCTAAGTTCTCGCCACCCATGCCCCAAATAAAGGTGTAGTTGTGTGTTGCGGCTGCAGAGTGGATAGACCATTCAGGAGAGAGAACGGCTTGGTTGCCTTTCATCCATATATGGCGTGTCTCTTCTACTTCACCCATGAAGTGGCAAACGGCTTGGTCTTCTGGTACTTCGAAGTAGAAATATGCTTCCATGCGGCGGCTGTGTACATGCGCAGGCATGGTGTTCCATACACTACCAGGTGCCAACTCGGTCATTCCCATTTGCAGTTGGCAGGTAGGGAGCACTTGGTTAACAAGCATCTTATTGATATCACGCTCGTTACTCATCTCTAAACTACCTAAGTGCATAACCATCGCGTCTGCTTTGGTCACTTTCTTATCAGGATAGGTACAATGTGCGGTAGTGGAATTGAAATAGAAGAGTGCTGGTTTGCTCTCATCTACGCTCTCGAAGCGTACTTCACGGTCACCACGACCTAAGTAGAGTGCTTCTTTATAATCCAATTCGAATACCTCTTCACCTGCAATGACACGACCTTTACCGCCTACATTGAAGATACCTAACTCGCGACGAGTGAGGAAATAAGGTGCTTTTAAAGGGTCTATAGCTTCGAGGATAAGACTCTCACCAACTGGCATCGCACCACCTACAACCATACGATCGTACATGGAATATACCATGTTAACTTCATTAGCAACAAATAATTTCTCAATCAAGAAATCCTTGCGCAGACGCGCTGTGTCATAACTCTTTGCGTCGATAGGATTAGACGCGTAGCGTACCTCATAATTTGTTTTCATACCTATAATTATTTAATGATTTGTGTTCTCTTTTTATCTCTTTTTATTTCCCACATCCATGCCAAGTTGATGCTTAGGTCCATTGGGCTTGCCATGGAGAAATGGTCTGTGAGTTGTGTGCCAAAAATACCACCAAAACTATAGTTAAATCGTGCTTCTAATTGGTATAATCCTGCATTCTTTGAGCGGAAATAGACGCCTAAGCCGCCAGCCAGTCCCCAGTCAAAAGGCTGTTCAATGGGGCGGTAATGTGTTTTGGTGTCATTGAGTGGTGTGCCTGTTCCATTATTGTCGAATACACAATAACCTATTTGCGGACCTAAGTTAAGAAAACCTCTGCAGCGTTCGTTACCAAAATTGAGGTTCATGAGTAGTGGTAGTTCTATATAATGCAGTTCGCGGCTGTATGTGCTTTCTGCTGTCCCGGTCAATTCGTCTGCTGCTTGGTATTCTCTCCACCCGCGGTGCTGATAGTTGAGTTCCACTTGTATAGCACAGCATTTATGTCCTCCATAGCGGAATACGAGTCCTCCATTTCCGCCTAAGACGCAGGCTTGTGTGATGGGAGTCATGTTGGCTACAGTAGGATTAAATAGCACGCTGCTTGCCGTCACACCGCCGTGAATACCCACATATATCTCGGGTACGCGCAAGCGAGGCTGAGCCATCACTGTACAAGCGATTGCCGCGAAGCATACTATGTATATATATCGTTTCATTACTAACTACTCTGTACTCTGTACTCACTACTCCCTTGGCTCCACCAATTCTATATTGGTATTTGTCCATCCATCTTCTGGGCTTTGTGCGGTCCAAGTGATAGTGGATTGTAGATTAGTATTTGGGGTGGTGTGTGTCACAATCTTAATCAGTTCATTCATTAGGTCGAAGCCTAATAAGTCATATCGTGGCAGCTTGGATTGAGGGGCATTGACAAAGTAGCGATTCCATAGTTGGGTGTACTCATCCGTTGTGCTATTAGCCTCAAAGACGGATGTGAATACTAATGGAATATGTAGGTCCTCGCGCTGCCATGAGTATTGTCCATATAGCATTAAATGGTATCCTGTTTGCGTGCATTTCTCAATATGAGGAATGAGGATGTTTGCACGGCTATATTTATCGGTGTGGAGGATAAGTAAATTCTGCTTGGTGCTATCCAAAGAGAGGAAGAGCGAGTCATTCAATATGTTGTGGATAGTAGTCTTGCTATACGGAATGTCGTTGTATCTCAGGTGTGCTCGGATAGCGCGGGTGCTCTGTGATATATCTGCGTCATGTGCGTCCACTACCACGCAATGAACACTATCTCCCTTGCTTTTTACCCAGTTGGTAATAGTGATGGCTTTCTGGTTTTCAGAGGCATTGAATTGATATAAGTATGGGTGCCCTTTTAGGTCGGCGTCATCATTGAAAGGAAGAAGGAGGGGTATGTGCTTTTGCTCGCACCAAGGTAATAATTGCTCTATTTGAATAGTGTATGCAGGACCTACTATACCATCAATCTCATTTAGTGCATCGCTATTCATTAGTTCTATTATTCGCCGTTCGCTGCGCTCTGTGTCATAGACGCGCAGGCGAAAGAGAGTACTATCGTTCTGTGCATTATGCAGTGCTAATAAGGCTCCTTGGTAAAACTCCAACATTCGTGTTGCCTGTGTGCTGCGTTTGGTTTGCTTGGACTCGAAGGGAAGCATAAGTGCCAATTCAATCACTTTACGCGTGTCTGCAATACTATCGCTAATACTATCACTAATACTATCACTAATACTGTCGTTTGCAATGCTTATAATGTTTAGAAGTTCTTTCGCCTTAGGGAGAATAGCTCTTTTGGTAGGAATATAGATCGTTTCTCCAAAGCGTAATCCTTGTGTCTGTAGTTGTGGGTTGAGACGAATGATTTCCTCTTGATTTACTTTGAAGTTAACGCCTATACGATACAAACCCATACCTTTTTCCACTTGGTATTTATATACTTCTTCTCCTTGGATAGTATCTAAAGGAATGGAATCCAAAGTAAAGGTGTTTCCTTCGGCATAGGCGAAAGAAACGACCAATAATAGTAGTATTAATGTATGTATTTGTTTCATCTCTTTTGGTATTTTCTTTTTCGTATTACCATCACTAAAACTCCCACGAGTGCCAATATAGCGATAGGTGTGATGGTACTGATTAGTTGCACTTTGGTGCGCTCTTCATGTGCGCGTTTATCGTTGAGCAAACGGAGTGTCACTTCTTTATTGCGCAGACTGATAAGTCCTTCTGCGTCAGTCAACCATAATAAACTATTGACAATCATGTCGCGATTACTGAACTGCATACCGCTATACCGGTCGTATCCCATAGGAAGGGCTTGCCCTTTTTGTGTCTCGTTAATGACGACACTTCCGCTTGCAATAACCACTTGTCGTGTAGGAATACTTTGCTTGCGAATTGTTTCGTCGCTGGCTATTCCGTCAGGAGCTATGCGATGGGCAAAAGCACTGGGGAATATGCCCTCCAGAGAAACAGCGACTGGTATATGTTGGTATTGAAACTGCTCAATATCCGGGTTCATGTCACTCAAATCAACTTTCCCCGGAGTGGCAGTTAGTCGGCTGGCTGTACTGGTGGCAAGCAGGACACGCTTCTCAATCCCGTCTTCACCTCCTACTGCGTCGATAGGACTGACGAAAGTGCTCATTATCTGCCCCATGTTACGAGTGATAGGACTACCTTGGCTCGTGAGTAATAGCGGAGCGTAGGTCCATGGCATAGGTTGCAGATTAGGTTGCTCAGGGTCGCTGCTCACATTGACGGGAATAGGCAGGCATTGTACATCTTGCACCAAAGCAGGATTGATGCGAATACCGTAACGGAAGAACATCTCCGATAGACCTAAGTCCAAAGGAATGATAGGTGTAAAACCTTCTTGCTGCATTACTTCTTCGCTAAAACGAATACCATCAATAGCCCATAGAATGGCACCGCCACGCATTATGTATTGGTCTATGATAAACCGTTCTTGCTCGCTGAAAGGTGTTTGTGGCGCTAAGATGAGAATGGCTTTGTAATCGTCCAATATATGTACATCCACTATGCTATCAATCCCGTTTATCTGACCTCTGTCCACTTGGAAATAGCGGCTTAGTGCCGTCATCAAATCGTAGGTATGCGCTTCGTCTGGTTCACCATGTCCTTCAAGGATAGCAATACGAGGAGTCTCTGATTGAAGTAAGAGACTTAATGCTTCCATCATAGCGAATTCTATCTGCTCTATGCTGGCGTTGAGGTTTTCTTCGCCGCTCAACCCGCGTGTGTTCTTAAGCAGAGCCACAACGGCTTTCTTACCTTTGTATTGCATGAGTGCATACGGGTAAATGGTCGTTTGCGCGGTCTTGCCATCTTGTTCGCGCTCGTGGATGATTGTAGGGCGCATACCTATGCGCTCTGCTTCGTCTTTGCTATAGGTAGAGAGTAAATCGTCAATAGAGAAATGGATGTCGCTGTAGATACTCATTTCTTCTATCGTCTCTTGGGTGGCGCGTTGAAGACGCTTAAAACCTGCATTCAAGTCGCCCTGAAGATAGAGCGTGAAGTGGATAGGAGCGTCTGTTTGCTTAAGCAGTGCGATAGAGGCTTCGCTCAGACTGTAATGCTTATCATCCGTCATGTCCACGCGGATGACGAATAGATACGCAAGCAGGTTGAGCAAAACCACTACTGAGAGTACTATGATGTAGTTTCTCGCTTTCAACGGATTATTGATTTTTCAATTGTTTCCAAACCTCTTGGTTAATCTCCACTTTGTAAGTAGCGCGGAGTTTCTTAATCCACTCTTGCTCTAAGTAATCTTGATAATCAGTGGTCACTTTACCTTTCTCGTCGCTCCAAGTCTCTGGTGCTTTGAGTTTCTTACCGATACAAACAACGACAGGAAGCTCCTCTGACGGAGTGAATTCGGTATTCTTAATCTTCAGTCCGTATTTATCTACGGCAGCATTCTTACCTTGCTCCCATAATCCGTATTGTACTTTCACATACTGAATGCTATCGGTGTTCAGGCGGCGGTTGATGTAGGACTCAATAGAGTCTTTCTCTGCGCTCTTGACGATAGCGCGTGCAGCGCGCGCACTGCTCTCGTCCTTGCATTGCAGTACATAACCTTTCCAATGAACTTTCTCCCAAGGGTATTGCTTTTTATTTGCCTTGAAGAATGCCTCCAAACCAGTAGTATCTTTGGCGGCTTTGTCCCATACCTCGCGGAGTGATACCTCAAAGAGAAGAATACCATCGTGGTACTCTTGTACGAGGTTCTTGAATTCAGGATATTTATCTTCCAAATGGGAGTCTGCGTATGCTTTTACTTCCGCGTCGGTCATAGATGCGTCTAAGTTGTACTCAGCGCGGGTCTTGCGAACAAAACTCTTGTCTGCCTCTAACACACGCTCGTCGCGTTGTACTTGGCGAAGCACTTGTGGACGAATAGAATCCAAAGGTTGAATACCGCGTTCGCCTTTCTTGTAGATGATATGCCATCCGTAATCAGTACGGATAGGAGCACTGATCTCACCCTCTTTGAGACCAAAAGCAGCGTCTTCAAATGGCTTAACCATCATGCCCTTGCCGAACCAACCTAACTCGCCACCACGCGAACTGCTACCGCGGTCTTCGGACTCCATCGTCGCCACTTCCGCGAAGTTTGCAACGGTGATTATCTGGGCAATAGAGTCAATCTGTGCTTTCTTGACAGCTGCTATACTGTCTGCTTGTTTCTGCTGCTCAGGACTACCCATGTTGGCACGAGGAACCATCTTCATGATATGACTTGCACTCACTTCTACATGGTCGCGCTCCTCTTCTACCAATACGATATGCCATCCGTACGCAGTGCGGAAAGGTTTGCTTATCTGACCCACAGCGGTGTTGTAAACAGCCTCCTCCAACGGATAGACATAGCGGAATGGGGTAATCCAACCCAACTCACCACCTGTCTCTTGCACATTAGGGTCGGTGCTGATACGGCGCGCTTCTACATCGAAAGCAACTGGTCCGTGCTTGATAGTGCGGCGACCTTTTTTCTCACTCCAACCAATAGTGACGCGTTCGTAAGCCTCGTTGATTTTCGCTAAAGCGTCTGCTTGCTGGGCGCTATCTGCGGCTTGCGGACATTGAATAGCTATATGTGCTGCACGGCGGTTTTTCGCCATGTGACGCCAACTCATCTCTACCAAACTGTCCATCGCTGCTGCGTCTTGCAGATACTTAGGAGTAGCTTGAGCACGATAACCTTGTAACTCTTTCTTAAAACTCTCAGTGGTGTCAATACCTTGTGCTTTGGCTTCGGCTACTTTGAGCTTGAAATTGATGAACATATCCAAGTATTCGTCCATGGACTTCGGTTCAATAGCGCCAGCTTGGTTGTTCTTCTCGTAGATGTACATAAACTCTGAGGCGCTAATAGGCTCACCATTGATGGTCATTAGTGTCTCGTCTTGTGCGATGGTTACCAAACTCATAACCATGCTCGCCAATAAAATAAATGTTCTTTTCATCTTAATATTAATTATTCATTATTGATTATTCACTATAACGCGGTGCAAAAATACTAATTTTTTTTCACATACGCAAGCGCATACGCATATTATTTGCAAAAAGGCCTCTTTTATGCAAAAAAAACACAAATATTCATTATTCATTATTCATTATTCATTATTTTTTCGTATCTTTGTCCTCGCATTGGTTTATGCTAGTTTCCTACTCATATGATCACTCCTTTCGAAATACCCCAACTCACTCAAGCTAATGCGCTCATCGAGGCAGCGCATCGTATAGCTATCTTCACGCATCTCGCGCCGGACGGCGACGCGATGGGTTCGTCGTTGGCTATGTACCATTGGTTGCGTAACCAGTCCAAAGAGGTGAGGGTAGTGGTGCCTAACGCTTTCCCTAATTTCTTGGCGTGGATACCTGGCGCAGAGCATATCCTTGTCTATGAGAATGATACCGCTGAGGCTGAGGCGTATATAGCCGAAGCAGATCTATGCCTATGCTTGGATTTTAATGACCCTAAACGCATTGGACCGCTCGGTGAACTGGTGCTGCAAAAATCATGCCCGAAGATACTTATCGACCATCATCTCTATCCTGCTGATTTTGCAACTATTGTCTTCTCGCAACCGGAAGCGCCAGCTACATGTGCTTTGGTCTATCAGTTCATCGAACAGACAGCGCAGCAAAAGAAATTAAACTTGTCCAAGGTGTTGACTACAGAGATAGCCACTTGTATCTATACGGGGCTAATGACGGATACGGGCAATTTTGCTTTCAATAGCAATGACCCTACTATGTACGAAACGATAGCGGCACTCATACGCGCCGGTATCAATAAGGACGCTATATATAATGCGGTCTTTAATCAATACTCAGAAGACCGAATGCGTCTCATGGGCTATTGCTTGCACCAGAAAATGCGTATCTTCCCTGAATACCATGCTGCACTTATAGCACTATCAGAGAAAGAACTGAAATCGTTTCGTTTTAAGCCAGGCGATGCAGAAGGAATTGTCAATCTGCCTTTGCAGATTAGCGATGTGTACTACTCGGTACTGATGCGTGTGGAGAAAAAACAAGTGAATGGCAAGTGGCAGTCCAAAATCAAACTATCTCTCCGTTCGCAAGGGGATAGACCTGTGAATATACTGGCAAGTGAAGTCTTTTTTGGCGGTGGTCATATGAATGCTTCTGGCGGAGAGTACCATGGCTCGCTCACCCAAGCCATCGAAGCCTTCGAAAAAGCCATCCCCCACTACCTCAAAAAAGACTAAAACAACAAGAGAACCACCCGGAAGTGGTTCTCTTTTAGTAGTGAGTAGTGAGTGTCGCGTTCGGCAAATGGGTTGCATAAGACGATACCGCTCTGCTAAATCGTAGGTGTAACCATTGCTGTCTATGGTCGGAGCGACGCTCCCCGCTGCTCCTTCCGTTCGAAAGCAAAAGTCAATTGCTTTCTCCATGCTCTTAACTCGGACTGTCACTTGCGCTAGCAGTTCTTGTTAGTAATAAAAAACAGAGAGAACCACTTCCGAGAGTGGTTCTCTTTTAGTACTGAGTAGTGATTATTCACAGCGTGCACTGGACACTTTTATTAATATTGGTTTTCCTGATACCTGAATATCTTTAGTGACTTCGCTTCGTGGTGGAACCATTGCACAACCATAACCTTTCTCATTGTGACTACCATCCGTTAATTTGCAACAAATAGTTGCAGGTTTGTCGCTATCATTAGAAAAAGTAACTGATACAGTACCTTTCTCTTCATTATACCAGCCAATAGAAACTGTTGCTGTGGCACCATCGGAACCAGCAATGTTGCATTGTGCATATTGTGCGAAAACAGATACAGAAATAGCAATGATTGCTACTAACATCAAAATTGTTTTTTTCATTTTTTCTTTTGCTCACTTATATCCCATCGAGCATCGGGGTTAAATGAATATTTCGTATTTTCCTACTCACTTTCGGCTTTTCGGTTACTCCGTTGTACCTTTGTTTTAGAATATACGCACATAAAAAAGCACGGTACTTTTAGTATACTCTCTATCCAAGGTGTTTGGCGTAACCTACCAGTAGAATAACCAAAAGCCCGTGCTTGTCACACGAGCATTCTGCAATATTCCTACTGGTTTCCTTTTAGTCGCCAAACTTCTGGATAGTAGAATAAAGCTAAAATGCTTTTCCAATATTTCACGATGTGCGTATCAACTACACACTAATGTTTCATAGGCAAATCAAATTTTGATGTTTTCGGTTGCAAAGGTACAACTTTTTTTTGATATGTGCAAATTTATTTGCTAAATGGGTGTGTTTTATTTTATTTCGCGTAGGAGGCAGGTGCGGATGAAGGCATAGCGGTGATGGGTTCGTCGTTTTGGGTTAACTAATAAAAAATGTTACTCCGATAATTACGAATTGTCAAGCGACCAGCATCTCGTATAGTAATAAAATTTGCGTATGTCAATTTTTTGCAGTATCTTTGCATCGTCTTTTTAAATAGTAAACCTCTTTAGGTTCTCAGTCAACCTTTTCAGGTATTAAATAAACCCTTTTAGGTATCGAGTCAAAAGTTTACGATTTTTAAGATTCCATCTCAGTTATCGAGTTAACCTTTTTCAGTTTTAGTCACGGGTCATCTTCGGATTGATCGTTAGAGATAAGTTAGTGGTTGCTTAGAGGTTTGTTGATAGTTATCATACCTTCTCTATACCTTCAATATACCTTCTCTATACCTTTTGTGATGTGTATGCTATCTATTGTTGCATCAGCCAAGAAATAGTTTATCTTCCTCTCTATAAATAGTCTTTTTTGTAAAAGCTATGCAAGTAAATGCAAAAGTTGTAAAACTAAAATAGAGTGTAGTAGCGATACTTTTGTCCTACTAAACATTCTGTTAATCAGTATTTTATAAAATCCTATAAAAAACCTATCGCTTAAGCTAAGGCTCGTGTGAGTCGCTGCTCTGCAGCACCTATAACACTCCGCCTTGCTCTACGCTCTCCCCACGAGTTAAAATTCGTCGGGGACCCCAATGAGGTGGGTTCGAGTCCATAGATTACAACAAAAAAAACACCGCTATGCGATGTTTTTTGTTGCCGAACCAGGACTCGAACCCAGACAAACAGAACCAGAATCTGCGGTGCTACCATTACACAATTCGGCAATATGTATGCGCTCCTAAACAAAAGCGACTGCAAAAGTACTGCTTTTTTTTGAAACAACAAAATATTTTAGCAAAAAAATGCAATTAAAGTTGTTTTTGTAGAAAAATCAACCAGTTTAGTAGATGCTCATGCGTGAAAACATGCCCACAATCGTAGCGCTCATGCTCAAAGCAACCATGGTGCATGGAGCCAATATACTGCACACAACTATCTACCGCATTCGTAGGAAAAAGTTTATCTTGCGCACCGTACTGCAATAAGAAAGGACGCGGAGCTATCTGCGCGGCTATCTCCGCGAAGCGCAAACTATGGTATGCAGACGGATGGTCAGCAAACTCTGCATAACTCAGCGGATACAGCCCCTCGCGGTACATGCACAACCATGAGTCATTATACCTATTCTGCGCAAGGGTAGTCATCCAATGCGAGGCAATACATACCTTTATACGACTATCTTCTGCTGCTATATTCCATGCTCGGTACGCACCGAATGAGAAACCAGCGACGGCAATGCGCGTGCTATCTACGAAAGGTTGGCGTATCAACCAATCAATACACTGTTTATCTTCGTATAGGATCTGCTCAAACCACTTCCCTGTGCCTAACGAGTCACTAAAAAGGCGCTGCGGGAGTGCCGATCGGCGGCTTCCCCAATAGAGTGCATCCACACAGAGCACCACATAACCATGAGCAGCGAGCGAGTCGCCAATAGCCATGCTGCTATAATAAGGTTCGGGAGCATTAGCAATCACTTTGCGCCAGCCCTTCTCAAAACGCGCACCGTGGTCGTGAAGCAACAAAACGGCTGGCCAACCATACGTAGGAGACTCGCCTATAGGAACTAATAACGCACCAATGGGTTGACCTTGATGCGAAAGGATAGTTTGCGTGTATCGCTCTGTGCTATAACTATTTAGCGCTACGCAAAGCAGGCAGATAAGTGTCGCGTATATATGTGAAATTCGGAAATTCATTCAGTAGTTTATTCGCTATAGAAATAGCTTTTTGCTTGTCACCCGTTTTCTCATAACACTGCGCGGCAGCCAATAGCATCGCGGGTCTATTCCAGCAGTATTTCCATTGGGATGTTTCAAAGAGCGTGGCGGCTTTCTCAAAGAGCGCAAGCGCTTTTTTCTTATCGCCTATCCCTTTGGGAGCATAAAAAAGCACATTGCCCATATAACCTACAACGATAGGGTCATTAGGAGCAAGCTCTAATGATTTATTGGCATAACGCAGAATGCTAAAGACATGGAAAGACTGACCTAATTTGAACTCAAAGGCATAGATGGCGGATAAATACATCTCATAGTAACCTTCGGGCAAAGAGTTTTTCATCGCTTCCACATGTGAGTGAAAGACCTGCGTAGCGCGCTGCGCTTCATGCTTATCCACCTCCATCATCGCAGCGCAGTAACCATACTCGTATGCTAAGATGCGCTGCCGTTCAGCCTGCGTGGCATGCTCCCAATCCGTAGCATGGATAAAAGCGCGCCACGCAGGCATATCATTCTCCAAATACGCATTCATCAACGGCAGGTCTGCCGCTGTGAATGGCACATTCGCATACATGCACAAAAACATGCTGCATAGAAGAAATACGGCTATCTTACGCATACATTACTTAGATTGCTCCAAAAGCAAAGTGCGAGTAGGTTGGTCACATACCTCTGTAGGACCGTAATACTGGATAGGACCTGGATAAATATAACTGGTGATAGGGTCAGCCCAATCTGCACGATGGTCTTGCAAGTACTTAAATGGCGCACCATTCAAGTCCACAAGTGCCTTCTGAATAACAGGCTTCATCTTACCATTACGGCGCTCCATATTCATCATCATCGTGATAGGCACACCGCCTGCAATCCACTCTGCGGCTGGTTTGGTGAGGTTGCGAACGAGAGACATGTACCCCGTCTTGCCTGCGGCAATAAGGTGGGTGGCATTCACACCAATAGAGTAGCAGTAGTCAGCGTCGAAATTAGAAGGAATAGCGCAACGACCTTCGTAACCGAAGAAATGGTTGAGCGCAGAGAATTTACCTTTGTACTCACCATTCGCTTTGAGAACAGCCAAGCGTTTCTGAACCATCTCAATGAGGAGTTTCTCAGTCTCAATCTGGCTAACCATCACATTACCGTGTGGGTCGCGGTCAAGAGTCAACTGACGAGCAATACCCTTTGGCAAAGAGCGGTAGAGTTCGCAAGAAGCAGGAGTGAGCATAGACTTCACATACTCGCGTTTAGCCTCATCGCCATCCAAAGAAGTAAATTCTTCATTATCAGCCAATAAGTCGTTCAACTCTTGGATGAGAACACGCATCGCAGGAATGAACTCAATCAGTCCTTCTGGGATGAGGACAGTACCGAAATTGAGACCTGCGTTAGCACGAAGTACAATCACTTTTACGATTTCATCAACTACCTCATTGAGCGTCATCTGCTTAGCCTCTACTTCCTCGCTGATGAGGCAGATGTTTGGTTGGCTTTGCAATGCGCATTCGAGTGCAATATGGCTTGCGCTACGACCCATGAGGCGGATGAAGTGCCAGTATTTCTTGGCAGAGTTAGCATCGCGCTGGATATTACCAATCAACTCGCTATATACCTTACAAGCTGTATCAAAACCAAAAGAGGTCTCAATCATCTCGTTCTTGAGGTCACCGTCAATAGTCTTTGGGCAACCAATCACTTGGATACCACATTGTTTTTGGAGATAGTACTCAGCCAATACGCACGCGTTCGTATTACTATCGTCGCCACCGATGATAACAACCGCCTTGATACCCAATTGCTTGCATATCTCAATACCGTTGTCGAACTGCCAGGTTTCCTCTAATTTGGTACGACCTGAACCGATGATGTCGAAACCACCTGTATTGCGGTATTCGTCGATAATCTCGCCTGTGAGTTCTTGGTATTTACCGTCAATCAAACCGCTTGGACCACCAAGGAAACCATATAGTTTGTTCGCGGGGTTGATGGCTTTCAAACCGTCATAGAGACCAGAAATCACATTGTGACCACCAGGCGCTTGACCACCAGAAAGGATAACACCTACATTGAATGGCTCTGCACAATGGTTGTTACCAGTGGTTGGCTCCATGGTGATAAGTGGCAGACCATAGGTGTTTGGGAATAGTTTAGCAATCTCCTCTTGGTCTGCTACGGATTGAGTCTTCTCGCCTTCTACAAGGCGGACAGCTCCTTGTAATGCCACAGGCATCTTAGGTTTATATGCCTGACGAGCAATTTGTAATGGACTTTTTTGCATAAGATTAGTATTTTATATTATAACGATTTAACACTTTAACAATTTAACGGCTTAACGCTTTAACGCTTTAACGCGGTTCACCGCAAATTTGCCTGCAAATTTACTGCTTTTTTTTGACATATGCAAGATTTAAAGAATTTTTATACCAAATATTTTTGTTCAGCCTTCATTCTGCATCTATTTAGCATCTATTTAGCCTTCATTTACATTCGCATCTCGTTACCATTACGGACATCTCTGTAGGATGTCTATCCCGTCTGCAATTGCCGATTATTAAGATTCCACAAATTGCGCCGAACAAATGTATGATAGGTAGTAATCGTTCCGCATAAATATACGGATTAGGACAGGACCATCACGGGACCATGTCCCGAGAACGATATGAGAATAGTACAATCAGAACAATAGCGGAGCATATTCCATACCCCTCTATATATAGTCCTAAAAGAGGCGCACATGTAGTAATCGCTCCCCTTGGGGATAAGACATCTATCACCTCTTCTGCAGCTTTTTTTGCTTTTTGTGCATCGTAGAAGAAAGAATGCTAAACTCCCCGCGATTTAGTACGAAGCAATGTTGATAGTTATGCTAAAAGCAAATAGCGAATTGCGACAATGATAAGCAAATGCGGGAGGTAGTCTATCCTCCCGTATCCGTCCTGTAAGCGAGTCATACGCGGCAAGTTAAACAATCCGCCAGCGGATAGGCCGGCGGATTATGAAGAAAGTGGATTTATACCTCCTACATGATTGGGGAAAATTTAAAAACAGGCGGCAAAAATGTCACCTGCTTTTCATACATGATATATCCTTAGTCTCCTAACAATTGCCTATCATCACCTTTCTTTGGTTGCTTAGGTTCTGTTATTAATTTACGACCATCATCTTCATGTTTGCTCATAAGCAATTTCTTTTCATCGGATGCCATATTAATATAGATTTTATGATTTCTCTCTACTCACTTTTGCGGCTTTTCGAGTTGCTCCGTATGTTAAAAATTTTTATTTTGTTTTCAGAAAACAAGAACAAATCAAGAGTGCCAAACCAATAAAGCCTGCTAAAAGTCCGAGGAGACCAACAGGCTCGCCCGCCTCTAAGCCCCATCCAACTAATACGAGTCCTCCGAGGAATAGAATAACTCCGAAAAACCGCATCCAAAATCCTACTGCACGTTTTTTCTTACTTTCCTCTAATAATTTATAAGTATCGTCAGATGGGCTATTAACAACTGACCAAATATTAGAAATAACTCCTTTTAGATTATTTGTACTCATCCATTTCCGATTTCCCCATGAATCTTTAATCCATAATTCTAACTCTTCCGAAGATTCTGCAATTTTTTTTAGATCAGAGCTGTACAAACTATAACTTTGTTCAATATGCCATTCTCCATACTTGTAGTAAGGTTTTTGATCCATATAGGATTCATACGCTTTTTTATGCCCCAAATCCTCAAAATAAATCCGATCGTCATCATTATATACAACTTGAAGACGAATAGATGTTAAATCTGGATAAAAATGTGCGGTTACAGAGTTTCCAATATTAATCTTTAGACTTTTAATACTATCCGAAAATTTTTTGTCACGCAACTTTGCCGTTAGTTTAGCATCAATATTATTCTTCTGAATTTCCTTATTCTTTTCCTTCTTGCATATTTCATCCTCAACTTTAATAAGAGATTCTATAGATTCAGGAGTAAACTCTGCACTTGATATTTCTCTCTCATTGCTATACTCCTCATCGTCATCATCCCGTGAATCAACAAAGGTGCCATCTATAAACATTCCGTTTCGGTTGTATCTTGCATATCCCAACTCCTCCTTATCTTCACTAGGTTTCCAAATTTTGATCTCATACGACAGATCTGCATTAGGATATAATTCACGGATAAACTGAGTTATCAATTTAACTGCGCCTTCATAATCCTTTCCAAACGTGACAATATAGTTCTCCTTTTTCTTCTCAAAAAGAGGAAACATGGAACTATTTGCAAATTCTCCAAATCCAGAGTGAGAATACGTTAATATTAGATCTTTTTTTGATGCAGATATTAATAGGATTTCTTTGCATTTATTCTTAATATCGAGAATTCTTAGGTTTAATAGTTTTCCGTGTTTATCACTAAGGTGGTTAATGATATTCGTGAATATCTCTAACACTTTCCTTAGACCGTCATCTAAAGAAATTTGACGCACTGTATCAGCATATCTGCCCACATCGACTCCTTTTACTAATTTTCCGACCAAGAAACTACCGCAAAACTCACAATAGTCGGTTTTGTTTGTTGTTGCGCCACAATTTGGGCAAGTAATAGAAATTTGTCCCATAATAAGTTTACATTAAGTTTCGATCCATACAATATCTATCAAATTGCTCATTCGATGCGATAATTTGAAGAAGCCGAGGTTCTATATCCTGCATTTCTTCGTCAGAAAAATATGTTTTTCGTTTTTCTTCAAAAAATGTGCTTATTGCTCCATAGTCAAAATGATTAAAACGAATAATTGCATTGATTTTGCAAAAAGCATTCTCGCGTACTAAATCTCTGTACTCCATAATTCTACTTTTAATTTTGTTTGACAATATATTAACGATCACAAATAGTGATATTTTCGATGGAAGTAGTAAAGCCACCATTATTTCCCCTTTTTGCGGCTTTTTGAGTTACTCCGTAGGAAAAATGTTCTCTTTATGAAACACTAAAGCAGATGGCTAAAATTATTACGGTCAGTAAAATGATTCCTACTGGCCATAATACAAACGGGAGCCATTCTTTCACACCTTCTCGTTTGCTTAATGCCTTAACTGCTTCCTCGTCAGCAAATTCATTCAGACCTATTCCTCCTCCTCTAACGAGAACGCCTTGTGAATTATAATCTGCGTAATGTTCAGTTCCTACAAATTCAATCTTATAGGAGATGTCTTCTTCTTCTTTGACATTATATACATCCAAAAGAAGTTGCTTAATTATTTGTGTTGTTCCGTTCGCATCAAAACCAAATTTCATAATAGCGCCTCCGCCGAAGGGAGTAAATATTTTCCCGACATTTGCTCTAAAGAACTTATCTCTAATCGGGTTCATGTCATTGCAATCAAGAATCAAAAATGCCCCAAACTGACCATCTGCAGCACTCGCACTTAACCTAAATAGGTATTGGTTACCAGAGTATACTTTAAACTGAGGAGAAATATGACATAATTTTTTTGTAATACTAAAGTACTTACTTACTACGGATAATAATTTTTCATCATTGTAGTTCTTCGAGTATTCTATATAACTCTGACCAAATTCTTTATCTGCTACTTGCACTAGCAAACTGCCACAATACTCGCAGTTTTGGTGATTTGTTGTGTTTGCACCACAATTAGGGCACATAATTGCTTGTAATTCCATAATGTTAATCATTTATTTTGTTAGACGTAATCTTAGTTATCACGAATAGTGCTATTTCAACGAACAGAATAGCGATGATAGCAATAAGATAGCCGTTGTCCTCCAATTTCTGCGGCATACGACAACCCAAAACGAGTTCGGCAATGCCGAGAAATGAGAAAAGAAATGTGAATGAGATACGGAAGGCATCTCGGAGGTTAAATTGCCATAAACTAAAGAGCAATGCGGAATTCAAGGCGATGACTCCGCAATTTACTCCCATGTTGAAGTAGTCATATTTGGATAGTAATAATCCGAGGAGTACGTTGACGATAAGCGTCAAGCCTCCTAAAATAAGAATAGCCTTTTTCATCGTATTATGGTATTTGAGGTGGAACAGGCGGTGGTGTTTGTTGGTTCAGCAAAGTGGCTAATTCCGGTACTTGAGATAGTGGTAGCCAATTCACCATTCCGGCTTTCCAAACAAGCGTATCTGCGTTGACAGTGCCTTGTTGTAACATCGCTGCTATATGCTGCGGAGTTTGATTGCCTACTTGTTGACCATTGATATAAACGAAGAATGTCATTATAGGCGGCGGGGTTTGCGGATTTGTGTTTATAGTATTTGCTGCCATATTTCCAAAAGCGGCTCCCATGCCCATACCAGCTCCAAGACCAGCGCCCATCGCCATCATTTGTCCACCCGCACCAGGGTTCTCTGCAGCTTTCTCCATAACATCGAAACTACGCTCCATTTGATAGACATCCTTGCCTGTGACACGGAGACGAGCGGCGGTGTCTTTTGCTTCTTTCAGTTTGACGATGCTCGGATCATCCTGTGGAACATTTATAGACATGATATTAAAGTCCACTAATTCAATGCCATACTTTTGGAAAGTTTGGTTGAGTTGTGACTCGCAGAATAAGGACATATCCAATAGTTGTGTATTGATGTCCAAGATTGAAATAGCATCCTTGGAAATCTTCGTCGCGACAAGCGAACTTAATTGAGCAATCAATTTGCCTTTGAAATACTCACTAATCTTTTCGCTTGTAAACGACGTCATGTTGCCAATTAATGTTTCTAAAAATAGGCGAGGGTTGCTTATTTTTATTCCGTACTGGCCAAACGCGCGCACAGGCACGATAATTCCGTACTTGGGATCTTCCAATTGGATCGGTTGAGGTGTTCCCCATTTTAAATCCAGTTTGGTAATCTGATTAATAAACCAGACTTCTGCTTTAAATGGAGAATTGTTCCCGAAAGGAATATTGATCAACTTGTTGAGAATAGGGATATTCTCGGACTTGATGGTATAGGTTCCCGCCTGGAACTCATCGCAAATCTTTCCTCCTTTTACGAAGAAAGCTGTTTGCGCGGTATATACCACCAATTGTGTTCCTATCCGCAAATCGTCGGACGGGAATTTATAAACGAACTCTCTGTCGTTCACTTCACATTTTACAACATCAATTAGAGCCATAGCATTATATTTTGATTATATCGTTATCTTTCGGTTGTCTCCCGTTCTTCTCCCAGTTGTATGTCGGTGGATTTAATAATCATTACATATTTGCACGGAGCCGTTTGTCGTTTGGAACTGGAGGCGTTTAGCATCAGAGGCGGAGCGGTAGATGACCCACACATCGCCGGTACACTGTTTATACTCCACACTGCCGCGGGAAACGGACGAGGAACTCATCTCATGGTAGTAAACCGTTGTACTGCCAATACTCATGCTACGAGGAGGACGTTCGCCCACAAAATGACATTTGCCGATGGTGGCGTCTGCGGCAAGAAAACCATTGAATAGCGCACAGAGTGCGATGATTGCTAAACTTCTTTTCATGATATATTATTTTTAAAAAAACATAATACAAAAATACTGCTTATGCTTTCTCTATGCAAGGGTGTCTGGCATAACCCAAGGATACAAAAGCAAAAGCAGTACATACCGAAGTATGCACTGACGCTTTCAATCGTATCCTAAGATTATAAGCTGCCAGACTTATTGCATAGATGATTGACTCGTCAGTAATAATATGTTATGTTCGCGTGCGCGAAGCAATCAGCCGCTGCTAATTGCTTGCAAAAGTATAAAAATTTTCCAACATATACAAATTTTTATGAAGAAAATTTTCGTTTTTTTCCATTTAAGGCAAAAAACTAACCTTTGCACCACACATTTTTCGGTATGTACCGCTTTGCGGGTGCAAAGGTATAACAATTTTTTGATATATGAAGATTTCTTTTTATTTCTTATTTCAGTGAGACAGACTGAAGACCGCCGTTATTGCCTGCAATATATGATACTGGTGGTTGAGCATTTTGAATGAGTTGGTCGATGTAAAGCGGCTGGCCTTTGAGGAAAAAGGTAGAGATAAAGGTGTCGCCGACTTGCAGTTTGGAGTGAATTGATTCCTCCACTACAAAACGCATATCTCCCAAATAACGGAAGACGCAACGGCGGTTAGGAAGCCATGTGACCTCTATTCGTTGATTCGGCTGTAAATCCTGAGTATGGACACCTTCTCCGATAAAACTATGGCTGCTTCCCTGCTCTTTCTTGGTCAGCTGTTCCAGATAGTCTCTCCAGTCCCGATGACCGACAAAACGAGCAAGGAGATCAAGCGTAGATTGACGCGTATTTTCTGCTCCGTCCACATAGCCCCACAGCCGTTCTAACGTACTGAGCGCTATATTCTCGTGGAGAACTTCCCAAATCTTTAAAATCAGCGTCTCAAAGTCCGCCGGAGAAGAAGGACGAAAACCAGCCCGCTGCTCGACATCCAAGCGTAACTGGATTATTTCCGGTGCATTCTTATTCATAGTACTTCATTATTACCATATTCCAAAACCCATATCTATCCCCATCTGGTACCAATCGTTCGGGGAAGGCATAAACTTAGCCCGCTCAACCGCAATCTCTCTGATAAACGGCATATATATTGTAGAATGATGATGCCGCAAACGGCTATCGAAATAGCTCTTTAGTTCATCATCCGAAATAGAATCCAATATCTTTTCTCTGCGTTGCCAGAATAAATCAGCAGGGGTTGGATGGTTTTGCAACAAAGTAGCCGTGTCTCTTTTTGAAATCGCGATGCGCGTAGAACGGATATAATCAGCATACATTTGCCGCGCTTTGGCATCTAATATAGCTTTAGGCGATGGGGCATTGATTTGTTTCTCCAAATCATCCACCACGCGATTTAGAGAATCCACCTTTGTTTGACGTTCGTTATTCACTCTAAGTAGGGAGTCAATGTCGGCAGAAAGACTCTGTTCCTGCTCGCTATGTTTGATTTCTGCTTGCCTGTATTCGGCATATATGAACCATCCTGCAATGCATAATATGGCTAATACCATTAGCGATATCGGCAACCATAGACGCAATCGGTCAATTCTATGAATAGCCCGCAACACTTGTGCGCATGAAGAATAACGATCTGCGGGGTTCGCGCGTGTGCATTTGCGGGCAATATATCTGTAGCAATGCGGGAAAAGAAGAGCGATGATTTTGCCGACCGAATAAATATCCGCGCGGTTGTCTACTGGTTTGCCGGCTAACTGTTCCGGCGCTATATATGCCATCGAACCGGCAGGCTGCTTGAAAGTAACATAATCATCCGTATCGGACACTCCGAAATCAATCAGTTTGACTGTAGAGCCATTACGGGTAATGAGAATATTAGACGGTTTGATATCCCGATGGATAATTTGCCGCTCATGCAGACAAGAAAGGGCGTCAAGGAGTTGCTCAATAATGCGGCAACGGATAGCAGCAGGCGGGGTCGTCTCCAGGAACTGATCCAACGTAATGCCATCGATATACTCCATCTGGATATACCAGCCGATGGAATCCATGTGCCCGAAATCAAGCAGACGGACAATATTCGGATGGTCCACTCCGACTCCGATAGTAAACTCCTTACGGAGCAGTTCGATGTGCGGTGTGGATTCACGATAAGGTTCTGCCAAGGCTTTCAGCACATACTTGCGCCCGAAACGAGTTGCTACATACAGCGCGTTGTGCCCTTCCGAAGACAGCAACTCAGGCTTTGACCATACGTCCGAAAAATCCGCCGATAAAGGGGATATAATAAATGAGGATTCACTCATTGCCAGACAATTTTACGGCTGCAAAGTTACAATAAAAAAATGACATACGCAAGGGCGTACATCATTTTTGTGGCATTTTTCTTGTTTAGTGCGGCTTTGCCGCAATAATTGCCGATTTTTAAGATTTCACCCTGTCGGGGGCAAATGCTATGTGTGTGCTATGCAGATGCTATGCAAGTGCTATGTAATACCTCTTCTCAACGCCTTCTAAAAATTGCCGAATTTTAAGATTTTAACTCGGCTCCCAAGTCCACCTTTTTCAGTCATAATAGTATATTTATATTTTCTCTCTTCTTTCTGCCGAACTCTGCAACGCGGCTAAGTCTTCGTCTGTGGCTGCGGAAAGTTCCAACTGCTCCTCGCGGTCGGCTTCGGCGGCGGCGAAAGCCTTGCGGCGGGCATTGAACTGCTCATAGATGGCATTCACGGGATCTATTATACTGCTTGCCGTCAGAGGCAGTAGTAAAGAAATTCTTTACAACTGAATTTCTGTCTAACTCTCTGTCATTCAGTATATTAATGATGTGTTGACCTAAGGCTTGCTTAGAGGTGTCAAAAAGTTCTGCAAGCTGCGCTTGGTTCATCCACACGCTGCCGTCATGGGCATAGAGAGCCACACTTGCGCGGCCGTCAAGCGTGTTATAAATGATAATATTGCTTTCGTTGGATGCCATCATTTCGTCCTAAATAAGGTTTACTTTGCGTTTCTGTCGCTCTCAATCAGTTTGAGGAGTTGCTCGACAGCCTCTTCCTGCGGAATGTTCTTCAGAATACACTCTTTTCCTCTGTATAGGCTGACGCGTCCTCTGCCTGCTCCTACATAACCATAGTCGGCGTCCGCCATCTCACCTGGACCATTGACGATACATCCCATGATGGCTATCTTGAGTCCCGTGAGGTGCTTCGTGGCGGCTTTGACTTGACGAATGGTCTCTTCTAACTCGAAGAGGGTTCGTCCGCACCCTGGGCAGGATATATATTCCGTTTTATATATGCGTACGCGCGCGGCTTGCAGAATGTCCTTGCTGAGTTGTGTGAGTCGTTCCTCCGAGAAATTTGGATTGATAAGTGTTAGTTCTTTAGCATCATAATCCCACAATAACCTTCCTGTCTCTGCTGCTGCTTGGAGGCAGAAAGTGCTCCAGTCATCCTCTAAAGAAGAATAACGAATCTCTGCTTCGCTGCCAATCTGGTCTAATACCTCAGTGATGATAGTTCCGTCATAGCGAGGAGAGTCTTCGTCTGCAAAATAATCGGCTAACTGCTGCGCAACGGGTATCTCGTTCTCTGGCGCTTCGCTTAGACTAACACGGATAGTGTCGCCTATTCCTTCTGCCAATAGGGCACCGATACCCACTGCCGACTTAATACGCCCATCTTCTCCTTCACCTGCTTCCGTCACACCCAAATGCAGTGGATACGCCATATGCTCTTTATCCATCTGCTTGACCAAGAGGCGTACTGTCTCTACCATGATGCGTGTGTTGCTGGCTTTGATAGAGATGATGATATTTGCAAACTGCTGTTGCGTCGCCACGCGCAGGAATTCCATCACACTCTCCACCATACCCGCAGGCGTGTCGCCGTAACGGCTCATGATACGGTCACTCAGCGAACCGTGGTTCACACCCAGACGGATAGCCGTTTGGTGCTCTTTGCAGATGTCTAAGAGACGAGTGAAGCGTGCTTCTAAGCGTTGCAGTTCCGCATGGTATTCATTGTCCGTGTAGTCTATATGCTTGAACTTACGCGCGGGGTCAATATAGTTACCCGGATTGATACGCACTTTCTCCACCACTTGAGCGGCTGCGTCTGCCACATCTGCTTGGAAATGAACATCTGCTACCAATGGAACGGCTGTCAATACCTGTGCATGTATCTCGCGCAATGACTCCACTTCGCGTATACCCTGCGTAGTGAAACGAAGCAACTCGGCACCAGCCTCTATACAGCGACGAACTTGGTCCACTGAACCATCAATATCATTAGTGGAGGTGTTCGCCATTGTTTGAATACGAATAGGGTAGTCAGAACCCATAAAAAGGTTTCCCACACGCGTCTGGGTGGTTTTTCGGCGATGATATGTTAGTTTTAGTTGCATATAGAATGGGTAAAATACCCTAAAATGTTATTTTTCTTTAAAAATATTTGCGTATGTCAAAAAAATGTAGTACCTTTGCACCCGCTTTTGACGAAAAGCCGGGAATCAGTAGCTCAGCAGGTAGAGCACATCCCTTTTAAGGATGGGGTCCTGGGTTCGAGCCCCAGCTGGTTCACAGAGAGCAGCAGTCTTGCTGCTCTTTTTGTTTTCTGTACTACTTTCTCATTCTTTCAAATAGCGCCTTGCAATTTTGCTTGCAAAATTACTGCTTTTTTTTGACTTGTGCAAGAAAAATCTCATTAATCGTGCCTTCGACTAAGAATTATTTACATATTTCTAAAAAAATATGATATCTTTGCATGCAAATTTGCACTAAAATGCGGATAGAAAACTAATAAAACCGCAAAAAAGTGCAAATTTACACTGAAATACGGACAATTATTTTGTTGTATCAAAAAAAAGCTGTATATTTGCAGCCGAAATGACAAATAGCAAATAATAGGCATATGGATTACATCAGACGGGAGATTTATTTAAACAGACTCATTGTAAGACGTAATAACGGCGAGGTGAAAGTTATTACCGGCCCCCGGCGCAGTGGCAAGTCGTGGCTGCTGTCGCATGTGTATTACGATTATTTATTGGAGCAAGGTGTGTCGCAAGACCATATCATTGCTTTGTCCTTCGATCAGGACGATGAGAACATGCGTGACGACTTGCTGGATGCTAAGGTACTGAAGGAATATCTGTATGAGCGCATAAAAGATGAGGCTACATATTATCTGATGTTGGATGAGATACAGGAAGTGCAAGGGTTTGAACGGCTGGTTAACGGCTTGAATGCGAAACCGAACGTAGATGTTTATGTAACCGGCAGTAACAGCCATCTGCTGAGTTCGGATATCAATACCTTGTTCCGCGGACGCGGCGACGAAGTGCATGTCTATCCACTATCGTTCGGGGAGTTTTGCGCAAACAGGACAGAGCCTGTAAATGAGTTATGGAAGGAGTATTATACCTTCGGAGGCCTCCCAGGATTGCGCAATCATGCTTCGGCAGAGCAGAAAATAACATATCTGCAACGCTTGTGGAAAAAGACCTATCTGGCTGATGTGATAGAACGGCATAAGCTGCGCAACGAAGAGTTGCTGGAGAATTTGGCGGATGTGTTGTGCTCGTCTGTCGGGTCGCTTAATAACCCAACCAAACTGGCAAACACCATTCAATCGGTCAAACAGATGAAAGCGGATCGCGAAACAGTGGACAAATATTTATCCTATTTGGAAGATGCTTTCTTGTTCGAATCGGTGAAACGCTTTGACATCAAAGGGAAACGATATTTTGAATCAATCAAGAAATATTATTCCATCGATATCGGTTTACGAAACGCACGTCTCAATTTCCGCCAGCAGGAACTCACCCATATTATGGAGAATATCGTCTATAACCACTTGCGGATTTTCGGGTATTTGGTAGATGTCGGAGTAGTGGAAGTGCGTGAGATGAAAGACGGCAAGCAGCAGCAAACACAATATGAAGTGGATTTTATTGCTACCAACGGACAGGATAAGTACTATATCCAGTCAGCCTATCGGATTAGCGATGAAGTCAAACGCGAGCAAGAGTTGCAGTCGCTGAAGCGCATAGATGACAGTTTCCGGAAGATTGTGATTGTTTATGAGGACATAGCCTCGTGGACCAACGAAGACGGAATGATATTTATGGGCTTGTTCGAATTCTTGCGAAACGGTCTACCACGATAATCAGCATATCTCGCGCCACTCTCGCGCTTCTCTTATGGTACCTTTGCAGAGTAAAATGTACGATTATTAAGAAAAGTTAGCGGACAGCCGAATGGTTGCCCGCTAATATTATAACATTAGTTATACGACTTAAATTATAAAGCTGCTTGTTTCAAAGAAAGTTCTTTGTTCTCGCCTTTCTTGACTGTAACTGCCGTTTGACCATTGATGTTCCCTTTATTGTCATAAGTGACATAATAAAGTGTTATACGGTCATCTACACCGAAATCAAGACTTTCCAGACTAAACTCCGCAACACCTTCTGCGTCTGTTACCGCAGTAGCATCTGCGAACATCTTGATTGTCAGACCATGCACATCTTTTGTTGTTTGGTCAAATTGGTAAACGGTCTCTCCGCTGACTGCTGCTCCCAAAGCAGTTGTGACTTTTACATGAACTGTTGCTTGGTCTTTAGTTACGCAACCGGTCATCAGAATTGCACTTGCCGCAACTACCATTGCGAACAAAATCTTACTAAACTTTTTCATTGCTTAGATATAAATTGTTTTGTTGCTTTGCAGCAGCCATGGGCAAAGCGGTTGATAATAAACAAAAGCGTGAGGCTGCTATGCCACACACTCGACATTGAGGTAATTAGGAAAACCTTGGAACAAGTATGCACATAGTAACTTCACGCAGATGCGCGAAGCCTATTTGCAATCCTCTTGTTCCGAAAAGTTCCTAATTTTTCAATGTCAAGAGTCAAGCAAACGCTTCTTTTTAATTCAATATGTTATCGCGCGGCGAATAGGTTTTCTATGTCCGCCTTCTTTGCCATTCCTTACATCACAATGTTGACAATCCTACCAGGCACAACAATCACTTTCTTTGGCGCTTGACCATTGAGGTATTTCTGTGTGTCTTCGTGTGCAAGAACAAGTTTCTCCACTTCCTCTTTCGGTGTGTCTTTCGGACACTCAAGCGTGAAGCGCACTTTGCCATTGAACTGCACAGGGTATTTCTGTGTGTCCTCTACCAAGTACGCCTCGTTGCAAATAGGCCACTCGGCATTCACAACGAACTGGCTGATTGCTGATGGCTGATCGCTGATGGCTTGGCATCGCTGCCACATTTCTTCTGCGATATGCGGAGCGTAAGGTGCAAGCAGGATAGCTACTTGCTCCAAGATAGCACGCTTATTGCACTTGAGGGCACTCAGTTCGTTCTGTGCAATCATGAAGGCAGGAATAGAAGTATTGAATGAGAAATTCTCTATATCCCATGTGATCTTCTTAATGAGCTTGTGTAGGCTACGCAATTCCTCTTTAGTGGGCTCTGCGTCAGAAATATTCTCGTATAGATTCCATAGACGCTTGAGGAAACGATGTACACCGTCAATGCCGTTGGTATCCCATGGCTTAGAAACCTCTAATGGACCGAGGAACATCTCGTAAAGGCGGAGTGTGTCTGCGCCGTACTTAGCAATCACATCGTCAGGATTAACTACATTGAACATGGACTTAGACATTTTCTCCACTGCCCAACCGCATATATACTGTTTCTCGCCTGCCAAGTATGGATTATCTTCTACCGATGTACCGTCAGCGAATACGAACTGTGCATTCTTGTATTCAGGCATCCAAGCGCGGAAAGCATTGATATCCAATACATCATTATGAACGATATTCACATTGACGTGTATTGGTTGTACCTTACCTTTGTATTCCGGATTGTCGATGAGGTTGTAACTGATGTATAGGTTGCCTGTCGCTCCTTCGCCGATGTAACGATAAACGAAGTTAGAGCGACCTTGAATCATACCTTGGTTAATCAGTTTCTTGTATGGTTCATCTTCGCATATATATCCCAAATCGTATAGGAATTTATTCCAGAAGCGTGAGTAGATGAGGTGACCAGTAGCGTGCTCCGAACCACCCATGTAAAGGTCCACTTGTTTCCAGTAAGCGTTTACTTCTTTATCCACCAATGCCTTGTCGTTGTGGTTGTCCATGTATCGGAGGTAGTAGGCTGACGAGCCTGCAAAACCCGGCATCGTGCATAACTCCAATGGGAAAATGGTCTGGTTGTCGATGAGCGTTTTATCCACTACTTGCTTATTAACCTCATCCCATGCCCATTGGGTGGCGTTGCCTAATGGTGGTTCGCCGTTCTCGGTGGGTTTGAAGTCCGATACTTCCGGCAAGCAGAGTGGCAAGCACTCTTCGGGCAAGGTGTAAGGCATGTTCTCTTTGTAGTATATTGGGAAGGGTTCTCCCCAGTAACGCTGACGGCTGAAGATCGCATCGCGCAAACGGTAGTTGACTTTCACGCGACCAATGCCGGTGTTGGTAATAAACTCTTTCATCGCCTGAATAGCGTCTTTCACTTCCATGCCATTGAGAAAACCAGAATTAATCATCTTGCCTTCCTTGGCATCGAAAGACTCTTCGCTCACATCAGCACCCTCAATGAGTGGTATGATAGGTAAGTTGAAATGGCGTGCAAAAGCGTAGTCTCGGCTATCGTGTGCAGGCACTGCCATGATGGCTCCTGTGCCGTAACCAGCGAGTACATAATCGGATATATAGATAGGTATCTCACCTTGTGTGAGGGGGTTGATGGCATAGGAACCAGTAAAGACACCTGTTACGCGTCTGTCGGCTATACGCTCTCGTTCGGTACGGTTCTTGCAGCGTTGAAGGTAAGCCTCCACTTCTTCGCGTTGCGCGTCAGTTATGACGCGTTGTACATATTCGCTTTCAGGTGCGAGTACCATGAAAGTCACACCAAAGATTGTGTCCGCGCGGGTGGTGAAGATAGTGAACGGCGCGTCTTGCCCTTTGACGGTAAACTGCATCTCTGCTCCTTCCGAGCGACCTATCCAGTTGCGTTGTGTCTCTTTGAGGCTATCGGTCCAATCAACGCGTTCCAACCCTTCGAGCAAGCGTCCTGCGTACGCGCTCACACGCAAGCACCACTGACGCATCACGCGTTGTTCTACAGGGTAACCGCCGCGAACAGATAAGCCTTCGCTCACTTCGTCGTTAGCTAATACAGTACCGAGTTTAGGGCACCAGTTCACTTTCGTGTCCGCCAAGTAAGCAATACGGTAATTCATCAATCGCTCTTGCTGTGCTTTCTCACTCAGCGTAGCCCAAGTAGGATCGTTGGCTTCCCATTCGCTGATGAGCTGACTGATAGGTTGTGCTTTCTGCGTGCGAGGGTCAAAATAGGAATTGAACATCTGTATGAATGCCCATTGAGTCCAGTGGTAGTAAGAGGGGTCGCAAGTGCGAATCTCTCTATCCCAATCGTAGCAGAAACCGATTTTCTTGAGTTGCTCGATATATCGGTCAATGTTCTCGAAAGTCGTTTTCTCGGGGTGCGTACCTGTCTGAATGGCGTATTGCTCAGCGGGTAGTCCGTAGCTGTCAAATCCCATTGGGTGGAGCACATTAAATCCCTGTAGGCGCTTGTAACGCGCGTAAATATCGCTGGCTATGTATCCTAACGGGTGACCCACATGTAAGCCTGCTCCCGAAGGGTAGGGGAACATATCCAGTACATAGAAATGTGGTTTGTCTGATTGATTAGGTACATGGTATATGTTTTGTTCTGCCCATGCCTTTTGCCACTTGCTCTCAATGTTAGAAAAATTATATTCCATAGTAAAACAATTTTGCTTGCAAAATTACTATTTTTTTTTGAGATATGCAAGGAAATAGGTAAAAAAATCTTATTATTAAGATTTCAACCACCTGTCAATGTCCTTTCAACATCGTTCCAAATAGCAGACCTTGCGCAGACCTTAGGCATCCCTTTCCTAATTGCCGATTATTAAGATTTTGGTAAATAAGGGCTACGACCGAGCGATGACCGAGAGACGAGCGGGAGATGACCGAGACACAACCGACTCGAAAATCGCCCTATTTTGCCCTGAAAAATGTACTATTATTAAGATTTCGGCATGGCATCTCGTCGGTGTCTTGTCGGTCTATCGTCGGGTATCTTTCTCGTAGGTGAGTCGTACGCGGCAGGTATGCGCCAAAAGTAACGATTATTAAGATTCAGGTGTTAAGAGCCGCCTAAAACAAGTAAAAATGCATAAAGTTCACAAAATTGTGGTCCACAAACTTGTGTACTTCATTTTTTTTTACTATCTTTGCAGCCGAATTGAAAATACTATATTAGTATGAAGAAGAGTTTTGTATATGGAATGTTTGTCGAAGGAGACAACTTTACGGATCGCGAGAAAGAGACACGAAGGCTGAAAATGGACTTTGAGCATGGCCTGAATGTCATTCTCATTTCTCCTCGCCGAATGGGAAAAACATCCCTTGTCAAGCGCGTGCAATCACAAGTGAATGAGGATCTGGTCAAGGTAGTGTATATGGACATATACGATTGCCGCAGTGAGTATGATTTCTACAATCGTTTTGCAGAAGCACTCCTTAAACAAACAGCCTCGCAAGCCGATTTGGTATTGCAGAATGTAAAGGATTTTCTGGTGCGTCTTACTCCGAAGATTGCTTTCTCTCCGGATCCCGCAAGCGAGTATTCTTTGTCATTAGGCATAACTCCCAAAAATTACAGTCCGGAAGAAATACTATCACTGCCGGAGATTATTTCTCAAAAAATAGGCAAGCATATTGTTGTTTGCATTGATGAGTTCCAGCAAGTGGGCGAGTTCCCGGACTCGTTGACCGTACAGAAACGAATGCGTGGTGTGTGGCAGTTACAACGCAATGTGTCTTATTGTTTGTTTGGCAGTAAGAAGCACTTACTGACCGAGATATTTCACAGCAAAAGGATGCCCTTCTATCAATTCGGGGATACTATTTACTTGGATCCTATACCAACAGAAGAATGGGTGCCTTTCATATGTACGCATTTTGCGCAAGAAAAAAAGAAGATAAGTGAACAACAGGCTGCAAAGATATGTGAAATGGTGCATAACTATTCCTCTTATGTGCAGCAACTGGCATGGAATGTATTACTGAACACGGAAGATGAGGTGACGGATGAGATTCTTCAACTATCCATGTGTGACTTAATTACCCACAATACGGCATTGTTCATGCAGCAGATTGACGGTTTGACCACATATCAGATGAATTTCCTTCGTGCCGTGGCGCGTGGAGTGCATAAAGACTTTACATCGCAGGAGGTACTCGAAAATTACAATCTTGGTACTAAATCCAATATCACACGCTTAATCAATGTTCTGACTAACAAAGAATTGATTGAACGGCGTATAGATGGTATATATATTGCAGACCCGATATTGGAGAAATGGCTTGAGTCATAATCACAGTTGACCAACACTACGGGCGGCACATTGTGTCGCCCGTGCTTGTTCTAATTGCCTATTATTAAGATTCAGATTTTTTATACTTATTTGAACTGTTTTTGTAAGCCTTTTATTTTCAGCATATTATAAACATTTTATCGGGGGCAAGTCGAGGTTTTTATCTGTTCATAACGGCTCTATCCATCCCTCAAAAATGTACAATTATTAAGATTAGTCTCCTACAAAAACAAAAGCAAGCGACATCACTGCCACTTGCTTGTGTTATACATTGGTCTTTGTCCCTTACTTAACCTCTTGTCCTTGGAGTGTATAGGTATTATTCTCTGTCTCTACCAGCACTTGTCCTTCACGCGCAATCTTTCGTGCATTCCGCTTCGGAGAAGGATTACTTACCGATGTAGTTTCACCATTACCGGGGAGAGAATAAATGTAAGACTTACTCTGATTAGTAGAAGCATCCGCACCCTGAACAAGGAGTTTGTAATTTCCATTGATCTTTTCCAAAAATACGTAATAAATTTTTACACAATTATCATTAACAAAATCGTAAATGGTAACTCCGTCTTCATCTATAATTTTACCGGATCTATTTGCTATGAGTGAGATTTTTCCATTTGTGGTAAAAATATCTTTACATACTAATAATGGTAAATCGTCTACAGTTGGAAGATTTGTGATTTTATATAAATTGTATGTCTCTTTGTCATAAAATTTCACTTGATTGTTCTCTTTGTCGTGTAAATAATAATAAGGGGATTCTACCTGAGAAACTGAAAAATAGTAAGCATCCGATGAAGGATGCAACGATCCCGATGATATAACATCAACCCAACCATCAAACGTGTGCTCCAACGTAATCTGTGCCTTAGCAAACATAGCAGCAAACAGAGCTGCGATAATAAAGATAGATTTTTTCATTTTGTTTGTTGCTCACTTATATCCCATCGAGCATCGGTTTTAGAAGTTGTTATAATTTACTGCATACAAAAAGTGCGAACTTTCATTTTGTTATATTGGGTCCTTCGGGTCTCGACTCCCATCACTTCCAATATACGCAGAAAGTCCACACTTACGGTGTGAATATTCGCTATATTTCGGAAAGTGATTCAAATTGTCGAGAAATGAAGGGCTCCTTAATAAAGCAAATGCTTATTTAATATGTCTTTTTAGTCTTGATTTCCTATTTAGCCATAGGCGGTAGTATATGTGTGTGCTTTTATCTTCCCTTACATTAGCATCTCCCAGTAGCCATTACGTTTGCCGTTACGGCGGACAATCAGCCCTTTTCTTGTTAAACTGACGGTGATAGTTTTAACGGTTCGCTCTGATTTGCCGATTTCTAATGCAATCTGTTTCTGCGTTACACGTGGATTCCGTTGAATGATTTGTAGTGTAGCTATTTCCTCCAAAGTGCAATTATTGCTCTTTGAAAGTGCAGCATTTGCACTTTGAATTGCACTTTGGTGCGCACTTTGATTGCCAACAAGAGAAATATGCAAGTCCCTATTATGCAGAGGTGTCTGTTCGTTCAACAGCAAATTGCGGAAAAAAGCAACAAGAAACGAACTGTCAGGATTGACAGCTCTTGTAACATTCTTATAATTAGCGCGCACGAGCGCGTTCCTAAAGAACCAAGAATGTTGTTCAAAAAGTGTATTGTCTATATTCTGAAACCCAATGGAACGAAGATACTTGATGGTAAAAACCGCTGTAGTACGTGTGTTCCCCTCGCGGAAAGGGTGTATTTGCCAGATATTCGCCACAAAAGCTGCAATATGACGAATCGCATCGGGAAGAGCAAGGTTGGAGTAATCAAACTGCTTCTCTTGTGCCAAATCATATTCTAGCGTTGCTTGTAATTGTGTATAACTTGCATACAGCACTGTGTCGCCGTCCAAAACCCATTCTTTCTTGGTGATATCGTAGTCTCGGAACTGCCCCGCGTGTTTGAAGACACCTTTGAATATCTGTCGATGGATTGACGCCAAACCTGCTACGCTGAATGTGAACGACTGCTCGCTAAGCAACTTGATGATGTTCATAGAGACTTTATCCGCCTCTTCTTTCTCATCGTCATCGGGCAAACGGATTTCTTTGGCTTGGTAGTATGCTTTTATCTTTTTTTCCGCTTCGTCAGCACTGATCTGTCCCTCAATATGCTCTTGGGCGGTTTGCTTGAGGAAATCAGAAACGGTCAGTTGATCAACGGCTTGCAGACCGATAGCCGTACGCCAATAGTCTGCACGTTCGCGCACAGATGGCTCCGGAGTTCGAAGATACTTTTCAAACTCCAGAATGTACGGGTTTTCTATGTCGTGCTTTTTAGCCATAAATGCTTATTCTTACAACAGCTTCTTCACTTGCTCGTAGACATTTTGGGCGGTGAAGCCGAGTTTCTCGTCGAGCACTTTGTATGGCGCGGAGAAACCAAAGCTATCAAGTCCCCACACTTTGCCGTTCTCGCCAACGAGTCCTTCGAGTGTGCAAGAGAGCCCTGCTGTCATGCCGAAACGCTTGATACCTTGTGGCAGCACTTCGTTTTGGTAAACTTTGTCTTGCTGGCGGAAGAGTCCTTCGGATGGCACGCTCACTATCTGCAGGCGTATTCCTTCTGCGCGTAGCAGTTCGGCACCGCTCATGAGGGTACTCACTTCGCTACCCGAGGCAATCATCACCACTTGTGGGTTCTCGTCTTTGGAAACGATATATCCACCTTTGCTTACTCCTTCAAGCGACACATTAGGTATATTAGGTATATCCTGTCGGCTGAGGATGAGTGCGGTAGGTGTGTCGGTATTCTCCATAGCCAATCGCCAAGCGAGTGTTGTCTCTTCCACATCGGCTGGTCGTAGTACGAGCATGGATGGTTTGCCGCTATGGTTGTGCAATTTCTCCATGAGTCGTATCTGTGCTTCTTGTTCGACGGGTTCGTGTGTAGGTCCATCTTCGCCTACGCGGAACGCGTCGTGGCTCCATATGAACTTAACGGGCAGTTCCATGAGTGCAGCCATACGGACGGCAGGTTTCATATAATCGCTGAAGACGAAGAAAGTGCCGCATGCAGGGATGATACCTCCGTGGAGCGACATTCCAATCATGACACAAGCCATCGTGAGTTCGCTTACGCCGGCTTGTAGGAACTGTCCGCTGAAATCGCCTTTCTGAATAGCGTGTGTCTTCTTGAGGAATCCGTCCGTCTTATCGGAGTTAGATAGGTCGGCTGAACTGACAATCATATTGCCCACATGTTCTGCAAGGTATGCGAGGACAGTAGCACTGCCATTGCGTGTGGCGGCTCCTGCTTTCTGGGTGATAAGACTCCAGTCGATGCAAGGTACTTCGCCTGACATGAAAGTCTCATATTCGTTTGCTGCGAGTGGGTTGGCTTGCTGCCATTCGTAGTAAGCGGCATAGCGTGCGTTTGTTAGCTCGCGCAATTCAGCTGCGCGGCGGTCATATAGGTCGCGTACCTCTTTGAAGATAACAAATGGGTCGTTGGGGTCACCGCCGAGGTTCTCGATGGTTTTCTCAATGCTGGCACCTGACTTGCTGAGCGGTTGTCCGTGGGTGGAACATTGGTTCTCGAAGTTGTCTCCTTCTGCTGTGACGCAACCTTTTCCCATTATGGTGTGCCCGATGATGAGTGTAGGGCGCTTGTCTTCTGCTTTGGCTTGCTGGAGCGCTTCGCGTATGGCGTCTGGGTCATTGCCGTCTATCTCCAGTACGAACCAGTTCCATGCTTTGTATTTCGCTGCCACATCTTCGGAAGTCACCTCGTCACAACTGGTAGATAGTTGGATTGAGTTGCTGTCGTAGAACATGATGAGGTTGTCCAATCCGAGGTGTCCAGCCAATCTTCCTGCGCCTTGTGAAATCTCTTCCTGGATACCTCCGTCTGATATGAACGCATAGATAGTAGGGTTATGTATATCTCCGAAGCGGGTGTTGAACCACTTAGCAGCGATGGCTGCTCCTACAGCGAAGGTGTGTCCTTGCCCTAATGGTCCTGAAGTGTTTTCTACCATTCGCTCAATATTACGCTCTGGGTGTCCGGGGGTGACAGAACCCCATTGGCGTAGGTTCTGCAAGTCGGTTAGTGTATATTTGCCTGCCAAGCATAACTGTGCATAGAGCATTGGTGACATATGTCCGGGGTCTAAGAAAAAGCGGTCTCGTGCTTCCCATTGTGGGTTTTCAGGGTCGTATTCCAGAAACTCAGAGAAGAGCACATTGATGAAGTCTGCACCGCCCATAGCTCCGCCTGGGTGTCCGCTTTTAGCTTTTTCTACTGCTGCTGCGGCGAGGATACGGATGTTATCCGCCGCACGAGTCATTAGTTCTTTTGTGTTCATATGATTGTAGTTATCAGTTGTCAGTTATCAGTTATCATTAAAAACTCACTCCTATGTAGTAGTCTAATCCCCATGCGATGTTATCTCGCCTGCCGAAACCGGGGATGTAGATGGGTTTGTATTCGTTGGCAGGCAGTCCTTCTGCTTGGCGGGTGAAGAGACATTTGAATCGCCCCATCCAACCCATTGTAAATCCTTTGCACACCTCCACTTGGCATCCTGCAACTATCTCTCCCCAACAATCAGCGGTAATAGTATTGAGTAGTGAGTATTGAGTAGTGAGTAGGGTGTGCTGTGCGGATTGTATGCTTGTGCCAAGGCGTACGCCTATGAGTAAGGCGTGTGGTGACTCGGGGTGCTTCTTGAGCGGGTTGAGGTCACATCCCACGCGGAAGAATCCTCCTTGTCCGCGGTATGCGATGCTATCTCCTAAGGTGATGGTGCCGCGCGTAGGGTCGTTTGTTGTTGCGGGGAGCGAACCCGCGTAACCTACTTCGAGGGTAGGGTAGAAGCGATTCTTCAATCGGCAGTTAACGGCTATCTCGTAATGTTGTAAGTGTGCTTTGGTGGTGCCGAGAGTGAGCGCGGTAGCTCCAAGGTCCAATTTGATGTTTGTTCCTTGGTAGATGCTATCAGCGTGGTGTGTGTGCGTGTGTGTACTATCGGTCTTAACAACCTTCTCTTTGGCTATAGCTGCCAAAGGGATTGCCCACGCTACGATGATTATGATTAAAAGCTTTTTGGGCATCACCTTTATAAAAGTTCTTTCGCTTCGCGTTTGAGTTCGTCCATGGCTTTGTCAGTTGGTGTCAGTCCATTGGACTTATAGGCAGTGATGAGTGTAGTAGCGTATGTCTGTGCAGTGGCGTCCTTGGGGATTTGATTGCCGATAGCTATGACGAAAGCAGCCATCTGGTCGCGTGCGTTCATGATGAGCGCCCATACTTCTTCACTGACATATACTTGTTGGCTGAGATTATGCTCAAACTCGATGCGTATTGTTTGTAGTAGATGTTGCTGCATTTGTAGGACTGTCCACTGCGCCATGGCTTCAGGGTGCTTGGTGCGTAACTCAAAGAGCATGTGTTCGGGTGTAGTGCGTTCAAGCAGGAGACTGAGTCGCTCGTACGCACGCATGCGGATAGGAGAAATAGCTTTTTGTGACTCGCGTTTGAGCTCCCATTGGCGTTTCTTCTCTTCGTTGCGGAACTGTGATTTTTGAATCATCCAGAACCCGAAAATCATGATAGCAACAACTATTAAAACAAGCAGTGTAGTGTTCATTTTTATAATATATTATAAATCGGCTGCAAAGATAGTGATTTTTTCTGACATATGCAAAAAAATCGCCCCGAAGAGCGATTTTTTTAGTAGTGAGTACAGAGTATTGAGTAGGGAGTACAGCCTCTAACATACGCATAAGATACGCGTAACATACGCTGTTATATTATTAGATATCTAGAGTTCTAGATTTTTAGACAAGCTAGCCCATCTAGCCGAAATAGCCGAAATAAATAAGACACGATGCGCCATGCACCCGCCATGCACCCTATTGTGACGTTCAGGATGCGAACGAGATGCGAACGGTGGAGAATGCTAAGCGGAATGAGACATACGGGACGGATACGAGAGACATACGGGACGATAGCGACTTCAAAAAAACACCGCCACTCAAATGAGCAGCGGTGGGGTTTAAGCGGTGATGCGGTTGCGCTTACGGCGCTTTCTATGTTATTGTTCACTACTACTTAATTATCTCTGCGCCGAAGTAAGGTTGGAGCGCAGCAGGGATGCGGATGCCTTCTGCTGTTTGGTTGTTCTCCAACAAAGCGGCTACGATGCGTGGCAGTGCGAGTGCAGAGCCATTGAGTGTATGGCAGAGTGCCACTTTCTTATCCTCCGCACGGCGGTAACGGCATTTGAGGCGGTTAGCCTGGTAGGTGTCGAAATTAGAAGTAGAAGACACTTCCAACCAGCGGTGCTGTGCTTCTGAATATACCTCAAAATCATAGCACAGCGCAGCGGTGAAAGACATGTCTCCGCCTGAAAGGCGTAGGATGCGGTAAGGCAATTCTAACTTCTGCAATAATCCCTCCACATGCGCTAACATCTCTTTGTGGCTCTCGTCGGAGTGTTCTGGTGTGTCAATGCGTACTATCTCAATCTTTGAGAACTCATGCAGACGGTTGAGTCCGCGCACATCTTTTCCGTAACTACCAGCCTCTCGGCGGAAGCACTCGGTATATGCGCAGTTCTTGATAGGCAGTTTATCTTCGTCGATAATCACATCGCGGTATATATTGGTGACAGGCACTTCGGCAGTAGGGATGAGGTAGAGGTCGTCCAACTGGCAGTGGTACATTTGTCCCTCTTTATCAGGTAATTGTCCGGTGCCGTACCCCGACGCAGCATTCACTACGGTAGGTGGCATGATCTCCGTATAGCCTGCTTTGTTGGCTTCGGCGAGGAAGAAATTGATGAGTGCGCGCTGCAAGCGTGCGCCTTGTCCTACATAGACAGGAAAACCTGCACCAGCAATCTTCACGCCAAGGTCAAAATCGATGAGGTTGTATTTCTTTGCCAATTCCCAGTGTGGTGCGAGGGGTTCGCCTCCAGCGTTCTCTTGTAGGCGCTCGTTGGCAATCGCCTCATCTGCTTCTGTGTCCCAGTCGCGTAAGGCTATAGCGCCGTTCTCAGCGATGGCTTTAGCCATTGATGCGTTTGGCCAGTTGCCCATTGCCACAGCGAGGTTGTCTTCTGCTGACGCTCCTTCTGGCACGAGTGCGTAAGGCACATTAGGTATGGTGAGAAGCAGTTGTGTGAGTGCCTCTTCGGCAGCCGCCATCTGCTTGTCTAACTCTGGTAAAGAAGCCTTGAGTGCGCCTGTTTGTGCTTTGGCTGCCTCTGCTTCTTCGCGTTTGCCTTGTGCCATGAGTGCGCCAATAGACTTGCTGATTTTATTCATCTCAGCCGCCGCGTTATCTTTCTGCTGCTGTGCTGCTTTGCGATCTGTGTCCAAGCGAATAACCTCTTCGATAGTCTCTGCTGCGTTCGCGAAATGTTTCTTCTCTAAACCAGCAATGATTTGCTCTTTATTGTCGTAGATTTGTTTTAGTGTAAGCATGGGATGTGGGATGTTAGATGTTGGATGTTATATGTTAGATGTTGGATGTGTAAGAATACAAATAAAAATCTCCTACCGAAAAGCCGAAGCTATCGGGAGGAGATTTTATTGGTTAGGTCCTCAAACCGATTACGCTTCAGCAATCGGCTGGATGGACACGTACGATTTATTGTCGCGTTTCTTGCGGAAGGTTACGATACCATCTACAAGCGCATACAAGGTGTGGTCCTTACCCATACCCATGTTTTCACCTGGGTTGTGTACTGTACCACGCTGACGTACGATAATGTTACCTGCCTTAGCGAATTGACCACCAAAGATCTTCACGCCGAGGCGTTTGCTTTCTGATTCACGGCCGTTCTTGGAACTACCGACACCTTTCTTGTGAGCCATACTCTGTTGTCCTTTCTTTTAAGCAATAACAATTTCTTTAACTACTACATTGGTCAAGTCTTGACGATGACCGTTGAGCTTGCGATAGCCTTTGCGGCGTTTCTTGTGGAAAACAAGGATTTTCTCTCCGCGGCATTCGTTGTCGATAATCTCGCAAACTACTTTCGCGCCCTTTACATAAGGAGCACCTACTTTTACTTTGCCCTCATTCTCGATGAGAAGCACTTTTTCGAACTCAACCGTTGCGCCCTTTTCGAACTCGTTCATACGGTTGATGAACAATTTTTTGCCAGCTTCTACTTTAAATTGCTGACCTTTCATTTCTACAACTGCGTACATTGTAATACGGTGTTTGAATGTTATGCGGTGCGGCGATTGTGCCATTCCTGTGCGCTGCTGTCATATGACTCATACGCTGCGGGGACAATACTTACTAAGCCTAATCCGCGAAAAATCGTGCAAAGGTACAATAAATTTTTGAGATGCGCAAATAATTATGTATTTTTTTTTGTTTTTGTATTATTTTGCTAACTTCATCACCTCTTCTGCGATGCGTTTTGCAGAGTCTGTTTCCGCCAGAGCGAGTACATGCGTGTGTAGAGTTTCCAAGCGTTGTGCGTCATTGAGCAATTCAAGAGCGGTAGGGATGAGTTGCTCTTTTGCCTCTACATCTCTGATGAGTACTGCTGCCTCTCTATTGACGAGTGCCATGGCGTTATGCGTTTGGTGGTCCTCTGCTACATTAGGCGAAGGTACTAAGATGGCTGGTTTGCCCAACAGGCATATCTCGCTGATAGATGAAGCGCCAGCGCGCGAGATGACGAGGTCGGCTTGCGCATAGCGGTCCGGCATGTCGGAGAGGAAATCGAGGCATTCGATATTTGTAGGTTCCCCAGCTTCTTGCCATGCTTTTCGGCAGCGTTCGTAATAGGTTTTGCCTGTTTGCCAAACGAGTTGTATATTTGCTTTTTTGAGTTGGTCAATATGTGCAATAACCGCTTCGTTGATAGTGCGCGCACCTAAACTGCCGCCTATAATGAGGAGATTTTTCTTTCCGTCTGGGTTCTCTTTTTTCACGCCTGTGGTGAGGTTCTGCCGTACAGGGTTACCGGTGATGATAATCTTGTCAGCAGGAAAGAATCGCTCCATGTTAGGGTAGGCAACGCATATTTTAGCAGCTTTGTTCTTTAGCAGTTTATTGGTGACGCCTGCAAAGCCGTTCTGCTCTTGCAGTAGGATAGGAATGCCCATATTGGCTGCCGCCCACATAGCCGCTCCAGACGCATAACCGCCTACGCCCACGCCCACTTGGGGTTTGAAATCGCGTATGATCTTGCGCACTTGTATGATAGAGCGTAGCAGGTCCCATAAGACGGAGAAATTCTTCCATGGTTGGGCACGATTAAATCCTCTGACGGGTAGTCCGATGATTTGGTAACCTGCTTGTGGGACTCGCTCCATCTCCATGCGCCCGAGTGCGCCGATGAAGAGAATCTCTGCTTGTGGGTCTAATTGTTTGAGTGCATTGGCGATGCTTACTGCGGGGAAGATATGTCCTCCTGTTCCGCCGCCGGAAATAAGATAACGCATAGTGTGTGATGTATGTCGCGTTCGGCAATTAGTCGCAATGGTCCATACCGCTCTGCTAAATGGACGGGCTCCTAATGCCTCCGCTCTTAACTCGGACTATCGCTTGCGCTAGCAGTCCTCGTTAGTATTAATAATTAAATTAGTATTAAGTAGTGAGTGCTTAGTCCAATGTGATAACAGGGGCGTCTTCTTGACTTTCTTCGATGGTCTCTTGTACGCGTTGACTGAGTTCGGTTTGCTCACGACTGACAGCCATCATAATACCAAAATAGACGGATGTGATGAGTACACTCGTTCCTCCACGACTGATAAGTGGTAAGGGTTGTCCAGTGACAGGTCCTAATCCGACAGCCACGAGCATAGAGATGAGTGCTTGGCATGTGATCATCAATGCCAATCCCATCGTCATGAGCATAGCCGGCATGTCTGAATAGCGGCTTGACACATTACATGCGCGGAAGAGAATGGCGAGGTAAAGGAAAATCAAAAAGCCAGCACCTATGATTCCTGACTCTTCGACGATAATAGCAAAGATATAATCGGCGAAAGCCAATGGCAAGTAGTCACGCTCTTTACTATTGCCCGGTAGTACACCTATAGGAGAGGTGCCCCCGCGCGCAATAGCCACAGAAGCATACACTTCTTGTATATTATCATCGGTCAAAACATATTTCGATTGGTCATCACTCTCAAAATGTCGGTCTATACGCGCTACCCAAGTGGTAGCACGGCTGAAAGGACCTGTTAATTCTTTTCCGCGGCGTATATAACCAAACTCTACAATGCAATACCCCAATACAAGCACTATCGTTGCAATACCCACAATAGAACTTGTGTATTTCCATGGGATACGCGCCAAAACCCATAGGCAAAAGATGATAGCGCAGATAAGCACTGCTGTGGATAGATTGGATAGCAAGATGGGCAGCACTACAACACCCGTGATGATGAGAGTTCGGTAGAAATACTTCTTTTTATCTTCTTCAGTCCGTATGCGCGCTAATTGGTCTGCGATGACGATGATGAGCGATAGTTTGGCTAATTCGGATGGTTGGAAAGTGATACCAGCAATACGCACCCATCGTGCAGCACCATTGAGTGTGACAACAAGCGGATTGCCGGGTATTAAAGTAGAATAGACTAATAAGGTGCTGATACCCAATAGTATATATCCAAAAAATCGCACCCAATAGGTGGGCGTAAATTGTATAATAAATGCCGCGGCTATACCCAAAACGATGAAAATAATCTGTTGTCCAATAGGACCTAACACAGATTGATTTTGATACACCAGCGTGGAGGATGCAGAGAAAAGTGCAATGATTGCCACGACGATTAATGCGATGAATAATCCCCAAAAAGTACGGTCTATATTTTGTAATCGTAACCGTAGTTTGGTGGGTTCTTCTTTTTGTGAAAAAATGTCTTGTTTCATAAAATGTTAAGGTTTTAATGGTTTATAAATTTCGTACGGCAGCCATAAATTGATTGCCTCTATCTTCGTATGATTTGAATAGGTCAAAGGACGCGCAGCATGGAGATAGCAGTACTGTATCCCCTTCGTGCGCTGCTTGATAAGCCGCTTGTACGGCCTCTTGTAATGAGTGGGTGTCTATGAGTGAGAGTCCAGCAAAAGTGCTTTGACTGAAATGTTGTATTAGTTTTTCGTTATTCACTCCCATAAAAATGAGTGTATGGCACTTGGAGCGTACCAATTCGTCTATTTCGCTATAGTCATTGCCTTTGTCTTTTCCGCCAAGGATGAGGACGGTAGGAGTTGTCATTGACTCGAGGGCGTACCAACAAGAATTGACATTTGTTGCTTTGCTGTCATTGATATATCTCACGCCGCGTACTGTGCAAATATACTGCAATCTATGTTCTACGCCTTGGAATGTTTTGAGGCTCTCGCGTATCACTTCATTCTTGATATCCAATACTTGTGCCGCTATAGTTGCAGCCATTGAATTGAGCACATTGTGTCGCCCTTTGAGCGCCAGTTCTTCTTCGCCAACAGGCAGAGGTGAGGGATAACTAAAACCGTATGGATGAAGCGTGGCTCCGAGAGGTTGCCGGAGTGCTTTGAGGTATTTGTCAATCACAGGGTCTTCCGCCCAATAGATGAAAGTGTCTTCTGCTGTTTGATTGCGCGTGATACGGAACTTGGCATCTGTGTAATTATCGAAATTATAGTCGTATCGGTCTAAATGGTCTGGCGTTATATTGAGCAAGATGGCTACATCTGCGCGGAAATCGTACATATTATCCAATTGGAACGAACTGAGTTCAATTACATAGTAGTCATATTGCTCGCGTGCCACTTGTAAGGCGAGTGAGTTGCCAATATTCCCTGCTAATCCTACATTGAGTCCTGCTTGGCGCAGGATATAATAGATGAGCGAAGTGGTGGTGGTTTTTCCGTTCGAACCGGTAATGCATATCATTTTCGCGTTTGTGTATCGCGCAGCAAACTCTATTTCCGAGATGATAGGTGTTTTCTGTGCTATCAGTTTCTGAATAATAGGAGCCGTCAGAGGTATGCCTGGCGATTTGATCACTTCGTCGGCATTCAGGATAGAGGCTTCGGTATGCTTGCCGTCTTCCCACGCAATACTATTTTGGTCCAATAGAGCGCGATAGGTGTCGCTTATCGTACCGTAGTCAGATACGAATACTTCAAATCCTTTCTCTTTGGCGAGGATAGCGGCTCCTGTTCCGCTCTCGCCTGCACCTAAGATAACAATTCGCTTCATAGGGATATGTTTTTGTGGGTTAACGAATCTTCAGTGTGAGTATCGTGATAGCTGCTAAAATAAGTGTGATGATGCAGAAGCGTAACACGATTTTGGTCTCATGCTGCAGTTCTTTGCTTCCTTTGAAGATAATAGAGCAGCTTGGGTCATTCTGCAGCACTTTCTCTACAGAGGTGCGGAAATGGTCATGGAAAGGTGCGCGTTTCCAAACGCGTACATGCTTGCCGCGCTTCTTGTAGAATTTATATACTTGGGTTTGTAAAATAACACTCACGCTCTCCATGAGGAATATACCACATAGGATAGGTAACATCAACTCTTTGTGAATAACCATCGCACATACGCCGATGATACCTCCGACGGTTAGACTGCCAGTGTCGCCAAGGAACATCTGTGCAGGAAAACCATTCCACCAAAGATAACCTACTAATGCGCCGATGAAAGAAGCAAGGAATACCACTAACTCTTCGCTGCCAGGAATATACATCACATCGAAATACTCCGCCCATACGACACTACCGCTGGTGTATGCCAAGACGAGTAGGGCTACACCTATGATAGCCGAATTGCCGGCACACATGCCGTCCATACCATCGTTGAGGTTGGCTCCGTTACTCACAGCGGCTACTACCAAAACTGTTAGTAGTACAAAGAAAATCCATCCTGCACGGTATTTATTCTCCTCTCCGAGCCATGAGAAAAGGTCCGCGTAGTTGAAATTATGGTGATTGACGAATGGAATGGTGGTCTTTGTGGACTTGATTTCGGGGCTCTTCTCAACCACTACGATGTTATTCTCAATATGGCTTGTCACCACTTCATTCATTGTGGCGGCAGGGCAGAAACGAAGTGTGAGACCGACGATGAGACCGAGCGTTACTTGTCCGGCAATCTTAATCCAACCATTGAGTCCGTCTTTATTCTTCTTGAAAGTCTTAATATAATCATCAGCAAAGCCTAATAATCCCATACAAATCGTAGTGATAAGCATGAGAATCATGTATATATTGGTCAGTTTGCCCAGTAGTAAGCATGGAATTAGTATGGCTCCAATAACGACTAAACCGCCCATAGTAGGTACGCCTTTCTTTGCTACATTGAATGGGTCTGTTTTTTCATCACGCTGTGTCTCTGTGATATTGTGACGCTTCATGTATTTTATGAAATACTTACCAAACCAAATGCTGACGCATAATGCGATAACGCCTGCCGTAATAGCTCGGAAGGATATATAAGTGAATAGGCGTGCGCCTGCGAAATGGCCATATATTTCTTGTAGCCAACTAAATAATGAGTATAGCATGGGTTATGTTAGATGTTGGATGTTAGATGTTGGATGTTAGATGTATTTTTTTACTTCTTCGTGGTCGTCAAAATGGTGCTTGACGCCTTTGATGATTTGGTAGTCTTCGTGTCCTTTTCCTGCGATAAGAATCACATCGTTCGCTTGTGCCAGTGTGCAAGCCGTTTGAATGGCAGCGGCACGATCTTCGATGACAAGTGTGCTGCGCAGTTCGTCTGCTTTTAGCCCGTCTGTCATATCTTTGAGTATTTCTTTAGGGTCCTCGTCGCGTGGATTATCTGAAGTGAGTATCAGTTGTTCGCTACCGCGTTTGGCTATCTGTGCCATCATAGGCCGTTTGCCTTTGTCGCGGTTGCCTCCACACCCCACTACAGTGATGAGTCGCGCACCTTCTTTTTTTATCTCGCGTATCGTCTGAATAACATTATCCACCGCGTCAGGTGTATGCGCATAATCGACAATTGCTGTCCAACCTTTGGGACTATGGATGGTTTCAAAACGACCGTTCACAGGGTGTAGTGTGGATAGCACACATAGCACATCTGTCTCGCTGAAGCCTAAAGAGAGAGCCGCGCCGTAGATGCAAAGCAGGTTGCTTACATTAAAGCGGCCAACGAGTGGAACAAATACCTCTTTGTTATTGATATGCAGCAACATTCCGTCGAACCCTTCTTCGAGTATCTGCGCTTTGTAATCTGCGAGCGAACGAGTGGAGTAGGTATGTACATTGGCTTGGCAGTTCTGTGTCATGACCAATCCGTTCTTGTCGTCTTTGTTGGTAATGGCAAAAGCAGTCTTTTTGAGGTTGTCAAAGAGTCGTTTCTTGGTGTCGCGGTAGTTATCAAAAGTTTTATGATAGTCAATATGGTCGCGTGTGAGATTGGTGAAGAGTGCGCCGTCGAAATCCAAACCCGCAATGCGCTCTTGGGCTATAGAGTGACTGCTTACCTCCATGAACGCGTATTCACAGCCTGCGTCCACCATACGACGCAAAAGACTATTGAGCGCTATCGCGTCAGGAGTGGTATGGGTGGCAGTAACTGCCTCGTCGTCAATATAATTGACTACCGTGGATAATAACCCAGCTTTGTGTCCTAATGCGCGAACTAACTTGTAAAGCAGCGTAGCGATAGTAGTTTTGCCATTCGTGCCTGTTACACCCACAAGTGTCAGTTGTTTCGATGGCTCGCCAAACCAAATAGACGCCAATAAACCCAATGCACGGTCTGTATTTTCTACAAGAATATAAGTGGTACTTGGTTCTTTGTCATTTGGTTCTTTGGGCATATATGTTTTGTCACTTAATACTACTGCTGCACAACCTTTAGCTACGCAGCTATCAATGAAAGTGTGACCATTTACAGCAGTACCTACTTGTGCCACGAATAGGTCGCCTGCACTTATCTGACGACTGTCAAAATGCAGATTACTAACTGTAATGTCCGTTTTGCCAACGACCTCTATGGGTTGGATTGCACATAATAATTCGCTTAGTAACATATAACTAAATTGTTTATCTTTTCTCTAATCGTTTCTCATCCTCGTCCCATACATAATACCCGCAGTGCGCCATTGTTTTCTCTGCGATAACGCGTACCGTCGAACCGCAATCCATACCTGCGTCGTAAGGGTATTGTGGATTCTCAATCATGCATATACAAGTGTATTCGGGATTGTCCTCTGGGAAATACCCTACAAAAGTCATACGGTGGTTTCTGCTTGAATATCCTTTGCCCGGGATGAATAACTGCGCAGTACCTGTCTTACCTGCGATGCTTACCAAGGAGGACTGTGCTTTACTGCTCCATCTGCGTTTGGCGGCGGTACCAAGGTGGTTATCCCATACTACATCGTGCAGAGCACCCTTGATGTCTTGCAAAGTGCTTCGGCTGCAGATAGATGAATTGATGGTTTCTGGTTTGAAGCGCTTGACAATCTCTCCTTCTTGCTGAATAGCAGTGACTAACATAGGACGCATCATTTTACCATTGTTAGCAATAGCGTTATAGAACATTGCCAAGTGCAACGGACTCATTTCTACAGAATAGCCATACGACATTTTACTGAGAGTGACAGTGTCTTTAGGAATGTCGATACGCGCTTGCTCAGCTCCGGGAATCTCACAATAGATACTATCGCATAAGCCCATACGCTCAATCTTGCGAACAAACTTACGGGCTGAACCTTCATAACTGCTTGTGATTAGTTTGGCGAGTGCTATATTACTACTCACTGCTAATGCCGAGCGAACATCCAATACAGTGTCCATCGGGTGAGCGTCTGTATGTTTAGACTTGCCCATGTACACCCAAGGCTGTTTCGTAACGCTGATAGTGTCGTCTATTTCTATCTTGCCATCGTCAAGAGCCGCTACGAGAGCAAGGGTCTTAAAAGTAGAGCCAGGCTCCACTCGTTGTACCGCATGATTGAGTGACTCGTAGTACTCGCCGTCGCTACCTTTGTCCAAGTTGGCAATAGCGCGAATATAACCTGTATGTGTCTCCATTAAGATACAACAACCCCATTGAGCATTCTTCTCTTTGAGTTTTGTCAGTAGTGCGTTCTCTACTATGTCTTGCAGATTGGCATCAATAGTGGTGACAACATCCATACCATCCTGCGCCTCTTCGATAGTCACTAATTCGTTGCGCCCACCAATACGCTGCAGGCTACTCAAACCGTCCACACCATGTAACTCCTTATCAAAAGCCTTCTCCAAACCAGCAGTGCCAATTCCTTTTTCACCATTGATACTACCGATAGTACGGCTGGCTAAAAGACCATAGGGCTTAATACGGCGGTGTTGGTCTTCGAAGAATATACCGCTTTTGTACTTACCCAAACGAATGAGACTATTGGTTTCTAATTCACGGCGCTGTAAGTAGTTAATACGGTTCTTGCTTAGTTTGAGGCGTCTCTCGTTCTGACGGTAAGCGCTTGTAATGAGTTGGCGGTATTCTTGCGTAGTGTAATCGCCTATAATGCGCCCTAAATCAGTACAGAGTGAATCAATATGTGCGTTGAATAACTTACCGTTTTTCTCGTGTAGCGCGGGTACGCGCGTATCCATATAAATATAATACTGCGGCATGCTGCTCGCCAATAACTGACCATTACAGTCTAAAATATTACCGCGAGTAGCTTTGATAGCACGGTGAGTGGGAACTTGTTTCTCGGCTATCTTCATCCATTCGCTTCGCTCAACGGTCTGAATGTAGATAATCTTGCCTAATACAGCTAAAAAGCCTAAGGAGATAAAAATGAAAATGATGGCAAAGCGCCATACGGTGTTTCTTTGTTCGTCTGACATAGTTAGTTTAGGATTTTAGTAGGTGGTTTATTGTTTTCTTTCAAACTACTCCCTTGTTCTTTGAGAACAGTAGTTATTTGTGATAGTCGCGTAGCGTTGGTCAACTGCGCGCTGATAGTCATGTATTGGTACTTGGCATCTAACATTTCTTTCTTGGTGTCCGTCAATCGGTGTTGCTGCTTGATGGACTGATAACCGGTGAGAATGTAGATGAAGATAAGGCACACAATCATTCCAAGCAGAGGGTAGAAACGACGAATTTTCTTGCTGCGTAATAGGTCGCCATTAAGGATGGCTTGTATGTCATGTGCGTCTGCCATAAGTTTATTTCTTTTTTGCTATTCGTAGTTTTGCGCTGCGGCTGCGAGGATTGCGTTCTACCTCCTCTGCGCTTGCGGTTAATCCTTTTTCTATCACCTCGAACGGAGTGAGTATATTGCCATAAAAATCTTTTTCTATGGTTCCGTCTAAATTGCCACTGCGAAGGAAATTCTTGACGAGGCGGTCTTCCAAGGAGTGGTAAGTGAGGATGGCTATTCGTCCGTCGGGTTTGAGTAGGTCGCGTGCAGCGACAAGCATCTCCCGCAGGGCGCCCATCTCGTCGTTCACTTCTATGCGCAGTGCTTGAAAGAGACGAGCCAAGTCTTTTTTCTTGTCGGAAGGTATATTCAATTCTATAAATCCATTTGCGTCTGCTTGCGTACTCATCAAGCTCTCTATGCTGCGACCTATTACAATGCTTATCAGTTCTTCTGTGCGCTCAATTGCTTCGTTGCTTCTCGCACGGCAGATATTTTTTGCTATCCCTCTGCTGTTCTTTAGTTCGCCATATAACCAGAAGATGCGCGCCAACTCTTCTTCTTCTTCATAATTATTGATTATATGTGCGGCTGTTACTTTGGCGGTCTGATTCATGCGCATGTCTAATGGCGCAGAGTAACGAAAACTAAATCCTCTTTCGGGACAATCGAAGTGATGAAAACTAACACCAAGGTCAGCGAGTAAACCATCTATCTGCTCCACACCGTAGTAGTCCATCCAATTGCGCAAATAGCGAAAATTGGAGTGTACAAACTGCCAGCGAGGGTTTCCATATAATACTTTCCCATTATTGTGTGCCGCGCGCGCTTGCTCGGCATGGAGTGCGTCAAGGTCTTGGTCAAATGAGTATAGTTTTCCTTCTGCACCTCTGTGCTGTGCGGACAAGCTCTCAATCGTTGCCATGATAGCGCTCGAATGTCCACCACCGCCGAAGGTTACATCCACATACACTCCCTGAGGTTTGATATTCAAACCCTCAATCGTCTCTTGTCGCATCGCAGGTATGTGGTAGATGTCGTTCATAACCTTAACTCCTTCATTCCTTAATTCATTAATTCCTTAACTCCTTACACTTTTTTGCTCATCTTTGCACGCAGGCGCGCTGCCAATTCGGTTTGGCTAAGACGCTTCTCGGCGAAGGTTTGTGGTGCCCAGAGTGCGAAGCGGTTGAGCATGCCTACGAAAAGAACATCTTGCTGTGCGCCGATGGTTTCCAAGTTCTTTTTTTGCAATAAGATACGCCCTTGTCCATCCATTTCCATGTATTCGGCATCAGCCATGAACTGCATAAGAATGAGTTGGTCTTCTGGATCCCATTCGTCGAGCGCTTGGCGCAGTTGCTCAACTTTCTCATTCCATACCAATTCGGGATAGAACATCAGACATTCGTTGTCTGTGTCGCGGCGCATAACAATGCGTTTTGACCCCTTCTCTGCCAAAATCTTGCGATATGCAGCAGGAACGAAAATGCGCCCTTTTTCGTCCAGTCGTCCGTCTATATTTCCAACAAATGTACTCATGTTGTTATTAGTTGTCAGTTTTTAGTTTTTAGGTTCTTAAAGTCTTTAGGGTCTTTTTTTGTGCGATAATTGCCGAACATATTACTCAATATTCAGTCCTTTGTAGCCAATACTCGGGAGGACTGCTAGTGTAACGATAGTCCGACCGAAGAGCGGAGGCATTAGGAGCCCGTCCATTTAGCGGAGTGGTATGGACCATTGCGACTAATTGCCGAACGCGATTGCGAGTGCAAAGATACAAAAAATATTTGATTCCACCACAATTCCCCACGAAAAAATTTATCAATTGTTTTATCAACATGTTTTCCACAATTTGGAAATGTTGTAAATGTGCAGAAAATCAGCAAAATACGCCTGTTATTAACATTTTAATAAAAAGTGGGGCAAAATGGGGTGGTATTGGTTTGGCACATTGTTTCTTACTATAAGTTTGTATAAACACTAAGCACTCTCATCGGAGAGTGCTTAGGAAAAATAGTGAGCATATACTATTAAGTATTATTATCTAATACGATTTCCGAGAGGACTATATAGAGAATTATTACGTTCTATTATTAACTGACCATTATTTATAAATTTCTTTGCTGATTTAGTAGTGTTTGTTTCGATTGATTCGATTCCTTGGCTGCTTGATGGATAAATGTAGTAAACCATTTGCACATTATAGCCAGAGAAATCTAAACCATCTGTCTCTAAATTGTTTATTAAGCAATAGGAGTTTCCTGCACCTCCCCATCCCCAATTGACATGGTAGTAGTATTCTCCATCAATTACCTTGTAGCCATCTATAACGAAACAGTGTCCAGTTTGACCAATAGCAGGAAATCCTGCAAAAATCAAAGGATGACCAGCTTCTAATTCAGGGCGGATAACATCCATTGCCCAATAAGTAAGGGTTGTCTCTGGATCTGTGCTGTTGGCTGTACTGATGAAACGAATGTCAGAACTATAACCGAAGTTATTTTTAAATAATGTCTCTACATTTTCAGTGTGTGCACCACTTCCGTCTTTGTCATAATTCATATTGAGTGCAGCTCCACACATTAGCATTAGATTAGCAACAGCATTTGCTTGTGCTGTAGTGTAGTTGCCTGAGTCATATGATTCTAATATATTGTTCCAATCAAAAGGATGATCTTCCAGATTAACGGTTTTGGCTCCCTCTTTACCGCCTGTGTATGTAAATGTACCTGTTCCAAAAGCAGGGTATTTATAATAACGCATTACCTGTGCCATTGCTGTAGCAACGCAACCAGTAAGTGCACGACCACCATCAATGATAGGGCACATGTTGTTATATGGTGCGTATTGATTAAAATTTATATTTCCTAAAAGGGGTTCTACAGCTTCTTCCGAAGAAGATGCTCCTTCTATGATAAAATAATCAGAAATATCTGCGCCTTTTTCTATCTGCTTCATTGCATGAATATATGATGCATAGAAACTCCTCATGGCTTCAGGCGTTGTAGGAGAATTGATATCAAAAGAAGGGTCGTCAAAATAGACGGGTTGAAGCGGTTTGGCCATCAAATAAGTGCTACTTAGACTTACTATAGTCAATAACACGAAATAAAATTGTTTCATAATATATCTATAAATTAGTAATTAATAATATAATATTTTAGCAGATTTGTCATTACATTTCATACGGTCAGTATAGTATTTAAAAAGATAAATGTTGCCATGTATCAAATGTTCTGTTGGTATGTAAATTTGGGTGTCACCATACGCAGTTGGGATAATATCTACTAATACCCCGTTGTGATTGTATACATAGATTTTTTGCTTCCCATTAGCTATTTCAGGTAATAAAATTATGTATTCTTCTTCATTATTGCGTATGATAGTGAGTTCAGCATCTTTCCTTATGTTTTTTGTATGTATAGAAATAGGAGTGCTTAAATTACTATAATGTGGTTCGCATCCTTTTTCTTCGTATGCTTGTATCGCAAAGTAATAGGTGGTATTTGGTTCTTTATTATGGAATACAGCAGTATTATGTGGGGCATATATAGCATGTTCTTTTAATTTGCAGATGTATTGTATGTTCTGCTCGAAATGAGCAGTCCATGTGTCTATTACAGTGCCACCATTTCCTCCTAAATGCTCGTAAGTAATACGGAATTGACGCATGTGCAGTGCCGTGTCAATAGGTATATCCCGCACAATGTTTTTTGTAGTGCGTTGAATGATGAGAGTGTTTATTTTCTGCCATGTTACTCCATCTGCTGTTCCTTCTATTAATAGTTTACCACCATTTATGCTATCAGAACTATTGGGGGTGTAATTGTTGCTTAGCCATAAACTAATTTGTGATGGGGCATATAAATACAGGGGTGTTCGTATATAATTTCCAGTTTGGTTGAATAGGATTGCATTCCCGTTTTCAGCAATAGTAGATTGTAGGTTAGAGAAATTAGCAAACCATCCTTGTTCATTTATTTGTTCTATTGAAGTGAAAGCTTCGAAATGCTCTGTTTCATTGCTTCCACCCGCACCGATAGTATATAGCATGTAGTAATAACAGTCTGCGTCTTCCTGAGGTGTCCATGTGACACAGAACCCACTATGCGTGATAGAACTAATACTATCGATAGTTGGAGTCGTGATGTATGTGGGGCGAGGTGAGCGTCCTGTGATGGATAATAATGCGCTTATATGCCCATCTATTGTTTCTGCACTTAGATAAGCGTAGGATAAATTGCATGCACGGCGGATAGGGTGATGTATCACTTTAACTACAATAGTATATGCACTATCCCTTACGATAGGGACAAATACACTATCCATGGCATTATACCATGTAGAGCCGTTATTTACGCTAAATGCAAAGAGATTAGATGATATATATAGTCGAATGGAGTCTTGCTGCATAGGTGGGATGTATAGCATTACATCTGCAGTATCATGATTCTCCGGATTATATAGATACGGAGTTTCTAAAGCTATTTCTTCCGGATAAAAACGGAATGATAGACTATCACCATCACCTATCTGAAATGAGATGCTGAGGTCATTATGTTGGCGTATTTGACTAATCTCTTTATCGTTAAGCGAATTGCCGTTGTTTAGTATGGGGAGCCATGATCTACGATTAGTGGAACCAGGAAATATATCAACTGAGCTACTTTGTGTCGGCTCGTCCATTCCTGCACTTTCTATTGCAAAACCTAAAGGTGTATGATTGTTAAATGTGTTGTTATTCCAATATGTACGATTATATGTAATATGAGATATTAACAACCCTGAAGCCACCAATGCTTCTTCTCCTGCGTCCCAACCTACGCGCTGTCGATTTTCTAAAAAGAAAAACTCTGAGGGATTCGGACTTGATGGATCAGAATTGTGTGTGGTCTCAGCAATTATTATTGCTTGGTTGGAACTTTCAATAGGTGGCAATACCACTTTGCTATTGGAATTAAGTTGTATGGGTGTGAGCCAACCCATCATAAAACGCTCAAAGGCAGTAAATGAGGGCGGGGTAGAACCATTGTTGTTGTATGAACCAGAGCACATTATGTCCCATTCACCTACGGTGTATGCTTCTGAATTATTCGTGTTGTATAAATCAGGTAAACCTAATGCGTGCCCAAATTCGTGGCAATATGTACCGATACCTGCTTGTTCCTTTCCCCCACTACTGCGATATTCAGATATAATCAAGTAGCCGCTTAAGTATTTGTTTCTATATAAGGGACTATTTGATATAACACTATAATGTGGCCAAATTGCATCTTCATGACCGCCTTCTGCTTCATTGTAACCAGCCACAACAATAGAGATGTTATCTATGTAGCCGTCGTTATCATTGTCATAAGGGCTTAGGTCAATATTGTTTTGTATGGCTAATTCTGCAGCTTCTTTTACTAATTCTTTGGCGCGAGTGTTATGATTGGTTATATTTTGTCCACTTTGCTTATTGGAACCGTAATAAGCCATTGGTTGACTGAGAGTAAATGGACCAAACACATCGTATTCTAAAATCAATGCACTGTCTGATGAGGCAATAAAATAATCACGTACGGAACCAGTAGCATGCTTATTGCTTCCCCCACTAACATTGAATAAATCATCGAATTGTGCAATAGGATTGTCAATAGTGAAGTGTAAGTCGCTAAAATTAACTAAGATAACAGGTATTTTTATTTTACCTTTTGTGGGAACATACGATGTGAGCATCGTTTTTTGCTGTGCATGATGCTGTTTGGGCGCATCCGTATAGAAACTATAGTCGATATATTCGGAGTTAGCAATACGTTCTCCTTGTACATTCGTGTGATAGTGATAGCATTCGTCACCATGTAGGTATATCGTATCAATACTACCATCCTCTCGTTCTAATAGGATAGGATGAGGTGTGGCTGGAATGCTCCATAAATAAACACTTATAGAGCATAAAAAGGATAATATTATAAGTTTTTTATACATTTAGGGCGCAAAGGTACAAAAAAAAAATCATATATCAAAGAGTATTTATTTTTTTTGCTACAAAAAATAAAAAAAGCCACCTGCATATAGCAGATGGCTTTTGTAGAAATTATAATGCAATTAGAATCTCTTGCTTAATTTGATTACATTTACATCCTTTAATTGCTCTTTTACGCGTGCTGCCAATACTGGATCTTCGCTAATTACAGGAACTTGTAGTGGTTTGAGTGCCGGAGCTTCAGCGGACTCAGCTGGTTTTTCACCATAGGTACTAACGATAGGAGCGTCAAAATATACTTTCTCATCAACAAGTGTCAATATACCAGTAGCTTCGTCTTCGTTGATATTCAGTCCCCAATAAGGACCACTGAGTGGTCTGTAGGTAATGATAGAATAATCCAAGCCACACATGTACTGTGAAGCAGGGAAATTAGCATTTAAAGAGAAATCAGCTGCGTCACAAATAGCATCTGGGATATAACTACTATAGTAGCCTGCTTGTTCAGGGGTAGGAGCAAGATACTCCATTGTGGTGAGAATTGGACCGGTAATAGCCGTTGCTGCTAATTGCAAATGTTGTGAATATGAATCATCTTCGGCATTGTATGCTGCTATGAAGTTTTTCATGTGAGCGATATATGCCGCTTCATCAACAACAGCAGGTGCGGCTTGTTGCATTTTTTGTACATCTTCTACGACGCTCCACTTTCCAAGACAAAATATAGTAGGTCTATCGGTATTGTTCAAGTAAGCTGATGCATAATACATAGGAGCTTGCAACTCGAGAATTGTTCCAATTGATGTGCCGTCAAAACGACCACTATTGTTAATGTAGAAACCATCACTAAAGACATATAATGTGGCTAATGATTTGTATGCAAGGTATTCTTCTCCGTCTGTAGACTCAAGGGTATCTACAGTATAAACACCTGTCTCCGGATTTAATGCGTATGTGGTGTCATAATCATATACAATGGCACCATTGAAAATGAGAGACTCTAAGTAGGATTTAACTTCTACCAAGCAAGAGTCTTTTAATTCACCAGCTTGTGCATAGATATAGCACTTACCATACTTTTGTGCTTCTACATATCCTGTTTTGCTCACGATGGCAATAGTAGTGTCGCTTGAACTCCAAAATACAGAATCTACTGCGTCAGTAGGTGTTAAGGCAACAGCCAAACGGATAGATGGCTCGTTCTCATTTAGAATAACTGACTTTGGACTTACTGAAATAGCGGTTGCACTACTACCAGTTTGGATAGGTTCGCAACTTGCCAAGCAAATTGCACCAAGCAACAATAATGCTACATAAATTTGTTTTTTCATAATCTTTAACATTTTAATTGTTAGTAATAATGTATAAATTGTAATTTATTTGTATTTGTTTTATTTAAAATAGAGGTGTCGTAGAAATACTTGGGTTATACGATGTCTCTGAACTCGGCATTTGGAAAGTGTAATCCGTACCCGGTTGTATTTTGCTACCAGGACTACCTGCGTGATTTGCTCCTCTACGTCGCTCTGTCCCTAATCGACGGAAAGTCTGTAAACCATATCCTTCACCCCACAATTCCACGCGCCAGTTGTATTCGATAGCGGTTAGCATGTTAGAGTGGTTTAAGCCTGCTTTGTATGCAGCATATTCTGCATCAAAACCAGTCATTACACGTTGGTCTGTTATTGCGGTAAGATAGGTGATAGCTTGTGCATCGTCATTTAAACGATAACTTGCTTCTGATGCAATTAAGTACATTGATTCAATACGCATGAATACATTGTCGCTCAGCCACTCACGGTCTATATCGTCTCCTTTGGTAGAGTATCGGTTTTTATTGGAATAGAACTTGCCATCCGGGCAATATTTGTATGTGGAATTAGCTAAACCATCATTGAACCACAATTGTCGTCCGTCGAAATCTGGTATTTCTTTGTATAAGTTCTCATCGATGGCTTTGGTGTCACCAGACCAAGCGTAACTATATGAGTGAATATCTACTTGTCCGAAGAAGGATGCTAAACCTCCTGCTGTTTCTGTGGTAACATCTTGTCCCCACATCCATGACACTCCATCCACGCTATTGAATCCTGTTTCGTACAAGTCATTTTGTGGTAGAATTTGGCATGAACTTGAACTGATTGCCATTTTTGCATAGTTAAACGCATTTGTATATGCTTGCACATAAGCATCACCGGCGGAATTTCCTTTTGACCGACCTTTGTTTAGATACGAATATGCTAATATACCAGCAGCAATGCTCTTGTCAACTTCCAATTTTGATGTTCTTTCAATCTTCTCAAATGCATTAAAGTAATCAATAGCGTTGGTTAGATCATTCTCCAATTGTGCATACACATCAGTCATGGTAGCTAAGCCTTGTGCATTATCCATATTATTCTCATTGTAGAGAGGGAAACTTAATTCTGTCGAGAAATCTGCTATATCATTCGATTCGTTACAATAAAGCATAAGCAAATTACTATATATGTATCCGCGCATAGTGAGCGCTTGTGCGTAACAATTTGCTACTTCTGCGTCAACACTTGTATAGGTCGCTACAGTGTCATTGTCTATGACGGTGTAATAAACATATTCGTCATCCACTTCTTTAATAGCATTGGGAAGACCAAAAGTTGCAATACGGTTTATGACATTTGTCTCGGTGGTACCTGTTAATTTGGCTGCGCGTATAACGGCATTAACATTATGTAACATTCCATAATAGTAAGACCATATATAACCAGTACGTCCAGTGCGACCTTCTGTTAATTCATCAGTGTAGAACCAACCATATGTGTAATTGGTTAATGCCATGTCACCGCTCATCAAATCGGTGTACATGTCTATAGAGCGTTTGCCGAATGCATCGTGGTCGGATACGGCATACATCATAGAGTATATACCACGCATCGAACCTTCTAATTGATTTGCAAACTTCTCGTATTGCTCTTGTGTAACAACATTACCGTAAGGGTCACGCGTTAGAAAACTATCGCTGCATGATGCAAACCCTATAGCCAATAGGCTAATCAAAATAAATTTATTTGTCCTTTTCATAATTAAACTCTCCTATTTAGTGGTTAGAATTGGAATTTAATACCACCCATAATAGTAGAAAGTGGTGTGTATTGATAAGAATCTGATGTACCTGTGAAACTTGCCATAGGATTGTAACCTTTACGTGCCGAAGCAATTGCTAAATTATCTGCAGATACATAGATATTGAGTGACTTAAATCTGATTTTTTCCATCCATTTTTTAGGGAAACTATATCCTATACGGATATTGTTTAGAGAAAGGAATGAAAGGCTTGTCAGGAATCGAGTGGAATTCATATTAGCATATAAATCTGCTCCATTGGATAGACGTGGTATAGCATTTGTTCCTTGTGCTACAACGGCGGCTTTTTGTTCGTCTGTCATCATGTCATTCCATGCACCACGCATATCAACATGCCAGTTAGACTGACCAATTTTGTCGCTGTTCATCAATTGGGCATATATAACATCATATCCATATCCACCTATTCCGTATGAGCATGTAGCAGAGAAAGTGAATCCATAAACCTCTAAATCAATACCAAAGCCACCGGAGAAATCAGGAATACGAGACTTGCCTACATAGTTCATACCAGCATAGCGTGACTCGTTTCCAGAACAAGTGTATGTACTTAATACTTCATCTACGCTCTTGCCAGGATAGTACTTTTGCATGTATTCATATACATTTGCTACATAGTTATTACCTGTTTTCCCATATACTTGTAGGTTGTCAGCACTCTGACCTGTTCCCCATGAACCTAATGCTGGGTCATAATAACCAACATAGGTGGCCTCACCTTTGTCATTGATACCTGTATATTCCGGCAGAATCCAATCATATGGACTATGACCAACTGCCATCGAACCAGCCATAATCATATCTTCTTCTGTTTCAAGGTATTCTGGTAGTTTTGTGATTTTGTGTGAATAGTGTGAACCATTCAAACGGATGTCTAATCTAACATTACGTGTATCTACTGCGTGTATGTTAAATTGTAATTCTACACCTTGGTTGATCATAGCACCTCCGTTAATAGGCACAGAAGAGTACCCTAAAGAAGGAGCAACTGGACGATAGAAAAGCATATTATCTGTATTTTTCCAGAAATAGTCGATTTCAGCATCTAAATACTTGTTTAGACTGAATTCTAATCCCAAGTCAACAATTTGGCTACGCTCCCATGTCAAATCCGGATTACCTTTTTGTTGCCATACATATCCCACTTCCCCATCTACATACTCGATGGTGTATAAATCTTGGAATAATTGAGTAGATATACCTCCTTGGTTACCAAGAACACCCCAACTGAGACGGAGTTTACCATCTTTAATCCAATCTTTCATTGGTTCTAAAAATGGTTCGTTTGTAAACATCCACATCGCACCTACAGAACCGAAGTGTCCCCAGCGGTGACCCTTAGCGAATTTGCTTGAACCGTCTGCACGGTAGTTACCGGTTAGACCATAGCGCTCATTGTAAATATAAGAAGCGGTAGCCAAATAGGACTCAAGTGCAGTTGAATTGGTCGCAGAAGTAATGGTGCTGTTTTGAATAGCATTACCCAGTTCTAATACATTATCTCCTTCCATAGCGGCTACATGACTTTTAGAACCGTATATGTAAGATGAACGAGCGTATTGTGTCTCATGACCTGCCATAGCGCGGATAGAGTGCTCACCAATAGTCTTATTGTATTCTAACAATTGCTGTGCAGTGAACCAAAGATCATTGTCTTGTTGTGTGTATATACGTCCAATACCTTCGGCATCTCCGTAGAAAGCATTCGTATATTCTGATTGTGTCGCACCACGATATTGTACATTGGCATTGATGATTAATTTCAAATCTTTGTATAACTTGAATTCCAAAGAACCACCACCCATTACAAAATGCTGAGTCGTTTTATTGCGGTCGTAACGTAATGAACCGGCTGGGTTGATACCTGATCCAAATGCACGTCCTGCTCCCTCAAACATACCATAGTCATATGCGTAGCCACCTGTTTTAGGGTCTGTTTTAATGCTGCCATCTTCGTTGTATAGGAATACTGGGAAGATAGGTGCTATTTGGTTAACATAAACGAAACCGCTATTCATGTTATCACCTTGTCCTGCTGCATTTTGTGTGGAGTAGGTGTAAGCCATGTTTACATTACCTTTTAACCATTTTTTAGGCTCAAAGTTAACATTGCTGCGTACTGTGAAACGGTCATAAGTAGAACCGATGTAGTAACCTTCATCTTTTAGATAACCGATAGATGTATAGTATGTGGTTTTTTCGGTACCGCCGGAAATCTTTACAGTAGCGTCCATTTTCTGTCCAGTGCGGAAAATAGCGTCACGCCAACTCATAAGATTATCCATTCCCGGCTTGTATGTAACCCCGTCTGCTGCGCCAAGGAATTTGCCATTATTTCCTATCAAAGCATTACCGGGTTGTGTCCACATGTTATATACATCTGGAATACCTTTTGCAGAGAATAAGTTGTTGTTAGCATCTTGTATTTTTCCAATAGGTGTAGCGCGTGAACTGGAGTTGTAAAGACTCATCCAAGCCATTTCAACAAACTCCTGGGGATCTGTGATTACATCATACATAGGAAGCAGGCGCATGTTTGCACCATACTTCACATCAACATCAATATGTCCTTCTTCGCCCGATGTGCCTTTTTTGGTCGTAATAACAATTACACCATTCGCACCACGGCTACCATAAAGAGAAGTTGCAGTAGCGTCCTTCAAGATAGTAGTAGAAGCGATGTCACCTGGGTCAATAGTAGCGATGTACGCTGCTTCGTATGGAACACCATCCACTATGTATAACGGAGCAGTACTACCATTCAAAGAACCGATACCGCGAATACGAATGCTTGCAGCTTCTCCCGGCTGCCCTGTTGTAGTAACAACTTGTACACCTGCAACCTCACCAGCTAAAGCTTTCGAAATCTCAGAAGGACTCTTCTTTTCGATATGCTCTGCATCTACAGCTTGTGCAGAACCGGTAAACGAACCTTTGGATACATTCAAATAACCTGTAACGACAACATCCTGCAGTACCTCAGTATTCTCGGTCAATACCACGCGGAGGTTCTTGCCTACTGCTACCTCCTTGGTGGACATACCTACGAAACTAACGACAAGTGTCTTTACTGATTCAGGAACACTTAACTCGAACTTACCATCGTAGTCCGAGATAGTACCTTGTGTGGAGCCTTTGGCTTGAATACTGGCACCGATAACAGGCTCGCCATTGCCATCCACTACCACACCGCTTGCTTGCTGCTCTGCGAAAACGCATAGGCTGAGCGCAAGAAACATAAGTGTAAAAATCTTCTTCATTGTTTGTTGTATTTTATAATTAATGTTATATTCCGTTGACTTTTTCTACATGTCTTTCGGGCTTTTCGGCCCTTTCGTGCGTATAATTATGCGTATGCGAGCATTATATATTACGCGTATGATACGAAAAAGTGCACAAAATTACTACTTTTTTGTGACATATGCAAATATTTTGCAATAAAAATGTTTATCAGGGGAATAATTGTGGAAAATGTAACATTTGTGTGGCAAAAACAGCGTCAGATAGAGCGTAACGACATGTATTTTGCTTATTTGTATGTCAAAATGTAAATTTTATCGGGGGGATATATGTCATTTGCGACATTTTGTAATTGCAATGTGCTAATGTTTTCAATCTTCTTGAATGTGTCTGTCCAATGGGGTACATGGCCATAATAGAGCATGGATTTCGCCATACTGAGTGCGTTATTTTCTTGGTTCTGCGCCGAGATAGCCATTTGTCCACGCAGTTGTTGTATTGCTTTGCGCAACCCACTTTTGCTCAAAGGTGTACTGCATAGTTTATGCAATTCATCTTGTACAAGTTCTAAGCAAGACGCATAGTGTTCGGGGTCACAAGCCCAGTATGCGCACCAGTAGCCTGTATCGCTCAGCGGCGTATAAGTGGATTCGACGGTATAGACTAATCCTTTGCTCTCGCGCAAGCGAAGATTGAGGCGGCTATTGAGGCTACCGCCACCGAGGATATTATTGAGCAGAAAGAGTGTGAGTTGTTTTTCGTGCCCTAACGGATAGGCTTTTCCACCGAGCATGGCGTGTACTTGATGGGTGTGTCTGGTATAAGTGGTCGTATAGTTGACTGTTGGTTGACCGTCGGGTGACCGTCGGGATGGGAGTGATGTAGGAGTGTTCTGCAAGTGACCGAATTCTCTCTCTGCTAAGCGGAAGAAACGCTCCGGTCGGATGTTCCCTTGACAGAAGACAACCATGCGTTCAGGTCTATAGTGCTTGCGCATCCAATTCAATGCGTATTCGGGTTTGCTGCTGATGCGTCGTAGTGTCTTGCGTGTACCGAGGATAGGCATAGCAAGGGGGTGGCCATTGAAAACAAGGCTCTCAAAATCATCGTAAATCAGTTCGCTGGGTGAGTCGTTATAACTCTCAATCTCATCAAAGATGACGGTTCGCTCTTTGTCGGTTTCTTCTTTGCGGAAGGTAGGCTCAAGTATCATCTCTGCAATCAGATGCAGTGTGGATTGAGCATGTTCGGTGAGTGTAGCGGCATAGAAAGTGGTTTCTTCTTTAGTGGTGTAAGCATTAATCTCGCCGCCTATTCCTTCTATGGAGTGTATTATTTGCCGCGCGGTATGGTGTTGTGTGCCTTTGAAAACGCAATGTTCGATATAATGTGCCATACCATTTTCTTCTGGTGCTTCGTCTCGTGTGCCCACGCCCACCATTACGCCCATGTATGCTACGGGCGAAGGTGTCCATCGGTGCACCAACTTGATGCTATTTGGAAGAATATGATAAAAAATTTGCGTATTCTCTTGCATATATCAAAAAAAAGCAGTAATTTTGCACTCGATTTTGCGAGTTGGGTTGTGCGATACTCACTTGCGTTCGCATCGCGGCATTGGCGGAATTGGTAGACGCGCTAGACTTAGGATCTAGTTCCGAGAGGAGTGAAAGTTCGATTCTTTTATGCCGCACACGAGTCCTTCGGGGCTCGTTTTTTTTTACTCTCCACTCTCCACTCTCTTCGCTTCTTGCCACAGCGCTTCCATCTCGTCGAGTGTCATCTCTTGCAGCGATTTGCCTGCTTCTTTGGCGCGTTGCTCCACATAGTTAAAGCGCTTGATGAATTTGATGTTCGTTTGTTCCAAGGCGCTGTCGGGGCGTATCTTGTATAGGCGTGCGGCGTTGATGAGTGAGAAGAGTAGGTCGCCAAACTCAGCCTCTATAGCCTTTTTGTTTGTTTGCTCGTTCTCTTGTTTGCTTGTTATTTCTGCTTCGAACTCTGCTATTTCTTCTTTCACTTTGTTCCACACATCCTCTTTATTCTCCCAGTCGAAGCCTACATTAGCCACTTTGTCTTGTATGCGGAATGCTTTGACGAGTGAAGGCAGGCTGTCTGGTATTCCGCTGAGAACGGTTTTATTACCGCCTTTCTCTTTGAGTTTGACTTGCTCCCATAGTTGGCTCACTTCGTCCGGTTTGAGTCCGCTCACATGTTGCCCATTGGCATCTTCTCCTTTGAAGACATGTGGATGTCGGAAGATGAGTTTGTCGCATAGTTTATTGCATACATCGGCGATGTCGAAATCGTTTGTTTCGCTTCCCATCTTAGCGTAGAAAACGACATGTAATAGCACATCTCCCACTTCTTTGCTTATTTCCGTCATGTCTTTTTTGCTGATGGCGGAAGCGAGTTCGAATGCTTCTTCGATGGTGTTTTCTCTGAGGCTTTCGAAGGTTTGTTTTTTATCCCATGGGCATTGTACGCGCAGTACATCCATGATGTCTAATAGCCGTTCAAATGCCGCTAATTGTTCTTGTCTTGTATGCATAATTTTATAACTTTATACTCACTACTCTTCAAAGTTGTGTAGTGTTAATTTTCCGTGGTGGTCTAATTGTGCGTATGTCCATTGTTGGAAGCAGTCTCCGAGCATGACCACGCGGCTATTGGGTGTTATTTGTAGGTCGAGTTCGATATGTCGATGTCCGAAGATATAATAATCTCGGTGGTTTCCGTTGTATTCTTGCTCTTTGGCGTAGAGTATTAGTTCTTCGTTCTCTTCTCCTTTGTATGGGCATGGGTGCGCCATCTCTTTGAGTCGGCTGTTTTTAGCCCAGTTGTATCCGAATTTATTTCCCCACGATGGCGGTAGGCATCGGAAGCAGAACTGCAAGAAAGGTGAATGGAATATTTTTCTGAGTTGTAAGAATCGCCGTATGCGTTTGCGGTTTTGCTTGGTGCGTAGTGTGGATTTTTCTCCTTCGTATGGTTCTCTATCCCAGTCGCTGGGCAATATGCCGTCTCCGTGCGCCAGATACACGGCTTTCCCGTAGCGGATGATAGTGCATGGTGCGTAATGCACTTCTGCGCCGCATAGTTTCTCAATGCCGCCGAAAGTCCACATGTCGTGGTTGCCTATGAAGAAATGCACATGGATACCCATGCGTGTCATCTTGCGTATCTGTTTGAAGAAAGGGTGGTATTGGAATTTGCTTTTGTCGCGCACGAAATACTCCATCCAGAAATCGAACATATCGCCGAGCATATAGATAGAAGCCGCGTCTTTGCTCATGTGCTCGAGCATAGCTATTACTTTTTTCTGGTGTATCCAATTGCGCTCAATGGCGAGACTGCCTAAGTGCGCGTCGCTTAGAAAATATATCATAGGAATCCGAGTTCTAATTTTGCGTCCTCTGACATCATGTCTTTCGTCCATTCAGGTTCGAAGACGATATTTACATTCACATCTTTGATGCCCTCTACGGACCCCACTTTTTGCCGAATGTCTTCTACGATAAAATCGCTTGCAGGGCAGGATGGGGCGGTGAGTGTCATAGTCACTTCGCACACGCCATCGTCCTTCAGATCGATACCGTAGATAAGTCCAAGATCGTAGATATTGACAGGTATTTCCGGGTCAAAAACGGTCTTGAGCATTTGCAGTATTGCTTCTTCTTTTTCTAAAAACTCATTCATAGTGTAAAAAATCGTGCAAAGATACACAAAAAAAATGACACATGCAAATTTGTGTCATTTTTTTTGTGGTCTTAGAGCAACTCTACGGAGCGATTGACGAATTTGGCGAGGGCCTCACCCTTGAGTTGTCCGCTTGCCAAGAGTGCGATGTCGATTAGTTGCTTAATGCGTTCATCTTCGCCGTCTAAGGTATAAACGGTTTTGATGACTGTCTCTTTGGTGCTTGGTGCATCGCCTTCGCCCTTCTTCTCCACTTCTTCTTGCACCTCTTCGCTTGTCTGCTTGCCCACTAACTCTTGAATGAGTGGGTGTGCGGTATTAATGACGAGGTTGTATTGGTCTGGCATATTTCCGTAGAAAGACATTCCTTGTTGGTGTGCGGACATCTCTTTCATGCGGCGCATGAACTCGTTTTGTGTCAGGAAGACTGGCAGCGCGTCTGCGGAAGTAGCTTCGCAGGTGACGAAATAGCGTAATTTATCTTCACTGCTTGGCAGTAGGTTCTCAAATGCTTTGCGCAAACCTTCTTTCTGCTCGTCAGAGTAATTATCTTTGGTGCTTTCTTCTTTGCGAATGATGTTTTCGATTGTATCGCTGTCGATACGCACGAAGCGCAGTTTGTCTTCCGAGTCCTTCTCTTTCTCCATGCTTTTCTGCTCTGCTTGGCTCATGATATGCACATCCAGTTCGCCGTCCATGAGCAGCACATCGTATCCTTTCGCTTTCGCGCGCTCGATATAGGTGTAGTGAGCATCAGGGTCATTGGTATAGAGCAGTACAAGGTTGCCATCTTTGTCGGTCTGTGCCTCTTTCACTTGCGCTATGTACTCGCTGAGCGTTGCGTATTTATTGTCAATACTCTTGTAGAGTGCAAAGCCGGTCGCTTTGTCATAGAATTTCTCGTCGGTGAGCATGCCGAACTGGATAAACATCTTGATGTCGTCCCATTTCTTGGCGAACTCATCTTTGTCGGCTTTGTAGAGTTCAGCGAGTTTGTCTGCCACTTTCTTGGTGATGTATCCGCTAATCTTCTTCACATTATTATCGCTCTGTAAGTAGCTACGGCTCACATTGAGTGGGATGTCCGGACTGTCAATCACACCGCGCAGGAGAGTCAAATACTCAGGAACGATATTCTCCACCTCGTCAGTCACATACACTTGATTGCAATAGAGTTGAATCTTATTACGGTGTACATCGAGGTTGGTCTTTATTTTTGGGAAGTAGAGAATACCTGTCAGGTTGAATGGATAATCCACATTGAGGTGAATATGGAATAATGGTTCGTCCATCTGGGTAGGATACAACTCGTGATAGAAAGTATCGTAATCCTCCTCCTTTAAGTCTGATGGCTTGCGTGTCCATGCTGGAGTGGTATTGTTGATGATGTTCTCTTCGTCCAGTTCTACTTGCTTGCCCTCTTTCCATTCTTTCTTCTTACCAAAAGCAATCTCTACCGGCAGGAACTTGCAGTATTTCTTGAGCAATCCTTCGATAGTTGCTTCTTCGAGGTATTGGCTAAACTCATCGTCTATATGCAGCACGATCTCTGTACCGCGCTCTGCTTTGATGGTGTCCTCCATGGTGTATTCGGGGTCTCCAGAACATGACCAATGAACGGCTTTAGCGTCCTCTTTGTAGCTCTGTGAGAAAATCTCCACTTTCTTGCTCACCATGAAAGCGGAGTAGAATCCAAGACCGAAATGACCGATGATAGCTTCGGCTTTGTCTTTGTATTGAGCCACGAACTCTTCCGCGCCGGAGAAAGCTATTTGATTGATGTATTTATCTACTTCCTCGGCTGTCATGCCTATACCGTGGTCAGAGACGGTGAGTGTTTTCTTATCCTTATTTATTATTACGCGTACGCGCGTGTCGCCCAATTCACCTTTGAACTCACCTACGGAAGCGAGTGTTTTGAGTTTTTGTGTAGCATCTACGGCGTTGGAAATCAATTCGCGTAGGAAGATTTCATGGTCTGAGTACAAAAATTTCTTAATGACGGGGAATATATTATCTGATGTTACCCCAATATTACCTTTTGCCATATGTGTATGATGTTTAATGTTTAACGAGTTAATGAATTAATGTTTAACGAATTAATGTCTAAACTCTATTCTCAATTTTCGTGCCACACGCACACAACTGCCATTTTGGCAGAATGCAGTCCATGTTGATATATTGGCATAATTGGGAGAGTAGGAAAAGGTTCGTTGTGATTATAAGCAATATTCCAGTCGGTGCTTCAATCTCCTACATGGTCTATCGTTTTGAAGATGCACGTTGGCGTTTCTTGAGCGATAAGTCTTGCAACTCGCGACCAATGGTGTCTTGCTGTGCGATAAGTAGGATGTCTTCGTCTAAGTTTAATGCGAATAAAATACGTAGATAAGTGCCTATCGCTACAGATGGAGTGCCTTTTTCGACACGCATAACTGTGAGTTCTGAACAACCAGCTCGGTCTGCTATCTGCGCAATGGTAATATCACGGCGCAAACGAGCCAAGCGAATTTGTTCGCCTACAATGGCTAAGTTTTTCTGGGCTCTTCGTGGTAGAAGAGTGCTTTGTGTGGATTTACTCATAATCACAATAATGTATCATATAGTAATATAAATAAAACAGAAACTATATTATATGATAGTTAATTCGGCGGCAAAGATACTGCTTTTTTTTGAATTGTGCAAGAAAGTGCGCCTAAAAAGTGTGATATTTCACAAAAAGTGCGCCTAAAAAGTGTAAAGCGCAGATACACCCTACACCTTACACCCTACACCCGCGCAGCGGTTAGCGATTAGGGGATTAGCGATTTGCGGTACTTCGTACATCGTTATCTTCTCGGTACTATCTCGTATCCTACTACACCATATATATACTATGTATATATCCAGTGATTTTGAATATACATTTTGCTAATTGTTTTTGAAGTGAACAAAGTGAACGCTTTTTTGTAAGTGAGTAAAACGAACGCGTTTTTGTGAGCAGCCCATTGTGCCCGTTATGGGTCACGATTAAGCGAAAAGAGAATATTAGCGGGCTGCAAGCTTGCTTGCGAGCCGATAATAGGTGATTTATGTTCAAGGCCGCGTAGGCCAATAGCCATGCGGACGATAGGCTGCGAGTTTTTGATTAACTAAAAATATTTTCTCTATTTTTATTTTGTTTTTAATATTTTTGTTATAATAAGCACATCG
>JAZNGV010000023.1:0-93401 GCA_045576595.1 Paludibacteraceae bacterium | reverse complement strand
TGAACGGACATCCCCGATTGAAGCAATTTTAACGCTTCCATTTTGAACGCTAAGGGCACTTTCTTTCTCATAATAAACCAATTAAAGTGTCCAAAAAATTGGGGTCAGTACATATAGAAATTCCTTTTCTCCTATATTATTCTCCTCTTTATTTCGAGACTATAATTGGTGAATAACGCGGCTATATCCCGTGAATATCCCGTGAATCACCCGCGATGATAGAAGAAATAAGTGCAAAATTACTACTTTTTTTTTGATATACACAAGGGATTATTGATTTTTGATTTGAGAAAGTGAGGGATTCGGACGCCGCCTTGCTTCGCAATTCCCCCCAATCCACTTTCTGTGCCAGAGGCGTCCAGTGCATAGCGGAGAATACGGTCAACTGGATGATTTACAGAAACTAAACGACACTGAGTATCTCCTATTATTGCACAAAATATTGTTCAGCCTATAGCAAACTCTATCTGCCCAATATCCTGCACAATAATAAACGGAAGCCCAATTAGACTTCCGTTTATCGTTTCTGCAAATCGCTCAGTTTCCCGAGCTTTCCGCTGCGGAAAGTGAGGGATTCGAACCCCCGGTACGACATAATGCGTACACCGCATTTCGAGTGCGGCTCTTTCGACCACTCAGACAACTTTCCTCTAAATCGGCTGCAAAGGTACGAAAAAACCTTGATATATGCAAATTTATTTCAATTTATTCTACTGAATGCGGTATTTTGGTAGATTAAAGACCGTTTGTATCTCTTGCATCGCATCAGGCGTCATTCCTTCTGGTTCGAAGCCCATATTCCTTGCGCACATATAGATATTTGCCGCCTTATTGAGCACATCTACTTGGTCAAAAGCATCCATTATATCCAATCCCACAGCGAAGACCCCATGTTTCTCCCACATAGTGACATCATAGTCTTTTATCTTATCCAGTGTAGCATTGGCGAGTTCTAAGGAGCCAGGCAGTTCATAAGGCACCACTCCTATTCCTAAGGGAGCGAAAGCAAGTGTCTCAGGAATCATAGACCAGAGTGTTTGGGTCATCTCCTCGCTCTCTAAGAAGCGCGGTGAATGGGACATTGCCACCAGTTCGATAGGGTGCGTATGTAGCGTAGCTTTGTAAGTACTCCCCGACTCGATGAGGTAGTTATGCACCATGAGGTGAGAGGGCAGTTCGCTGGTAGGCATAACGGGTTGGTCTGCTATTATCTCATAGGCATCTCCTTCTGGTGTTATACGGATGATTGAACCATTATCCATAGGTGCTCTGCTGAGGTCACGCATGCGTTTTTGCGTACCTTTGCAGTAGAAATAGGCTCCTTTAATCATTGGGAGTTGCATATTAAGAGGAATGCGTTTGCCGAGCAAAGCAGGCATATTTTCCCATTCGGGTGTAGCATATTCGGTGATATTGATGGTGATATTTCCTCCATTGCGTTCTCCCCACCCTTTTTGCCAGATATATCCAGCCACTTCGGCTACATCCATGATAGCCGATTGTAATGATTGATTTGTATTGATGAGACTCATAATATATTATATCCATTGTGGTAAGAAACAACTTAACACAAGGACTGCTATTCCAATGATTAGTACTACTATTGTTTTCTTATTACATCCGTTCCATTCTTTGAGGATTATTCCCCACACATTGCTGAAAATCACATTGAGCGCCATGAGTACACAGAATGCCACCACATAGAGTGTAGAGTCGGAAGGAATAAAGCCTTTACCTAACGCTAATCCAAAGAATTGGCTATACCATAATAATCCCGCCAAGCAGCACCATAGGAGATTTGTTTTCCAACCAGACTTGTAGTCTGAGAAGGTTTTATTCTTATAGTTTTGATAAAGGCAATAGATTAAATTGGTAGCAAAACCACCTATTGTAACCAATAAAGTAGCAGGTAATGTGGCAAATATCGGTGCTGATTGCTCAAAGTGTATGTCTGCACCGAAAGTTAAGCCTACATTAAAGCACCCCGACATAAATCCCGCCAAGAGGGCAATTGTGATGCCTTTGGGGAAGTTAAATTCTGTATTGTTTTTCTCTCCATTTACCTGCTTTGCTTTCATTGCTCCCGCTGCACCAATGATAGCGATACCTATGAGTGTTACTGCTACGCCTATGAGCACGGCTGTTGTGAGTTGTGCCAATGGGTTTTGCTCAGGGAAGAAGAGGTGGAGTAATACGGGTCCCATGATTGTTCCTAATCCTGCGCATGTACCCAAGGCGATCGACTGACCTAAAGCCACTCCTAAATAGCGCATACTGAGACCAAATGTAAGTCCTCCGATGCCCCATAAGATACCAAACAAAATGGTCATAAGCACATTGAGTGTGGACGCAGAGGTAAATAATTCTATCAATGAATGTCCTTCAGGCACAGCCAATAGTGCTCCTATGAGAGGGAATATGAGCCATGCAAAGACACCTTGTATGAGCCAATACGACTCCCATGACCACTGTCTGATACGATTGATAGGGACATAGCAAGACGATTGACAGAATGCGCCTATGGCGATTATTAAAAGTCCTAATGTGATATTCATACGATTAGCTATTAGCGATTAGCGGCAGATGACATCCACCTGTATATCAAATATCTTTGCTACTTTGAGGATAGTATCTATATGTCGTCCTACCGCAGCAGCCATATGGTGTGTAGGTCCTGCTTCAGACCACTGATTACAGAACTCGCGTGCGCCGATGGAGAAGCGTGTACGCATGTTGGTATCACCAAACATGAATATCTCACCTTCCTCATTCACTCCTTCAGCCACGACGAATTTGAATACACCATTCTTATCTTGCGTGATACCTAAATAGGTAACAGGTCCTACTGGAGGATAGAACTGTGTGAGGTATCCGCCACCAGTCTTACCATGGAAGATAGGCACGATTTTCATGGTAGGTTTATGTGCTTGTGATATATCTGCGTCGCCTGAGCCTGAGTGGCCGATGATACATATATCTGCCGGAAAGTCAATACTATACATCTCTGCTAATTGTCCTGTGCCTGAGATCGTTTTGAGGATGGACATTGCCATTGCGACCTTCATATCTCCTTCTACAGCGCAAGCGGTGTGTTGCTTGATGAGCATAGAGAATGCAGGGATGAGCATAGAGTCGAGTTTGCCTGCTACGCCTTGTGAGAATCCATCATAGTGCGAAGCTACTAATCCTAATTTCTCATCTTTCACCCATTGCTCGAATGCAATGACATAGCGCGCCATGTCCCATACTTTTTCAATGGTACCTCCACCCTCTATTTCGAAGGTATCGATTATTTCTTTTGCTTTCTCGCAGATAGCGTCATTATCATTCACATAATCTGCAATAGCCCACATCTTCTCCCAGTCGAACTGCTTGGTATATAGGAACATACGGTGGTATAGGTTTGTTTCGTCTATATAGAGGTCCATCATACCGGGGTATGGTCTTCCTATCTGTGCAATATTCGTATCGCGGAAGCGTCTGCGCACTTGTGCTGCTTTGCACCACTCTTCTAATTCATGCTGCACATATGGGTCTCCTCCTTCTACGACGCCCGTGATGACTGCATGGCGTTTTCCTGCGCGCTCAAGGTCAGCAACCATTTCACCTACTGCTCCGCACGCATATAGTTCTCCAAGCCAAGTAGGAGTATCGGTATTCTTATAATCTGGTGCTGCTTTTTTCTGTACATTGACGAGCACAACAGGCACATTGAGGTCTCGCACAGCAGGGAGCATATTATATGATGTTGCATAGGTGAGCAGTTGCATGATAACGAGGTCCACATCTGCTGCACGGAATTTATCACCTGCGGCTTGTGATAGTTCTTTGGTAGTCACTAAACCTCCATCGATTATCTCGACGGTATCAGGCAGTGTTTTTTTGAATGCTTCGTACTGTGCTTCGAATTCCGGAAGCAATGTAGGGAACTGTGGAAGATACGCGCCGAGGGCGATAGAGAAGACGCCCACGCGGGCTTTTGTTTCAACTAATGGTTTCATTCTATTTTAGATTTTAGATTATATATTGCTGATTTTAGATTTCTGCATCATTATATTTCCGAGTGTAGTGGCTTCAACTGTCCCTGGTATGACAGGTACTCCTACTGCTTTCTCGGTGAGGTCTAATAAGTATTTATTATTTACTCCACCTCCGATAACATATAGTGCTTCGATGGTCCATGGTGTAATTGATTGTAGCATTTGGAAAACTTCTCCATAGCGTTTTGCCAGACTATGGAATATAGTCCATACTATTTCCTTATCCGTCATGGTATATGCTCCTTGCACCTCTGCTATCATGGAAGCAGGGTTAGCAAATCGTGGTTCATCTGGATTGAAGAGATAGTCGGTCTTACCGTTTGTTTCCTGCGCCATTTGCACTAATTGTGGATAGGAATAGTCTTTGGATTGCTCTTTCCACTCTTTTCGGCATTGCTCTAAGATCCACAGTCCTGTTATATTCTTGAGGAGTCTTGTTGTCCCCTGTACTCCTCCCTCATTGGTAAAGTTCAGAGCAGCGGTCTGTGGTGTGATGACAGGTTGGTCTGTAACAACTCCCATGAGTGACCATGTCCCGCTACTGAGGAATGCGGTTCGTTTACCATCGATTATTCTTGGGCATGCTGCTACTGCGCTTCCTGTATCGTGACCGGCAACAGCTATGACGCGTGTATCGGGATGGAGTCCTGTTTGCTCTGCGATAGATGGCAGAATAGTACCTAAGTCCGTGCCGGGCATGACGAGTGGAGCAAACTGTGTGCGCTGCAATCCACATAGGCGAAGTATGTCTTCATCTATTTGTTTGGTACGCGGATTCATCATAGCCGAAGTGGAGAGGATGGTGTATTCGCATGCCATCCGTCCAGTAAGCACATAATTAATCATATCCGGTATAAAGAGGATATGCTTGGCATTGACAAATGGAGTGAATTGCTGTAGGTGGCAAGCATAGAGTTGGAATACGGTATTGAAGTTCATTACTTGAATACCACATTTATCGTATAACTGCTCCGCGGGTATATGCTGGAAGAACTGCTCTGGTATGCCTACGGTGAATGGGTCTCGGTATGCTAATGGTTGGCTAATGAGTTGTCCATTTTCATCCAAGAAGCACACATCCACTCCCCATGTATCTACTCCTATTGACTCATAATGCAGCCCTAATTGCGCGGCTTTTTGGAGGCCGATCATTGTTTGGTGGATGAGGTTTGAGAAATTCCAATAGTAATGCTGGTCTTCTTTTTGCTCTATGGCATTAGGGAAACGATGGATTTCATCCATCTGTATATCATTGCCATCGTAATGCGCGACTATTACTCGTCCGCTGGTGGCTCCCCAATCGATAGCTATATAATGCTTCATTATTGTATTTTTTGTCCTAAGATAGTATAGTTTTCTTCGCCCAGACGAATGATGATTTGTCCATCTTCTGTAAGGAATTTATGTCCTATAGTATTTTGTTGTATAGATTCGACATCTTGTGTAGTAGAATTGAATGATAGCCAGTTCACATCCGCCGCTCCTGTAGCATAGCGTATTTCGATTGTTTGCTTGCCTGCAGGTAGATTGAGGTCTATTTGCGATGTTTGCCATTGTGTCCAAGAGCCGGTAGCCGGTATATCTATGGCAGCGCAGAAGGTAGTGCCTGAATATATTTCCAACTGGGCATTTTGTTCTCCTGCTGTGCGTATTTGCATGTTTACTTTTCCTGCGGCGGGCACATCGAGTTGGTAGAATAATTTCGTACCTTGCTGGGTATATCCGATAGATAATTCCCCATCCGTATCGGTGGACTCCACGACAGAGAATGTTTCTGCTTTGATGTAATGCTCTGCTTCGATGCGTGTATTGAGTGCATGATAGAATTCCTTATCGTAGGATGACATATTGGCATATAGTTTTCCGAGGAGTGTAGGTGTTTTTTTATCCGAGCTAATCAGGTCGGTGATGATGCCTCCTCTACCTAAGAACCAAGCATAGCGATATACTCTATCGTCTTGCTCCATCCAGTCAATCATATTGACCATGAAGTTTCTTTGCTCGTCAACGGTGCCATTATCTCCCATGCCATTCTTATCCATATTGAACTCAGTGAGCCATACTGGTTTCTTAAATTGGTTGTATAATTGCTCTATGCTTCCTTTGACGGCATTCATATCGCCCATATAGAAGTGTATGCCTATATAATCTACGCGACAATCTTTGCACTCTTTGAAGAAATCTCTGAGCCAATCGTAAGGGGAGTTATAGGTAGTACCATTTTCCTCGACGCACCATCCGCACCAGTTGGGTGCCGGAGATACGAGTTTGAGATTGAACTCATCTGCTATGGCTTGCAGTGCAGGCCATGCTTTGGCTGCTTGCGATGGCGTCATATTGGCTTGGTCCTTGAAGTTAGGTTCATTGAACGCAAGGATATATTTGACCGAAGGGTGCTTTTGTAAGAATGAGCGTAGGTCATTGGTATTATATCCTCCATTCCAAGTCATAGGAACGAAATCGGTCTCTGCTCCTTCGAAGTCAAGGTAGGTAGAGGTGGACCAGTCGTAATACCATCCTGCTCCTTTGGAGAGATATGAGATACCTTGATTGCTTATTTTGCCTTGGTCAACTCCATATCCGCGTTTGTAGGATTGTGTTTGTGCGTACGCGATGGATGAGAATAATACGCAGATGATAAGTGCTTTGATTTTCATTGTTTGAGTGATTTTAACTAGGGCACTAGGATACTAGGGGACTAGGGTACTAGTGTATTAGGATTATTAATATTGATATGGTAGATAATTATCTAAGATACATCGGCATGGTTCGTGTTTTTTCTTAAGTCTGCCAAACCATGCTGTGAGTCTGACTCCCACTCTATAGTTTTGTGGTGTTGGTGCATATACAGGATAATCAGCGAACGCACCTATTTGGAAGTATTCTCCCACCGGTGCTCCTATTTCCGCGGATGCGTACAATGCCATGGATGTGGGTATAGGTAATGGGTCAGAGTGGTATGGTTTGGTAGTATAACCATGGTTAGGCATATTCATGAATGGGTCATAGAACATATCATAGTCGCCATAGACTTGTATTTGTGCATTAATGGTGGTAGCGCCATAAATGGTCCATGCAGGTGTACAGCCGAGCATAAAATAGAAATAATCCCATTCTCCTCCCATGAGCAGATGTGCTTGTAGTTCTATTTTATGTGTAATATCGATACGCTTCGTATAGTTATTATGTCTTAGGTATTCTATCTGCTCTGAGTCAATAGCTGGCAGTATTTCGCTATTATCGGGCATGGGTGTATTATTATAATCGTATGCCATACCCGTTCCGAGTCGGAAGATGAAATGCTTGTACCGCATTCCATATCCGAGCCGCATACCTGCTGTAGCACCTACTCCTTCTTTCATACCTGCATATCCACCATTGATATCAATGACAAAGGCATTGAATGTCTGTGCTTGTATGGTTATGGATAATATGGATAGCAACAGACATATGATAGCGATGCGTGCGCTATGCGTGGGAGATGATATGTATCGTATATGTTTCAATAGACTCTTCTTCCAAGTATATCCAGCCAACTACCATCTGCTCGACGGATGTATATTTGTCCATCTTTGAGCACCTTAGTAGGTTGGCTATTATCTATTGTGTGATCTATACCTTCTGTACTAACGGGTGTGAGTGTTGGTTCTGTCATTGGTGTTTCCCCTGGTATAGGTGCCGGAGTTGACTCACCTTCTTTGGAGAAATAGAGGTATTTGAGACTTACTTCTACCCCTGCTACACCTCCGTTATCGGAGTGGAAGGATAAGATTCGATTGCTTTGTGCATAGGATGGTAATGCTTTTTCTGCTCCAAGGATGGTAGCCATTGGTATTTCAAATTCAAACCAATTACCATTTTGTGCTGTAGGCAGGTCATTCTCTGTGAGTTGGTATCTATATAACTGTGCATTCGCCAATTTATAGAGGATGAGGTTGATCGGTCTGAATGTGGAGGTAGTGCTGATAGCAGCGTGCATTTTCCAGTCTGCTTGTACAGCAGATAGGTCCACTGGTTTGGCTGCGCTTATATCAGCAGAATACCATCCATTGGTAGGGAGCAATGTGAGCCACGGGTCTGTCTCTTTGCGTTTCGTATTATTGCCATATCCCACGCTGAGGTTATCGGTATAGAACAGTCGATAATCTACTATATTAGACATTTCCGGCAGTGGTGTACCATCATTGACGAGCCATATCTGTTGTCCGTTGGCAGGGTCTCCCGGAACAACCGGTTTAGGGTCTGACGCGGAGTGATTATTGGTCACCATGATACTTGCGACACTCATGATACCTGGTGTCATCGTATTGGCTTTGAGCGAGAAGACAACAGGTGTGGATTGTGTGTAAGTGTTAAGTTGTGCTTGGTCTAATGGCAAATAGAGTCTATTCCATGTTTTTCCGTCTCTGGTGAGTTGGTCTGCAGCGATAGTATAGGCGTATGCGTATCCATCGAGGTAGAAGGTGGCTTGTAATTCACCTTGCATATCGGTCATTACTTGCGCGACTATACACCAGTCGTTATCCACTATTTCCATATCTAATGGTGTCGAAGCGCAAAGTTGCATAGCCACTGGCGCAGCTGCATCCATTGAGTAGAATGGGAATGGCACATATGCCCATTGCATCCATCCCGAGTATTTCATATTGATGCATGAGAAATAATCGGTCATGTCATATGGCACATTGCGTGGCGTTTTATCATTCGAGACGAGGTAGAAGCGTGTCTCATCGCGCACTTGTCCCGGGTCGAGCATAGTAGGATCCCCTGTGAGGTAGCAGAAGTCTATTCCTACTTCATTTCCTGCGTATCCAAGATCTGAATGCAGTCTGACGAGTGTGCTGGTTTGTGGTTGGTCAAAGGCGAGCGGTGTGGTGAACTTGGATAGTGGTACTTTGATGGTGTACCATTGTCCATCAGCCGGCACTTCGTTAGTGGTGATAGTATATCCCTCTGCCGTTGTTTGTCCGAGAAGGCATAGTGTGAGTGGATAATTGACTGTTCTGCGCAAGCGCATGCAAAGCGTCCATGTATTATCTATTTCTGTGAGGTCCACAGGGTTTGCTTTGGAGGCATTGACTGATACTTGCCACCAGCTATCTGCTCTCTTTTCAAAGAGTGCATATCGTGCATTCTCGCTACGGTATATATTTCTAAGATTCCATTCTGTAGTGCTATATTCTGGTCTGAGGTCCACAGCAGTCACATCTTGTGGCAGTTGTCCGCCTCGCACAAAATAATAGCGTGTTTCGGTAGCGTGTGCCATGATAGTGACGGCACTAAAGAGTGCTACGAATAAGGTATGTATTGATAATCTTTTCATTGCTTCATTACTTTTGCGGTTGTGGTTCATCCGGTACATCTTTATACACTGGTGTATATGGACAAGTGATGATGGTGGTACCATCTTCTCGTGTCAGTAATACTTGGTATTGTGCATTCAAATCGAGTTTATCTGTAGGTCCACAATAGTAATAGGAAGTATTGGCACCTTGTATAGGTTGTCCATCTTTATACCATTGGAATGCGGTGAAGTGGTAGCCATCCACTCCTTCTCCACGATTGTATTTCTCATTTAGGACAGCGAGTACATCATTCCAGCGTTGTACAAATACGGATGTAGGGTATAGGACAGAGAAGCGGATAGGCAGGGTGATAGTATCGCAGTTTTGTCCTTGTGGGTAAAGCGTGAGTGTAGCATTATATTCCGGTTGAATATAGAGGTTGGCTGGTAGATTAGCACCTATCTGCTCTTTGACGAATAGGAAAGTGGTGTCTCTCCATCCTGCTTGTTTGGCATTGGTATCGAAGGTCAGTTCTGCTTTGTCGAATGCTCCTTCTGTGATGGTAAGATTGAAGAGCAGTTGTTTTTCTTCACCGCATATCTGGTCTGGGTATGTCATTTCCACTTTAGGGCATGGCGGTACAGGCGCAGGAATGACATGGAAATTGAATACTGCATATTCGACAGTACATATATCGCTCACTGCGCGCACTTCGTATGTACCGGCATCCTTCAATGCTACCGCAGAGATGACGAGCGTATCGCCTGTGGCAATGAGTTGCCCATCTTTATACCATGTAAACTGCCCTACTCCATCTGCTGCTGAAGCGATTAGTGTGATAGGAAATCCTTCGTCTATAGTAACGGCTGTATCCACATTGAGTGCTTCGTGTGTGACATAGACTGGCGATGTGGTGGCATAGTCAGAGAAGAAGCCATATGTGAGTGTGCCTTGCGGCTGCGATGCTCGATCCACTACTCCTAATTGGAATACGCCATGCTGTATTTCCACCTCAACAGGCATATCGGCTGGTTTGGCAGTGACATCAAGTGATGTGTATGACCAGTCAGGATTACCCGGTACGGGTTTGAAGACGGAGAACGGAATGGCATTGCCATTCATAGTGAGCAATGCGGCATTATTGGTTTGCGTGAGTATATTGAGGTAGCAGAGGTTGGAATTAGGTATTCGCTTGTATGTAACATGCTTGGAGCCTGTGCATCGCATTTGTGGCAGGACTGTACCTCCTGACTCACCTTGTCTATTGGTGAATTGGAATACCTGAATGGCATTGTCTGCTTCGATATATGTGACTCCTTTTATTTTCCTTGCTTGCCACTCTCCTGCATTGGCGAGTGTGATGGTTTCGGTATTAGTATCGTCAATGAGTGTGACGGTAGTATTGGCATTGAGTGCTAATATATAGAGGTACTCATTGGGTGAATTGGTGCCGGTGAGTGGAATGACGGTATAGTTCGTACCCGCCATATCTGTAGGCACAAGTTGCTCTCCCACAGCATCTTGTCCTGCACCCGAATCGACAGAGTCATCTGATGTAGTGACTGCAATGGGTTTGGACGCCACAATGCGTGTGCCCATGAGGTGCTTATTAGCGGCAGTAGAAGCTGATTTGACCGCATATGTCTCTCCGCGCTGGAGCGTGACAGTGATAGGTGTATCACTTGCCGAACCGTCATCTTGAATAACGGGATTAGATGGTGTGATTGTGACGGTGGTATTATTCTCCGTTGCGACTATTTGGATAGAGTTGTTGTGGCTCACATAACCATTATAGTTTGCATAGTTAGCAAAGTTCGTTTGTGACATCACAACGAACTCCGTACCGAGTGCATTTTTCCCCTTAAGGGTATATGCTTCTCCATTGGCGTGGGTTATTTGGTAGTACGCCGAGATAGGTTGGTCGGTAGTGATATGCAGTCCTCTCGGTGCAATCTTATTGTATGGTGCTTCCAGATTAGCTTCGGCATACTGCTTATGGTCAGTACGAGGACCAATAATGATGTCACAGTAGCTATGTGCCAGAATAGTGGTATCTACCAGAATTCTATTCTGCCATGCCGGTTGCGTGATTGTCACTCTGGTGTCTTGGTCATATGCTGATAGAATCATATGGAAGTCCGCCTCGCCTGTATGGTGTGAGTTCATCCACGGTGCAGCAAACCAAAACTCAGTATCCACCTGCGCCATTGAGAAAAGGGCGCAAGTGGATAACAATAGTACTGAAAATAGTCGCTTCATATAATCTATTTTAAGTCTTTATTCTTAACGGCCATCTGATTGTGGTGGAATTGGGTATGCGCCAGGGTTGGTGCTTATAAAGTCTGACGACACACTACAAAGACCTTGTGCTCCTATGATGGCGAGCACATCTATTTCCGGGGTGTTATATATTTTTTTCATTGTGGTGGTAGATTTTATTAGATTTCTAGATTTCTAGAGTTTTAGAGTTCTAGGGTTTTAGAGTTTTTGAGTTTGGAGGTCTGGAGTCCGGAGGTGTAAAACTCCGGGACTCCAGCATGCTCGTGATTGATATTATTTAACTAATTGACCTGTGGTAGTGTATATCTTATCTCCGCGGAGGATGTAGATTGTACCATCCTTGATCACTTTTTCTGTAGTGGTGGTGATGGTATTCTCTTGTAGGTCGGTAGTGACTGTTGGAGCCATCACTACGCGTGCTTGCGCGCTTGCAGGCGCGCCTGTTCCTATTGTAAAGTACGCGCGGAGACCTTTCATCGAAGAATTATCTGTCTCTTGTACAGGATAGAGATAATTGTCTGTACCTAAGAAATAGTCTCCTGTAGCCACATGTGTAGGATAGAAGATACCATTCATGTTGAAATAGGTTGTCTCTATTGGTCGGAGGGTATTATCAATTACTACATCTTCGATGATTACTGGATTGACATCCGCCATCGGCATGAAGAGGTAAGGTACACCCGCCTCAATGGTATTGACATAATCAAAATTGAGGTGTATGAGGCTTGAGCCGCGTAGTTCGCTGCCATTGAGTTTCGCGAGTTTGCATGCTCCGAATGCTGCGTTTACTTGGTCTGCTGTCATTGAGAATGGCAAGCAGAGTGTGTACCATGCGCCATCTGCTATGAATGAGCGATTGAGGTCCACATCAACGGTTTGGGCATTGTAGGTATTGAGCAATGCAGTATTGTCCTTGGTATCGCGTAAGAGGATTTTATATCCATCTTGTGTACCATTATCCTCTACTACTTCATTGGTAAAGTAGAGATAGTCGATATCAAAGAACTCATCTTTCTGTAAATTGCCATTGACATGGAGTTGCACTGCTATTTGGCCTTTCTGTAAGAACTGAGGTGGTACTGTACCTGCAGCCGCACTTAGTTTGAATTTTACAGTATGCCATTGTCCGTCTCCCAAAGATGTAACTCCAAACCAGTCACTTGTATTGAGATAGAAATTCTGACCATTATTTACCAGATTCACTCTAAATTGGTTATATCCAAACACATTATTATCCATTGAAGAACGCATTCTCATCACAATATGCCAATTATCTGCGTCAACAGTGTTAATCGTATTTGGCACATCTTCTGTTGGTTTAAAGACTACAGCCGTCCATGAATTATTAGCCTTAAACGAGTAGTAGTCGGAAATACGCCCGTCTTGACTCGCTGCATTAGAATACTCCGTTTTACATGCTACTGCAATATGGTTAGGATTAGACGCATCGCCTTCTCCTACAATATAATAGCGATATGCTACGAACGCTGTGGTAGAATACTTAACTATTATTGGCGCGCTGGTATTTTCTCCTGCATCAGTAGCCACTACACTAAACTCATACTCTGTTTCTGGAGTCAAACCGGTTACTTTGTAACTTACTTCTTCTCCTGCAAGCCCTGTAGTAGTATAGGTATTGCCGCCTACAGAGATAGTATAAGTGAGTGTTCCTTCTTGGTTATCATTGGCTTTGAGTAAGAGTTCGATAGAATTATCCAACACTTCTCCTTTATTCACAGATACCATCTCTGGCGCTGTAGCGTCACCGACGGTTGTGATGGCTTGTGACCAAGTGCTTTGGTTGCCAAATGGGTCTTTTGCTGTGATAGTGATGGTATAGTCAGTACCCTTTTCTAAGCCAGTTAATTGATAATCAAAAGCCTCTTTGCTATTATATGTAAATTCGTAGTTGTTTGTTCCATCTGAGATGGTATAATATATCTTTGAATCAGAGTCATCTATTCCTGCTATATTGAATGACACAGAGGTAGCTGTCAAATCTGTTTGAGTAACAGTCATCACTGGTGCTGTACCATCTTGATAGCCGAGGTCTTCTGAATTCTCATTATTGGTTAGATACGCATAATCTACTGTTAAATAACCGCTCTCTGAAGCATTATTATTATCGGTATCAAATTGGAACAAATCACTATTTGCAGCTACAGGGAAAATATAAGAAGTATTCAGGAAGTCTGAAAGTTTAACTTTCTTTGTTTTCCACAAGTTATCATTATTTTCTTTCTCTGCCAACAATAACATGTTTTTATCTGATGCAGCCACATTCACATATATATCACCTGGGTGGGTAGATTTGTAGCGCACACACAAATACCAATCACCTGTCACATCTTCTAGAGAAGACTCCTTTGCTTTAACTTGCACAAATCCCCAAGATTTAGACATTAGATACTTTGAGAATGTAGTTTCTTCTGCCACCTTAGATGCCTGATTCGTTGAAATGGTAGAACCCTTACCATCTCTCATATCTATATTTAACAAGTCCGCTGAGTTTGCAGGCAAATCGCCTGTGCGGTAGAAATAATAGCGTACTTCAGCAGTAGCTGGTTTAGCAGAAGTAGTTGCATTAATTTCGGCAGTTGCTGCTACACCATCTTCATTTTTAGCCACAACAGAGAAAGTATATTCTGTTTCTGCTTGTAGTCCATCAATTACATAAGTAGTTGTTTCGCCTGCATTGCCTGTGAATGTTTTGGTATTGCTGCCGTATGTAACTTCATATGTTACAACCGTTGATTTCTCACAATTAGCCTTTAGGTTCAGTGTCACCTTGTCCCATTCTGTAGCTGATTCATCGACTTCAGCGGTTACGATTGTTGGTGCTGGTTCTGGTGTATATGTTTTCTCAATGTAGATTTGTGTTATCTCAAACTGCTCGCCATTGATAGCACATACACGGAATAATTCTTTACCTGCTCCTCCTGGGAAAGTTTTTCCTCCCAATAAATTTCCTTGATTATAAGTACTTACTCCTGATTTCGTACTAAAGTTTGCATATTTAAGAAGCACTTCTTTTTCTGCTGCAGTAACCTTCGTATTTGGTATTTCAAATGAAAGACGGGAGCCAGCACCACCCCAAGTGGTATGACACATAGTTAATTCTAAAGCACCTTCAGTCTTATCATCCGTGCGCTTCATCTTCACATGAATTGCCATTTGGTCTGTCAACTTCATTTCTTGATCTTCTTTAAATCTTATAGACACCGCTACATTTTGTTGACAAACATAGGTTCCACCTAAACCATTTCCTGTAAAAGCAATAGATGCTGGAACTGCGTAATCCGTAGCATTGATTGCATCACCCGATCCATTGATTGTTGTAGAAACTTCCACATTGCCTGTTAAGTCCACATAGCCAGTTGGTACTTCGCCGAAGATGGCATAGCCTATCACTTCTGGTTCTGGTTCGGTATTTCCTGCACTTTCTGTAGTAACATAAATAGCCTTGATAGTAAATTGCTCACCAGTTGCTGCGCAAAGACGGAAGATCTCTGCTGCAGGGAAGCTAGCAGGCGCACCGATAAAGGATGCTTCTCCATAACTATTCCAGTTGGCTGTGCTGTAGTCCTTGTAGTTCAACACGATATCGGTAGCCGTCTCGTTGATGCTTGCATTAGGGATGATATAGCCTAAGCGTGCTGCATTCCATCCATTATTACAGAAGGCTACTTGCACATTACCTACAGCAGCTTCTTTCTTTGCTAATACCACATGCACTTCAAAATCTTCTGTCAAAGTGAGTGCTTGTGCTTCTGTGAAGCTCATTTTGAGATAGTGGTCAGACTCACAGATACGACCAGGAAGACCTGCGCCCGTGAATACACCGTCAACAAAAGTAGCCGAACCTACTGCCTCGATAGTTACTTTTGATGTTAAATCTTCGTAGCCTTCTGGTACTGTGCCGAAGAGCGCGTAACCTTTGCTCTCTTGTGCCATAATAGCAGTGCTTCCGAGGAGCATCATTGCTATTACTGATAGAAATGATTTAAACTTATTCATAACTTTATTTTTTTTTGTTTTTCAATAATGCACATTACATATACATTCGTATTATTGTATTATAGTTATCCTTGCTTTGACTGTCGGGTGACTGTCGGTCTTCTCTCGGTCTTCTCTCGGTCATCTCTCGGTTTTCCTTGACTCTTCTTTGGCTTATACCACTTAGTTATTATCGTAGTAGGGACCGTAAGGACATTAAGGACTCTAAAGACTCTAAGGGCGATTAGTCTAATTGGACAAATTAGTCTAATTGGGCTAATTGGACACCGGACGCCGGAGGCTGAACACCGAAGGTGAATGAGCCGAAGGGGTCGGAGGACCAGAGAGCCGGAGAGCCGAGGACCGGAGGGTCAATTACTGTACTTGACGACCGGTTAGATCAAACATCTTCTCTCCACGGAGGATATACACTTGTCCGTTACGAACCACTTTTTGTGCATTGAGCTGTGATTCAACAGTGTCAATAGCTGTAGGTACTGTAGGTACATCAGCCTCGTTAGTGAGGTAAATATAGTCAAACTCTACATTGCGGCCTGCTTGATTATTATTACCAGAAGAGAAGTCAATGACTGTTGTTCCAGCAGATAATAGTTTGAGGTTGTTAGCTCCTGTCAATACATCAGCAAGTGGTAAGATATGCTGTGTGAAAGCAGTGGCTTGAGCGAAAGTAGAAACAAGATTTAAGTTCGCACCTGCTAAGTTGATAGTCAAGCCACGGTCTTGTCCTTCTTCTACTACACCATTCTTAACAGAAATGACGAGTTTCCAAGTGCTATATACAGGAGTCAAGTCCACATCAGTAGAAGATTTCAATTGGAAGTTGAACCACCAGTTTTCTTGAGTAGCCACGCCGAAGAAAGTGTCCGATGGAGTACAATTCCACCACTCGCTTGAAACAGAAGTAGTAGCGGTATAGTCAGCTGTCTCTGCTACGCCAGCAGGAGTGACTGCAGTACCTTTGCGCAGATAGATGCGTTGTGGGTCTTGATCAGGGATAACGGCTGGTTGCTCTGGTTCGGTATTTCCTGCACTTTCGGCAGTAACATAGATAGCCTTGATAGTAAATTGCTCGCCAGCTGCTGCGCAAAGACGGAAGATCTCTGCTGCAGGGAAGTTAGCAGGCGTACCGATAAAGGATGCTTCTCCATAACTATTCCAATCAGTAGCTACGCGGTCTGCATAAGCGAGTGCGATATCTGTGTCAGTGGTATTGATGTCCGCATTTGGAATGGTGTAACCAAGACGACCATTATTCCATCCATTATTACAGAATGCTACTTGCACATTGCCTGCTGCAGCTTCTGCCTTTGCTAATACGACATGCACTTCAAAATCTTCTGTCAAATTGAGTGCTTGTGCTTCTGTGAAGCTCATTTTGAGATAGTTGCCAGACTCACAGATACGACCAGGAAGACCTGCGCCAGTGAATACGCCATCCACGAAAGTAGCAGAGCCAACAGCTTCAACAGTTACTTTGGATGTGAGGTCAATAGCGCCTTCTGGTGCTGTGCCATAGAGATAATAAGCACCCTCTACTGGTTCTGGAGTAGGAGTAACAACAGTATCTTCTGGTTCTGGTTCAGGAGTAACGGCAGCAGCGTCGGTTAGATAGATAGAAGAGATAGTGAACGCCTCTGCATTCGCTGCGCATACGCGGAGGAACTCAGCTGCACCGAAAGTAGCAGGAGTGCCGATGAACTTTGCCATATCGTAGCTATTCCAGTTATCTGGGTTATAGTCCTTGTAGTTCAACACGATATCGGTAGCTGTCTCGTTGATGCTGGCATTAGGGATGATATAACCTAAGCGTGCTGCATTCCATCCATTGTTGCAAAGAGCGAGCTGGAGGTCACCTGCTGCGCCTGCTGCTTTAGCTACCACGATATGGATAGCAAAATTCTCTGAGAGTTCCATCGCTTGTTCTGCGAGGAAACTCATTTGTAGGTAGCTAGTAAATTCACAGATACGGCCAGGAAGACCAGCGCCAGTGAATACGCCATCCACGAAAGTAGCCGAACCAAGTGCTTGTGCACTTACATTCGCGGTGAGATCAGTTGCACCTTCTGGCACATTGCCATAGAGGGCATAGGTAGCTGCATTCGCTACGATAGACATACAAAACAATGCAATGAGCATTGCACTTTTCTTGATTGCCGAGAAGGCAGAAGAGAAGAGTTTTTTCATATTATTAAACATTTAAGGGTTAATATGCATTATTTTCGGGTGCAAAGATAATGCTTTTTTAGCAAACAAAGATATGCATAGTGACTAAAAAAGTATGTATTTTGACATACAACCGATTTTTATATGTTGTAGAGCATTTTTTTATAGTTGTTATGGTGTAGGCCAATTGGTCTAATGGGACAAATTAGTCTAATTGGGCTAATTGGACACCGGACGCCGGAGGCTGGACACCGAAGGCTGAATGAGCCGGAGGAGTCGGAAGCCGAGGACCGGATAGCCAAAGGCTGGACATCAGACTCTGGAGGCTGGGGCCTATAGGACTGCGGTGTAGAGCGCGATGATTTGCTCCTTGGTAACCTCTCTTGGATTGCCCGGTGTGCATACATCTTGGATAGCTTGCGCTGCTAAAGCAGGGATATTCTCTGCAGTGATATTGAGTTCTGATAGTTTCTGCGGGATACCTACCCTAATGCTGAGTTCTTGCACTGCTTTGACTGCAGCTTCTGCTGCTTGCTGCTTGTCCATACCGCTTATATCCACTCCCATGGCTTGTGCTATATCGGCATACTTATCAATACAAGCTGGCATATTGAAGTTCATAACCACTGGCAAAAGTAAGGCATTTGCCACACCATGTGGTATATCAAACAAGGCTCCTAATGGGTGCGCCATTCCGTGTACCAATCCCAGTCCGACATTAGAGAAAGCTTGTGCAGCGATATATTGCGCGAGTGCCATTCCTTGTCTTGCGTCTGTATTGGTAGGTTGCTCTACCGCTAATGGGAGGTATTGGGCAATCATCTTGATAGCTTGTATCTCATACATATCCGACATCACCCACGCACCTTTGGTGATATATCCTTCGATAGCATGTGTGAGTGCGTCCATACCTGTAGCAGCTGTCAGTCCTTTAGGCAAGGAATACATGAGTTCAGCATCCACGATAGCTACAGCAGGGATATCGTTAGGGTCCACGCATACCATCTTGGTTTGTCTTTGCTCGTCAATGATGACATAGTTGATAGTCACTTCTGCTCCTGTACCCGCAGTGGTAGGCAGGGCGATGATAGGCACTGATTTATGCTTGGTAGGCGCTACTCCTTCGAGGCTAACGACATCTGCAAACTCAGGGTTGTTATTCACAATTCCTATAGCTTTCGCCGTATCGATAGATGAGCCACCTCCGATAGCGATGATACAATCGGCTCCGCTGGCTTGGAAAGCAGCTACTCCTTGCTGCACATTGGTGACAGTAGGGTTTGGTTTGATTTCTGAGTAGATCTCATATGGGAAAGCCACTTCGTCTAAGACGCTCGTTACCATTGCGGTAGTGCCGCAGGCGATGAGTCCTTTATCTGAGCATACGAGTGCTTTGGTGAGGTTCATTCGTTGTAATACTTCTGGCAATTGCTTTCTTGCGCCAGGACCGAAGTAAGAAACTTCATTTAAGATAAAACGGTTGATCATAGTAATAAGTGGTGAGTGGTGAATATATTAGGAGATGGTCCCGTGATGGTCCCGTGATGGTCACGGTAAAGACCTGTTTTACATAGTTATTGTATATGTACCAGATGTGTATTGTTTGGGTTCGGAGCCATCCGGCAGGATGACAGTGGCTGTTGTTCCTTCTGGGATAGAGAAGGTCCATGTCCATTGTGCTCCTTCGTAATGCCAAGCACTGGTAATCAGTCCTGCTTGTGAGTTGTATTCTGCTTTGAGGTATCCGAGTCGTGGGTCTGGCACCGGTTTGAGTATGATATGCTTGAAGCCAGGTTGCATAATATCGGCATTGATACCAGCTGCTGTCTGCCATATCCACTGGCACACACATCCGTACGCATAGTGATTGAAACTATTCATTCCATTAGGAGCCATACCTTTCTCAATGGTGTAACTATTCCATCGCTCCCAGATAGTGGTAGCGCCATTATCAACTGAATAGAGCCAACTTGGATTGCGTCTTTGGAAGAGCAGTTCGTACGCCACATCTACCATTCCATTATCCGTGAGCGTCTGCATGAGAATACTGGTTCCCAAGAATCCTGTTTGCAAGCAGTTGTTATGGTCCACAAAGTTCTGGCGGAGACGGTCAATCATATTCTGCTTTGCTTGTCCTGTGAGGAGTTTGTTTCTGAGAGCAAAGAGTGCCGGCGTCTGCATCGTATTGAGGATAGGCAGTTTGAATTCTCCTTCCGGTGTGAGGAAGCGGTTGGTGACATATTCCTTCGCCTGCGCGAGCATATTAATATACTTAGTAGTGTCGTTATTGGTCAGGCGTGCCATATCAATCATTTTCTCAGTATTGATAATCCAGTAGGAGCCATATAGGTATGACCAATATTCAGCAGCCTCCGGGCGCAAGCCGTTCGCATCCCATGGTTGTCCTGTGAAACTCTCCAATGCTTCGTAGCTGAGCCAGTCCGCCCATTGATATCCTCCATTATCAGGGAAGAGGGCTGTATGATCGAAGTTGACTTCTGCTCCGTGGTTGATATATCGCTCCATGGAAGTCCAATGCTGCTTGATAAGGGCTGTATCACCGAATTGCTTGAGGATGACCCATGGGACGATGATACCTGCGTCAGACCATCCTACGCGCGCCATATCCACCGGGCTGGAGCCGTATTGTCCAAAAGGCGCTACGCCCGGGTAACCGCCGTTCTCCTTTTGGGTATCGCGCAAGTCGCGTAACCATTTGCGGAAGAAGGCATTGGTATTGGCGAAGAAGGTTCCTGTTTCTGCGAAGACCTGCGTATCAGCAGTCCATCCCAAGCGTTCGTTACGCTGTGGGCAATCAGTAGGCACAGAGAGGTAATTACTGCGCTGACCCCATAAGGTATTGGATATGAGTTGATTGACCAATTCATTTCCTGTGGTGATGGTACCTATTTCTATTTCATTGGTGATAGAAGAGACAGGAATTGATTGGAGGGCATAGATAGTAACGGTATTGGTGGCTTTGATAGCCGCATAACGATAGCCAAAGAAGGTATATCGTGGGTGATACTGTACCGGTTGGTCATTCTGAGCAAAGGTGTATTTCATAGTAACACCCGTTTCCGGTATGCGCAGGTTGGTTCTATGCACAGAACCTTCTGGTCCGTCCATTCCTCTGACATGTGCTCCGAGTGAGTCGTTGAGCAATTCGCCTCCCTCGAAAGTGATGACTGTTCCTTCTGGTGCATCAAAGATGAACTGTGGTACTGCTGCGCAGTTCTGTCCGAAATCGATGACTAAGGTTTCACCAGCATGGATAGTCATCTTATCGCCTGATTGGTATTCTCTATCGATGACAACTTTACCGAAATGGGTATCATCTGCTTTTTCTATTTGGGAATAGACATATGCTTTTTGTGGTGCGAGTGCGAGGTCGTAGCGTAGATACACTTCAGCGCCATTGGATGGGAGTATTTCTCCATTGAACTCATTATTTATCTCAGGTGTGGTGAGTTTTTCTGGTGTGTCATATCCCATTGGAATGCGTGCGTCGTACTCTTCTCCATCAAAAATAGCCGCATGGGTGACTGGTCCTGCTATGCCTGCTTTCCAATGGATGGTATCGGTAGGGAAATTATCCATTGTGCCATCTGTATAAGTTATTTGTAAGTCTGCCCTAAAGGCACATTTCTTGCCATACATACCTTTGGTGCCCGCAGGAGTGATTATTTTATCCGCCCACCATCCCGGTGTGACTTGTGCGGCGAGGGTGTTTGTTTCTCCTTGCGCTGTATTGAGTGCATCAGTGATGTCATATGCGAAAGAGTATTTCGTTTTGGCATAATCGGTATATCCCGGTTTGAGCACTTCTGTCCCCACTCTCTTGCCATTGACGAAGAGGTCATATACTCCAAGTCCTGTGGTAACCCATACGGCTTTTTGTATTTGCTTTTGCGCATCAAAAGTAGCCATAAACCAATTAGCGCCATCTGCCGCTCTGCTTCCGTCATAGACGGTATCTGTTACCACTGGTGCATCCACAACTGAAATCCATTGTGCGTGCTCGGTTATTTGCGATGCTTGTACGCTTTCTCCTACCACCTCGTCTGGGGTGATGGTGTATTTTTGATTGCATGCTGCGAGCATTGTGATTGCAGCAAGAAGAAGGGTGTGCTTTTTCATATTATTGTATTTTTTGTCCCATGGCATTGTATGTAGCGCCATTGGTATGGATGAGTAATTGCCCGTTTTCTAAAGTCTTAACGGCTTTGGTAGTGGTATTGGGTGATTGGATGTCTTGAGAAGGTTGTCCGATAGAGAGCCACTCATTGTAATACAATCGTCCATTGCTATAGAATTTGATGCGGTGCTTACCTGCTGAGAAGTGGACAGGGAAAGATTGTGTCTCCCAATGGTCAAAATCAGTGGTGGAGGTGGCTTTGGGTTGGATAGTAGTTATTTTGACATCATCCTCATAGACATCAATCTTGGAATTATTCTTGCATGCAATGCGCATATAGACATCATATGTGCCATCCGCTGGTATCTCCACGAGGTACTCTGCCCATGAGCCAGTGGACATATCTTTGAGCATGATAGTATTGGTATCATCTGTAGAAGGGCGGATGGTGAGTGATTTGCCGTTTTGGTAATGCGCTGCCGGTATTTTCTCACCCACTTGGTGATAATAGGTAGAGTCGAAAGAGGACATATTGACATATACCTTTCCAAGGTCGGTGAGTATTCCTTCGCCGAGGTCAAGTAAGTTGATTTGCCATACGCGGCTATAGGTCATGAACCATGCATAGCGGAAGACATGCGGGTGCTTCTCGAGCATTTCGAGTTCGGTAGTCAGGAATTTGATATGGTCTTCGGGTGTAGCAGAAGAAGTGCCATCGTTATAGTTGAATTCTGTGAGCCATATAGGTCTTTTGTATTTCTCCCATAGTTGGTCGATGACGCCTTTCATAGCTCCGGCAGGCATATAGAGGTGGATCGCGATATGGTCCACTCTACAATCGGGGCATAATTGGAAGAATCGGTCGTACCACTCGAAAGGATTGGTATATTCTTTATTGGTTTCCTCATCACGCACAGCGCCGCCAGATGGAGCGTAGTTCAGTGCCGGTCCGACGAGTGTGAGTCCAAACTCATCGGCTATCTGCTCCATATATTTCCATTGGGAAGCTGCATATTGCGGTGTCATGCGCGATTGAGAAGTGAAGTTGGGTTCGTTAAAGCCCAAGAGGTATTTGATGGACGGATGCTGGCGTAGGTATTCACGCAGTTTGTTCTGTCCATCTTCTCTATCAATTCCACCTCCCCAAATCATAGGGATATAATCCATGTTGAGGTTTTCCCAATCGTCTTTTACAAGATTAGGTGCGGTGAAGGTCCAGTTATAGAACCAACTGAGTCCAGGGTTGAGCACTTCATAATTGGCTCTATAGCCCATGTTATTGGTTCCAGCACCGCGTTTGAAACTGCGTGGTTGTTCTGCATTGATTGTGCCAGCGATGAGCAAGGCAGCGAAAAGGGTTAGTGTGATTGATTTGCTATTCATTGTTTAATTGATTTATAAGAGACCGGTGGTTGTTACCAGCAACCACCGGCTGTGTGCCTTTCGGCAACAATATTATAATTTTGTACCTAAAACATTAAATTTCACCCCATTCTTGAGGATTACTATTTGTCCATTCTCGATGGTTTTAGCTGCTTTCACGCTATTCTCGATATCCTCGATACCTTCGGTATCATTGCCATCTGTGAAGTACCAAGCGTCAATACAGAGCTGTGTAGTAGCTGTATTGTCATTGGTAAGCAAGTTAAAGAGATAACCTGTGGTCAATGGCTCTGCGAAAGAGATTCCTTTATCAAAGATGTCATACATTGGGATCTCGATTGTTTGCCATGTTTGGTTGTCCTTGGTGGTCACCAGAGCAGCGAGGTCCAAGTTGCATTTGGTATCATCTACAACAGCGAGTGTCCAGAAAGGCACATCTGTTTTGCAAACGATAACCATTTTCCAATCCTCGGTGATAGCTGTTAGGTCCAATGCGCTTTTAACAGCCCATGTAGCTCCGTAATAACCAGCCGCTGGTGCTCCAGAGTTATCCGGGTGGCACATGAATGTCATGTAGCTATAACCAGAAGGTCCTGCGTCAGCACTTGTCTCAAGTGAGCAAGTCATTGATTGATCTCCCCAATCACGGATCCAGAGCATCAGTTCTGTGTTCTCCATGATAGTGGTGTTAGCCGTTAATGGGATAGAGCGATCATCACCCATTACATAATAGCGCTCTGCGAACATCATACCTGTCATAAGTAAGGCAAGAGCTAAAAAGATAGATTTTTTCATTGTAATAATGATTTTAGTTAATAATAAGGGTTATTTATCATGCCACCCTTTGGTGAACATTTATTTGAATATTTGTGGGTATTTGCCAATGAAATATACGGGAGTGCATGACCACGCATGGCATGCAGAGTTGACCGGAGTGAAGTCATATGGGGATATAAAATCATTGGTTGGGTCATATGCTTCCCAGAAAGTATCAGCTCCTTTTCTAATCATTCCTCCCCAGTAGTCTAATAGGTAATTTTTGGCTTGCTCATTCATGCCTGCCATTATCAACGCTTCGATGAGATAATGGGTAGCATAAGGTGTGCCCGGCATCACTGTTTGCTGATTTGCGAGCACTGTGGTGAGTGCTTTTTGTGCCTTTTTGCCTTTGATTACTTCTGCTTTGATGGCCCATGTTTGGCTCAAGACAGACACTTGTTTATCTGGTCCGCTAACAAATACTCCTTGCTTGGTATCATACATATGTTTAGTAGCAGCTTTGGTCATTTGCGCTGCTATTTTGGGGTATTGCGCCACTTCGGCTTGCTTGCCAATCATGGTAGCGAGTTGGTAGGTTTGCTTGAGTGCAAAGATAGTAGCCATCTGCATGGGTGTAGCCACATCGAGTCCGTCTCTCCAGTCAAAGAAGATCCACACATCGCGCTTATTGACATCGAATATATAATCTTCGCCCACATAGGTGAGTGCATCTTCTATCTGTCTTTTTGCCACAGGCCACAGTTCGTTTGCCGTCTCATAATCCTCTGTATCGATGAGATATTCCAGCAGGGTGGAATTCCATATGAGGGCATAGGTGAGCATGTATGAGCCGATTTGTGGATGGGGTGTAGGCTTCTCAAATATATTACTTATTATCACTCCCTTTTCATCTGCGAGAGCCGCGAAGAGGTATAAGCAGCGTTTGGTGAGTTCGAAATTACGGAATGAGTACCTATTCGCCATGGCTTGCAAATAAAGGTCACCCGCCCATAATCGTTGGTCTCGTTTAGGTCCATCTTCATAGACGGTCTGCATACACTCGCGGAGTGTCTCTACACTGACGGTACGGATTGAATCCATGAGCGGATGTGAAGTAGTAGTGGTGCATAGGTCTTCTCCTGCGCTACTAACTGCATCAAACGACACTTGTGAGAGTGCGCAATCGAAATCCATAGAGGTGCCTATCACTTCCACCTTGAGGTATCTTCCTGCCATGCGGCGTGGGATAGTGATGGCTTGGTCAGTCTGTAGGATATTGATTGTTTCCTCTTGCATCCATGCTCTACTGAGCCATGCTTTCCATGGTTCGAGCGGAGTATTGAGTTCGGCAGGCAGTTCACCCATGAATAGTTTGAGTCGAATAGGTGCATCTTGGCATCGGCGCAGGGTCTTTGTATTGATGGTGAGGTATCCGACCATATGGCGCCCAAAATCGAATGTAAAGACTTGTCCTTGCTCTAATGGTCGCTGGTAGATTTGCTGCGGAGTGATGTCTGCTTCCACGAATTTCCATCCTTGGAATGCATTGCTATCTTGCTCGGGTGTTACCATCCGTACGGGTACACAAGTAGTGTGGTGCAACTGCGGTTTCATACTTTCTGCTTTCTCCAGCCAAGTAGCTGACTGAGGATAGAAAGTAGAAGTGACTGCAAGTAATATAGATACGAGGAGGTTCATTATGTATTGGATGTTGGATGTTAGATGTTAGATGTTGGATTTATGGATAGGTGAGGCCGTATCCGAGTGGATACAATGTTCTTTGGGGTTGATTCATTCCTTCACGATAGCATACTTTGCTTGGGTCTCCATCTGACAGTGGGAAATTGGTTGCACTTGGTACATCTTGGTAATCGTAGAAGAAAGGCATTGGCAGTTTGCCCATTGGCGGTGTAACGCCTGTGAGCGCATCTACGATGGCATTTCCTGCTTCTTGTCCCGGCAACCAAGCCAATAGGATAGCATCCGCATAATCCACTATATTGGTCAATTCAATAGGCGAACCAATATTGAGGACGAGGATTAGCTTTTTACCTTGCTTATGGAATGCTTTTGAGGCATTGATGATTAAATTCTCTTCTTCCTCTGTAAGGTAATAATCACCTTTAATGAGTTGTCTATCTCCTCCTTCACCCGCCATACGCTGAATGGTTAGGATAGCCATGTCGTTGATGGCAGCCATATGGTCAAGTTGCTCTGGCGTGTATGTCAGTTCGCTTATGTATGGCATATACCATGCTGACTCAGCAGGTTGCACAGAGCGGGAGTGTTTGATATGCTGGGTGTATTGGTTTTGGAGTGCTGTATCGAGCATGTATCCTGCTTGTGTGAGTGCATCGCTGAGTACGATTTTGTATGGTCTGGTGACGCATCCTGAACCTGTACCTCCCACATAGGTATCGTATGAACCTTTGCCCAATAAGGCGATAGAGGAGCGCATACGATTTCTCAAAGGTAATGTATAATCGTTTTTGAGGAGTACCATTCCTTTGGCAGCCACTTGTCTTGCCAATTGTGCATGCGCTGCGAGCAAGGAGTCTTTGTCATAAGTAGGGATTGTTTGTCCTGCTTGCTTGCGGAAGGAAGGAGTACGCTTAATGATACGGAGTATATTGAGTAGGTTTCGGTCTAGTATTTTCTCATCCAATCGTCCATCCTTAACAGCAGCGATGAGGGTATCTATTTGCAGTTGTGTACCAGGCATGAGCATATCGTTTCCTGCTATTTGCATGCGTATAGGGTCTTCTTCTGCCCACCAGTCAGTCATCACAAATCCATCAAACTGCCATTCACCACGGAGTATATCTGTGAGTGTATAGGTATTTTCAGAAGCATATACTCCATTTATTTTGTTATATGCGCTCATGATGGTCCATGGTTGTGCTTGCTTAACGATTATCTCAAAAGGTTTGAGATAGAGTTCTCGAAGCAGAGTATCTGGTAACTGCACATCGATGCCATTTCTGAATGTCTCTTGGTTATTGACTGCGAAATGCTTGACGCATGCTCCTACTCCTTTAGACTGTACACCCTTGACGAATGCCGCTGCCATTGTTCCTGCAATGTATGGGTCGGAGGACATATATTCGTAGTTTCGTCCGCATAGTGGATTTCGCATTATATTCACTCCTGGTGCCAATAGAATATCCACGCCGTAATAGAGCATTTCTTCTGCGATAGCTTGTCCCACTTGCTGAATGAGGTCAGTATCTCGTGTAGCGGCGAGTAATGCAGTAGAAGGAAAAGCAGTACATGCGCTATCTATTCTCACTCCCACGGGTCCATCTGCGAGTACGATAGATGGAATTCCAAGTCGTGGAATAGCATAACTGACGCCTGCTGCTCCGCTCACTTTTCCTTTCATGGTGGCGGTATTTCCTTGGTATGTTTCCCAATAGTCAGCAGGAGGTGGATCGCGATGAATAGTATTAGGTGCAGCTGGTGGGACAAGGTTCCAATCCTTGCATGTTCCGACGAGCAATTGCACTTTTTCTTCCAGTGTCATTGCGTCAATCACCTCTTGATCGGACTGCATTCCTAATTTAGGCGTGCAAGCCCAAAGGCAGAGCGTTATGGCGAATAGGAATAGTTTCTTCATTTTGGATATGTATTATTCAGCTTTTGGTACAAATTTATTGACCCATGCTTGGTTGCTACCTGGTTTATAAATTTTGGTAAGCATAACGGTGTCATTGAGCACTAAGATGGTGTAATCATGTTGTCCTTGGCACTCGGATGGGAAAGGAGGTAATACAGCATCTCCTGATAAGGTGAGGTGCATTCGTCCGTCTTTAGACTGTGAAGGATCTTGTAGTTCCCATGTGGACTCATAATCAGCGATATCGTATGGTGCGCTATCGATTGCTGATTTGCCATTCGTTTTATGCTTGAATGTTCTATTGGCATCGAGTACGAAAGTTATCTCATCATCGAATACTTCAGGGTGGCTACCTGGGTCTGCCGGCCACCAATAATCGGTCATATATTCGAGCACCCATGTATTAACATCAATGAGTCCATAATATCCTTTTTCTTGGGATAGAACCCATGTTTTTCCTTCTGGCATATCGCATCCGCCTGTAAGTGCAGCATAGTTAGGATTTGTGCAAATTGCTTCATCCATAGATTCTATGGAAAATGTTACCGTCACAGAAGGTGTAAGTCCATATTTATTATATGCAGCTGCTTGTACAACATAATCACCTGCGAACTCAAATCGTCTATCTAACTTATTTTGTACGAAGCGTTTAGTACCGATTGTCCATACACCTACCCACCCCTCTTTATCATCCATAATGAGGTGCACCATGTTAGGGTCGATGGAGTCCACGATAGCTCTTGGATTAAGCGACAGCACGATAGAAGAGTCGTTATTAGGCGTAAACTCTGGTATATCATCTACATAATTACTTGGTTTGCATGCTACGATAAGTATTGCAGCGAGCAATGGAATATAAAAGCGTTTCATGATTTCAAATTTTGTATTATGCATTATGAATTTAGTATCCTGGATTTTGTTTGAGTTTGTATTGTCCTTCTGTTCTATCTATTTCGAGTGATGGCAGAGGCATATATTTCCAGTTTTTATTCCATGTGCGTGTATATGCGCCTATTTCATCTGTTCCACTCAAGATAGCATCTATATTGCATGGTGTGACATCTGTAGCCTCACTCCAGCGCACCAAATCCCAGAAGCGGTGTCCTTCTCCCAAGAATTCTCTTCTGCGCTCCATCATGATATTTTCCATTGACACTTCGATATAATGTTTGCTACCAGCCTTGTAATCTTCATCCGGGAATGCGCGTTTGCGTACCTCGTTAAAGTTGGTTTGTGCAGGTCTTGCATATCCCAGTCGTAGACTTACTTCAGCGAGGTTGAGCAAGCACTCTGAATAGCGGAATACGCGTACATTATTATTGAAGTTGAGTTCAGGGTCATATGGGCAGTCGTTATACCCTTTGCGTGCGGTGTATTTCTTATTATACAATCCTGTATGGTTGGCTCTTTCTGCCCAAGTGATGGTTATTCCCATTGAGTCTTGCAGCATTTGCTTGCGTGCTTCAATGTCGAGGATAGAGGCATCGCGTCGTTGGTCACCATCTTCGTACATGACATATGCTTGCTTACGGATAGGTCCAAATCCCCATCCGTCAGCGAATTCAGGGTCTCCATCTAAACCATTGACACCTAAGAATTTAGGCAAGATGGTTCCTTCTGCACCTTGTGTCCATCCCCATGAACCACCTTCTGAGCGATGGTTGATTTCCCATATAGACTCTGATTTATTCATAGATTCAGGATTGGTAACAAATTCTCCTTCTGCAGTCCATATACGCTCATAATCATTGCAAAGCATAAACAATGCAGAATTCTTAATTGTAGTCATATCATTGTATATTTGCTCGAAGCGTGCTACATCATTTTGATATAACACCACCCTTGCACGCAACATCATTGCAGCATATATAGTGACGCGTCCCCACTCTTCCTCTGCCGGTCGGCCCATGAGTCGATAGCTTCCGCCTGATTTCTCGCAGCAGTAGTCCAAATCCTCCATGATATGTATATATAAGGAGTCTGGTGTGATTTGTTTAGCGGTGTATGGTGCTTGTAGTACATTACCATAGTATGGCACATTTCCCCAGTACTTCCACAACCAGTGGTAGTACCATGCTCTTAGGAATCGTGCTTCTGCCTCGTACTGCTCTGCTAATGCAGGTGCTATATCTTCTACATTGGGTAAGTTATCAATGACGGTATTACAGCGTTCTACACCTGTGTACATATTCTCCCAAACAGATGTAGGAGCATCTATCGGCATCATTTGGAAACGCTGCATTTGGTGGAAGAAGTTATCAGAACCTTTATCGCCTCCCACATAGATATCATCTGCGCGGAGGTCGCTGATATACATAAACTGATTATATCCGCCGTGGCAGTCAGACCATTGGAGAGGGTCATAGGCGCCTACTAACGCCTTGTATATCTGGGCTTCTGTCTTGTAGTAATCGTCCATCAAGTCAGCACTGGTGGATTCGATATCTAAGAAACTGCTATCACATGCCGTACATACTATCATGGTTAGTAAGACGGGGAAAAGATATTTTTTCATAACTATATTATTTATATATTTATCAAATGTGGATTATAATACGATGTTAGCACCAATACTCAGTGTGCGGCTTTGTGGATAACATCCTGCATCAATACCGATACTGGTTCCGCCTGAACCTATTTCAGGATCAAAGCCATCATATTTGGTAAAGGTGATTAAGTTCTCTGCTGAGAAATAGACGCGAATCTTTTGGAAATAAATTTTCTGCATCCATTTTTTAGGCAGTGAATAACCAATTTGCAGGTTTTTCAATCGTAGATAACTACCATCCTTTATATAGAGGTCACTTGAGCGCCAGTTGTCATTAGGGTCTTGCTCAGTAACGCGTGGTATGGTGGTGCTGGTATTTGGTCCTGTCCAACGATTAATCATCCATGCAGGTTGGTTACTCAACGATAAGTCAGGACGGCGTGTAGCATCGAAGATATCATTCCCTGCTATACCTTGGAAGAAGAGTGTGAGGTCTAATCCCTGCCATTCCACATTGAAATTGAGTGCGTATGTTATATCCGGCATGCCTTTACCGATTTTTGTACGGTCATCGTCATTGATCATTCCATTTCCGTCAAAGTCCACGAATCGCACATCACCAGGGCGTGCATTGGGTTGCAGTAATTCACCCTTATCATTCACATAGCTATCTACTTCCTCTTGCGTTTGGAATAGTCCGTCTGTCTTGTAGCCATAGAAGAATGGGTACACTTCTCCATTTTCTGCTCTACTGACTGTACCTACAGCCTGCACTGCATCCAAGTTACTTGCGCCTGTCTCATTACCATAGTCAATCAAGCGATTGCGGAGGTAAGATATATTACCATTGATAGCGAAGTTGACTGGTCCTGCATGGAATTTATATCCCAGGTCTGCTTCGATACCCCAGTTGAGCATTCGTCCGCCATTGGTCCATGGTTGCTCAATACCGATATAGCTTGGCAGCAATGCAGGCATGAGCATATCTTCTGTTGTTTTATAGAAATAATCAAGTGTTAATGTGAGTGCATTGCTCATAAATCCGAGTTCCAAACCGATATCTGTTTGACGACTTGTCTCCCATTTAAGGTCCGCATTCGCCAGTCGTCCTTGTCTCACACCTGTAATAATTTGCTCGAGGTCGCCCCGACCGAAGGTATAGTTACTACCGCTTACGATGAGGGATGTATAAGCAAAATCGCTAATACGGTCATTACCATTCATACCCCATGATCCGCGCAGTTTGAATGCAGACCACCATTCAGGCGCTTGTTGCCAGAATTCTTCACGAGCGATATTCCATCCCAAAGAGAAAGATGGGAATAATCCCCAGCGATTATTCTTACCAAACTTATCCGAGCCATCGCAGCGTAAAGAGGCTTGGAAGATATAGCGCTCCTTATAATTATAATTCACGCGCGCGAAGTAAGATGCGCCTGCCGAATAACTTCTTCCGCCGCTGGTGCGCTGGTCTTCCGCACTACCCTGCGCATAATCAATTGTAGCTTTATAAGGGTCATTGCTTGGCAAGTCATAGGCAGTACCGCTCACATAGCTATAGGCTGTTTTGGTAGCCGATTGACCTAATAAGACGCCCAACTCATGTCCGCTATCAAAGCTCTTATTATAGAATAATGTATTCTCCACTTGCCAAGTGAAGGTGCGGCTATGAGTAGAGGATACAGAACTGGTGGTGCTACTACCTGCACCGCCTGAACTGAGGTAATATGGATAACCATAGCCATCATAACGACCGAAGTTATAGTCTGCATTGAAACTTGATTTGAATTTCAATCCATCATATATCTCTAATTCGGCAGTGAAATTACCCGTGAAGCGATCGCTATAGTTCCATCCCGCAGGCAACTCAAGGTTGGCTATTGGATTGATAATCTCCGCCATAGTGATATCCGGAATGGAGTAAAGACGTCCCTCTTTATCCTTCACGGCGGTAGGATATTTCTCCAATAGTGCAGGTGTTTCTGCTTCTGTAGCATAGATAGGTTGTGTAGGTGCGATTAATAGCGCCGAGCCTAATGGAGAATAGAAGGCAGAGTTCTCTGCAATACCTGTTGATTTGACATTTGAATAGCTGATATTTGATGTGATGGTGAAATGATTGAGCCATTTACGCTCCTCAGTATCAATAATCTTATATACATTATTATTACGCACGGTATAGCGTGTGTAATTGCTTCGGTCAAAATTACCGCCCACGATACCCTCTTGATCTAAATAACCAAAGCTAACGAAATAAGTGACCTTATCCGAACCACCATTCACACTCACCTGATGACTTTGAACAGGCGCATTGTAATTAAAGAGTGCATCCTGCCAATTTGTGCCCAAATCGGTGGTAATGGTAGAGAAATAAGGTGCCGAACCATCATTGAGACGCGCCTCATTGAGGATGGTTTGATACCATGGTGCGGTGAGTACAGCTTTTTGCTTCCATGGGTTTTGCCATCCGATATTCATATCGTATGATACGCTCACTTTCTTACCAAACTCACCATTCTTAGTGGTAACGAGGATGACACCATTGGCACCCTTCGTACCATAAATAGCCGCAGATGCGGCATCTTTGAGTACTTCAATAGACTCGATATCGGTAGGGTTAAGATAATCGATATTTCCCACAGGCATTCCATCCACCACATATAATGGGCTCGCATCATTGATGGTACCGATACCGCGGATGTTAATGCGTGTACCTGCACCTGGTTGTCCAGACGAAGAGGTGATGGTTACCCCCGATGCTTTTCCTTTTAGCAAATTATCTACACGAGTCGGAATAACATTTTCCAAATCCTCAGCACTCACCTTACTAATAGCAGCAGTGACAACTGATTTCTTTTGTGTACCATACCCCACTACCACTACTTCGTCCAGTGCTTGGGTATCTTCCTTTAGAAGCACCTTTCCTCCATTTTTTGACAATTGTGCCACAGTTATCACTTGTGGTACATATCCTAAATAAGAAACCTCAAGAGTTTGATTAGGCTCAACATCTAATGTGAAATTGCCATCAAAATCCGTAACTGTACCTTGTGTCGTCCCCACAATCTTTACTGCCGCACCGATAATCGGCTCCGATTGTTGGTCAAGGACAACACCGCTAATCATCTCTCCCGCATAACCATACATGGCAATAGCGAGCAAGATCATTAAAAGAGAAATACGATTTTTCATGATTAAAATAATTATTTTGATTTTTATTTTTTTGGCTATTTCTGACCCCGAAAAATAGAGTAAAAATGACTTATGGATAAATACGCTGCAAAATTACTACATTTTTTTTATATAAAAATTTGCATATTGCGAAAAAAAGTATTAATTTTGCCACCGATTTTAAAATTATATGTTTTATAACATGAAAACGCAAAATTCTTATGTACATTACATGACTATTTCTTCGGAATTAGATCATTTAGGTATGATTTGTACCACAGTGGGACATCAGACTATTCTTCCTCACCACCTCTATCCTCCTATTGACACTCACCCAGTGGGTTATTATTTTCGTAAAGACTATGGTCGTCGCTTACCTGAATACCAAATTGTCTTTCTTACCGAGGGACAGGGTTATTTTCAATCGGAGCATATATCTCGTCGATTGATTACTCGTGGTACAGCCATTTTGCTTTTTCCTAATGAGTGGCATTTTTACGAACCAAATCCAGAAACCGGTTGGACGGAATATTGGGTAGGTTTTAGAGGTAAGGGAAGTGAGTCTTTCGTGCGAGAGATGATGCTTTCTCCTGAAAACCCATTGGTAAAGATTAAGGATGAAGTGCGTTTTTTAAGTTTATATAAGGAATTGATAGCCACCGCCGAACATGAGTTATCGGGGTATCAAATCTTATGTTCAGGCTTAACGACTCACATGCTGAGCATTTGTAGTTATGCGCAGCATAGTAATGAGAATATCAATCAGAATACTTCTTCTGCTATCCTTAAAGCACAAGATTTAATGCGGCAATATGTTGGTCATAACATTTCACCAGAACAGATAGCGAAAGAGATAGGTGTAGGTTATTCTTGGTTTAGACAGACTTTTAAGACCTATGTAGGCACATCACCTGCTCAGTATCAACAGTTATTACGAGTTCAGCGAGCAGAGTTTTTATTGAGTAATCCTACATTATCCGTAGCAGATATTGCCTATGAGTTGGGTTTTGCTAATCCTAATCAGTTCTCTACTTTCTTTCGGCAGCACAAACATGTCTCTCCTTTAGGTTTCCGCAAACAAATAGGAGTTAGGGGTAGTAGTGAGTAGTGAGTAGTTATTGCTTAGCTGTGATGGGGTCGAAGCCAGAACCGAAGACGCCTGACACATTGGCTACACTCACGAATGCTTTTGGGTCTATTTCTCGTACTAATTGCATAATCATAGATGCTTCTGGTTTACGCACAAGAACGGAAATAACCTTGACTGGTTGTTTAGAATACCATCCTGTGCCATCTAAGACAGTCACTCCTCTATTGACAGTAGTATTGATGGCTGTGGCAATCTTATCATATTCATTTGAATAGATTAAGATATGTACGGAGCGTCGAATATAGGACAGGAACCAGTCAACAGCGAGCGTATAAGAGATAGTCATACACAAACCACATAAGACGCGTTTGATTTGTATGTAGATAGGATTCGTACCATCAATCAACATTCTCTCTGGTATCGGCAAGAAAAAAGCAGATAAGATGATAAGGACATCGCATATAAGCATCATATTTCCTATAGAGACATTACGATAATGGCTCACTATCATCGCTAAGATATCAGTTCCACCAGATGACCCATTAGCTGCAATCACACATCCCAAACTCAATCCAAAGACAAATCCCCCCACGATAGCGCCTAACCATGGGTCTTCTATGATTGGTTGTGGCAAGATAGGTATCAGTCGATACCACATCGTGATAGCCGCCACTCCAACAATGGTGCGGATACAGAAACGCCAACCAACTGTAAAACCTGCTATCAATAAAAGAATTAGGTTAAATAGAAAAGTAGTAAGCCACACAGGGATAGCACCACCATAATCCACAAAGACAGAAGGGAATAGTCCCTGTGTGAGATAATAGATAATGGAGCATATACCTGTTAATCCTCCGCCCACGAACGCATGAGGCAATAGCACCCAATTGACCATTAACGCCATCGGGAAAATGCCTAAGATAATGACTATATACTCAAATATCGTCCTTCCTATCAATGCTGTCGAATAATGCGGATTGACATATTTTCTATAAGTAGCGATAGTGCCCATAGGTTAGTGATGATTGCAGATTTTATATTTTAGATTGCAGATTTGTTATTTGGTCATAGACTCAAATCCTTGTCCAAACACTCCTCGAACTTGGCTTTGACTGACAAAAGCATTAGGATCTATTGCACGCACTAATCGGAAGATTGTAGCCGATTCATGAATACGAGCAATGGTCGTTACCACTTTCATTGGTTGTTTATTATATCCACCTTGTGCATCAAGGAAAGTGCAACCACGGTGGGCTTGTGTTAGTATTGCCTCAGCAATCTCATCGGGTTTTTGTGTAAATATCATAAATTGCACCGACTGACGCATTCTATTCATCACCCAATCAACTGCAGTAGAAAGCATGAAAGTGTAAGTAAGTCCGAAGAGTATTTTCTCTATTGCTCCTTGCGTGCCTGCTGCTTGTATCGTAGGTAAGAAGAAGGCAGAAGAGATAATTATCAAGTCTGTCATCATCAGTACTCGCCCCATAGGTAAGTGATGGTATTTATTGACTATCATCGCCACGATATCAGTTCCTCCTGTGGAACCATTATTCAAGAAACATATTCCCAAGAAACAGCCAGTAAACAATCCACCCACTACCACTGCCATAAACGCATCTGTGAGCAATGGCACTTCAGGTATGGGTATCACTCTCAGCCATATCGTAAGCCATAGCACGCCCCATACTGTTCGCACTGCATATCGCCATCCTACTGTCAGAGCAGCGATAAGAAGGAGTGCCAAATTGATTAGCGCACTGCTGAGCCATATCGGCACATTGGCATTTGTAGCAAAATAAATAATCTCACATAATCCTGTTGCGCCACCACTGACGATAGCATGCGGTACTAACAATTGGTTAACACCAAATGCGTAGGGGATAGTACAGATGATAATCATCAGTAGTTCCTTGATAGTGATGATAGGTAGCAATCGGCGGTATGAAGCCAATTGCTCACGCAGAGAGGTATTGGTCATTTTGATAACTTAGCGATTAGATTACGGTCTCCATATCCATTATCCACCCTGCCTACAGGGCACCAGAACTTAGTCATTGCCACCCACTCTGTTGGGTATGCTGCTTGCTGGCGTGTATAAGGGTGGGGCCACTCATCAGCCACGACTTCATATTCAGGGTGCGGTGCATTAAGCAATACATTATCTTTAGGGTCTGCCTTTCCTGTCTCTACATCCGCTATCTCTTGACGAATTTGTAGGAGCACATCGCAGAAGCGGTCTATCTCTGCGAGTGATTCAGATTCAGTAGGTTCCACCATCAGTGTACCATGCACAGGGAAAGAAAGTGTCGGTGCATGATAGCCATAGTCCATGAGTCGCTTAGCTATATCGCTCTCTGTAACACCAATAGAATGGAACTGACGGCAATCAAGGATGAGTTCATGCCCCACTCTACCATTCTTACCTGTATAGACGATGCCATATGCCTCTTTGAGTCGGTGCGCCATGTAGTTAGCAGACAAGATAGCCGCAGCAGTAGCGTGACGCAATCCTTCTACGCCGAGCATAGCGATATATCCCCATGAGATAAGTGCCATATTAGCATTGCCGTATAAGGCTGAGCTAACGCGATTAAAGTTTTCTGAAGGTAAACTATCTGCTAATTCTTCTGTGCAGCATACTGCGCCTACACCAGGTCCACCACCACCATGGGGTGAAGCAAAGGATTTATGCAAGTTGAGGTGGCATACATCAGCACCTATGTAAGCTGGATTAGTCCATCCTATCTGTGCATTCATATTTGCGCCATCCATATAGACATAACCGCCGGCTGTATGCACACAATCTATCATCTCTCGAATTGCCTGCTCGAAGATACCATGTGTAGAAGGATAAGTAATCATACATCCTGCTAATTGTGCACTGTACTGCTCTACTTTGAGTTTCCAATCTGCGATATCTGTATTTCCTTGCTCATCACACTTCACTACGCATGGCGTGAAACCTGCTTGTACACATGATGCAGGGTTGGTACCATGTGCGGAGGCAGGGATAAGCAATATGTTGCGTTGCGCCTGACCGATACGCTTCAAGTGCTCGCGAATGATAACGAGTCCTGCATATTCTCCCGCGGCACCTGATGTAGGTTGGAGCGTGCACGCATCAAATCCCGTGATAGCACATAGCTGCTCTGTCAAATCGTCCATCACAGCCTGATAGCCAATCATTTGTGTCTGTGGTGCCAATGGGTGAATAGAGGTCCAAGCATTCATTGTGATAGGTATCATCGCTGCTGCCGGATTGAGTTTCATGGTGCATGAACCTAATGGAATCATAGAGGTAGCCAAACTAATATCCTTGCGATCCAGACGCTTGAGATAGCGCATCATCTCTGTTTCAGTATGATATATCTTGAATACCTCTGCTTGCATGTAATCCACTTCGCGTACACGACTCTCATCGATAGCCCATAATCCCTCGAATGCTTCTTCTGTCTCTTCGTATTGCACACCATTATTGCTTGCAGATGCAAATACCTCCATCAAGTCATTCATATCATCAATAGTGACTGTCTCGTCAAGCGCGACGCCCACCCATCCTTGTGGGTCGTAGTAGAGATTGATTCCCATCTCTTCAGCTATCTCTCGTACGCGTTCAACCCATCCTTCTTCCTCTCGTGTGATGCGGAGGGTATCGAAGAACTCTGCATTCTCTTGGTTATAGCCATAGGCTTGTAGCATCTCGCTCAGATAAACGGCACGCCCATGCACACCTTCAGCGATAGCGCGTATTCCTTCTGCTCCATGATACACACCATACATACCTGCCATCATTGCTGATAAGGCTTCTGCGGTGCAGATATTAGAAGTTGCTCTTTCGCGCTTTATATGCTGCTCACGTGTCTGTAATGCTAATCGGTATGCAGGTCGTTCATTCTTATCTTTGCTCAATCCGATGATACGACCTGGCATCTCGCGTTTATACTCCTCGCGTGTAGCCATGTATCCTGCTGTAGGTCCACCAAATCCCATTGGCAGACCAAATCGTTGTGCTGTGCCGCACATAATATCTGCCTCTAATGGTTTGAGCAGTGCCAACGCAAATAGATCTGCCACTACAGTCACTTTGAGTCCAGCCTCATGGCAATCTGCGATAAAATCCTCATATTCCTCAACGGAGCCATCTGCATTAGGCCATTGTACCAGCACACCGAAATATTCCGCTGATGGCACGAATTGTGCATACGATCCTACTACGAGTTCTATCTCTTGTCCCGCAGCACGAGTGCGCAATACTGCGAGGGTATTAGGCCATATCTTCTCATCCACGAATACTTTCTTCACCCCATTTTTTACCTGCTCTCTTGAGCGCAGATTACGCATCATGGTCACTGCTTCAGCGGCAGCTGTTGCTTCATCTAACAAAGAGCAGTTTGCTAATGGCAGACCTGTCAAATCGCTAATCATTGTTTGATAAACGAATAATGCCTCCAATCGTCCTTGGCTCACTTCTGCTTGATAAGGAGTATAACTGGTGTACCAAACAGGGTTCTCCAGCATATTTCGGCGAATAACGGCTGGCGTTACCGTACCATACCATCCGCGGCCTATATAACTGCGCTGCACTTCGTTAGCAGATGCTAATTGGTCCACAAGCGCAAGGTGCTCCTGCTCTGAATAGGCATCTTCTAACTCAATAGGCTCTGGCAGCAAGATATCTGCTGGCATAGTTTGACTAATTAGTTCCTCAAGGGAATTAACACCGATTGTTTGTAACATCTGTTGCTCCTCAGATTCTGTTAATCCGATGTGGCGAGACTCAAGATAATGCTCTTTCATATATAGATTTTTTTGAAAATTTCTGCAACTTAATAAATCACGCACAAAGGTACATCATTTTTTGCATTTGTGCAAGAAAAAAAAGCATATATACTAAAAAAACACCTCTTTTTCCTTAAAATAGGAAAATAAATTTGCTCTATTCAGTTTTTTTCTATACCTTTGCGGTGTTTTTCTACAAAAAGGATATGGTTATTAGTAAAAATGCACAATTGGCTCCTATCTGGGAGTTAGATTCAATATGGTCATCATTAACACCTGATGAGCGCATATTGATTTCAGAGCAGATGGAGGTTGTTAGGTACGAGAAGAATGAGATTATTCACACGGATGGCGAGGCTTCTCAATATATTTGGGTATTGGTAAGTGGTAAGGTGCGCATATACAAGGAAGGTATCGGCCAGCGTCCTCAGATTATCCGTTTGCTCAAGCCATTTGATTTATTTGGTTATCGTGCTGTTATTGCTAATGAGCCATATAATACGAATGCCAGTGCTTTCGAGCAATGCGTAGTATATCGTCTCAGCAATCATATTTTCAATCAGCTTATTTGTTCGAATGGCACTTTCTGCTATATGGTGATGCGTACGATGGCCAAGGACTTGGCTTTCTCGGAGTTGCAGATGGTCAATCTGACGCAAAAGCATATCCGTGGTCGCTTGGCGGAATCGCTCTTACACCTACGCAAACATTATGGTTATATGGAGGATGGTTGTACCTTAGCGATGTCCTTACCTCGTGAAGATTTGGCCAATATGAGTAATATGACCACCAGTAATGCTATTCGGACGCTGAGCCAATTTGCGCAAGAGGGACTTATCTTACTTGACCGCAAACAGATTCAGATATTGGATGAAGTAGAATTGGAGCGTATTTCTCGTATGGGATAAAGGTCATCAATCAAGCATATTACCCATATTGCTTGATAATTGCACCATCTTATCGTAGTCTTCTGGGCTTAAGTCATAGAAATAAAAATTACGCGGATCTATTGGTCTGCCTTGGTAATGCACTTCGTAATGCAAGTGTGGTCCAACGGACTTACCTGTATTTCCCACGAGTGCAATCACATCTCCTCGTTTCACTTTTTGTCCTGGACGCACTAATAGTTTAGAGCAGTGCGCATAGCGTGTGGTATATCCAAAGCCATGGTCAAGATCCACTGTTTGTCCATATCCTTGTTTCCACCCTGCGAATATAACCGTGCTATTTCCTGTAGCGAATATCTCCGTACCGATAGGTGCTGAGAAGTCCATTCCTTCGTGAAAACGGCGTATATGATAGACAGGATCAACACGCCATCCATATCCCGATGCCATTCGCTTGAGATCCTTATTTAGTACAGGTTGGATAGCGGGTATATTCTCCATACGCACTTCTTGATTCTTCGCCAATTCGACTACCTCTTCGTAGGATCGTGCTTGTACATACATTTCTTTTTCTAATATATCTACCTTCCGTTGCACTTCGGCAGCTAACTGCACATTAGTCATACGCGCGATAGAGTCGTAGTAACTAACTTGTTGCGTAGCGCCTAATCGTGTGCTGAGCGGTATAGGTTCAGCACCCAAGATAGCGCGATAGAGATTATCATCACGCTGCGCCATATCACTCATCACAATCTGCAATTGGTCCACCTGTTTATTCATCAGATCCAATTGCGCTATTAGATTCTTATTATACTGCATTAACGATGCTTCACGGGGTGATGGGAAGAAATATAGGAATACATAGAAAAAGAGTATACCTATACATATACCTCCTAATATATAACCTCCTGATCGACGCAACCAGTAACGAAATCCGTGTTCTATACGCTCTAATTGTAGCGTTTCTGAGTTGATACGATAATGTTTTCTACGATTTATTTTTTTCATTTGCGAAAGGGTGTTGTTTTTTTCTTATACCAGAAAAAATATTGGTTTTGTTCTTTTTTCTCTTCTGCCGTTCGCGCCACATATACTTTCTGTCCTGTATATGGGTCGATTCCTGTATAGAACATCGTGGTAGATAGTGTCATAGGGGTCGGCGTAAAATCCTGCACTTGCTCTGGTCTATATCTCATTTTTTTCGTTTCATCTGCCAGTTGCTGCATTTCTTGCTTGGTGCATCCTGGATGGGATGAGATGAAGTATGGAATCAGTTGTTGTTTCAATCCGGCTTCATCGTTGATGCGCAGGAATAGTTGTCTGAATTTCAGATAATTCCCCCACGATGGTTTACGCATAATACGCAGCACTTTATCTGCACAATGTTCTGGTGCCACTTTGAGTCGTCCAGACACATGGCGCGTAATCAGTTGGCGCGCATAGTTATCATCCATTAAGTCATACCTAATCCCCGACCCAACGAAAGCATGCTTGACATAAGGCAACTGATCCACCGTCTTGTATATATCAATAATCGGACCAAACTGCTGATTGAGGTTCTTACAAATAGCGGGGTGAAGACAACTTGCCCGTGTACATTGCTTGCATAATGCTTTATCTTTTCCCTCCATACCATACATATTAGCAGATGGTCCACCTAAGTCTGTTAGTACACCGTGCCAGTCAGGCAACTGACTCAATTGCTTTATTTGGCGAAGGATTGATTCTTTGCTGCGACTCACTATCTGCTTGCCTTGATGAGCAGAGATAGTGCAGAAAGCGCATCCTCCGAAGCATCCACGGTGCATACATACACTCCATCGAATCATCTCGAAAGCAGGTATATGTTTATCTTTGTATTTCGGATGTGGTGTGTATTGGTAGGGCAAGTCGTATATACGATCCAGTTCATCTGTGCTCATCGGTTCATACGATGGGTTGACTACTACAAACTGCTTGCCCACGGCTTGTATGATAGTGTTTTGATGAATTTTATTCGACTCTATCTCTATATATCGAAAATTCTCCGCATGTACTCGTTTGTCACGCAGCGCTTGCTCATGCGATGCCAATCGTATAGCCTCTTGCGGAAGTGCCGAGGCATCACTTTCCAGATAGGCTGTTTGTGGAATAGAATGACATATTCCCTTTTGTGCTATCTCGAGTATAGCTTGTTCTCCCATGCCATATACGAGCAAATCTGCTCCGCTATCCACCAATATGGATGGCATTAGTTTATCTGCCCAATAGTCATAATGCGTTAACCTCCGCATGGATGCTTCTATACCGCCTATCACGATTGGCACATCTGGGTACAACTGCTTGAGTATTCGACAATAAGTGGTAGTACAATAATCGGGTCTTGCCCCTGCTCTTCCTTCGGGTGTGTATGCATCATCTGACCGGCGGCGACGCGCTGCGGTATAGTGATTTACCATTGAGTCCATTGACCCGGAAGAGACGGCGAAGAATAAGCGTGGCTTACCTAATTTAGTAAAATCCCTGTAATCGCCATGCCAGTCGGGTTGTGGCACTATTGCCACTCGATAACCGGCCGCCTCCAATGTGCGTCCTATCACAGCTGCGCCGAAAGAAGGATGGTCTATGTAGGCATCACCTGTAAAGAAGATGATATCCACTTCGCTCCATCCGCGTAACGCTAATTCTTTGCGCGTTGTGGGAAGATATTTCTTCAGATCATATTGCATCAGTCTAATTGCAATTGCAGTTTTTCTTTCATCAGGGATAGCGCAGGATTTTCTTTTGCCATTTGTTTATACATTTCTTCTGCAGTAAATACCATTTGCTCAGGCAGATACTGCTTCAATACGAGTTGTATCTTTAGACTATCATTTTGGAGTGCATCTCGCATGCACTTTAGCAGTGTTGGTAATGTTTTTTGCATTTCTTCCATCTGCCATTTATTAGGCATCTCCAGTTCGAGAGTTAGTTCATCAATGATAGTCGGGGTGTATGCTTCCAATAATGGTAGGATGCGTGTATTCGTTTTGAATTGTGTTTGCAGACCAACCCACGCATCCACGAGTTGGTCATGTGTAAAAGGGTTGTTGCGCTCCTCCTTTTGCGCAGGTTGGGTTGCTATTTCAGATGTATTATCCGTTGCTGCGGGTTTATTCTTGGCAAATCCTATATTCAGTTCAACAGAAGGCATTTGCGGTATCTCCACATTTGGAATGGTTGGTTTTGCCACAGGTACTTCCTTAACCGGCTGACTAACAGACTGCTTCACCGAACTCTCCGTTTTCTCCGCTTTCACCGGCTCTTTCACCGGACTCGCCGTTTTCACCGTAGGCACTGCAGTTGGCATGCCTAATTGGCACAACTTAACCAATGCTAATTCTACTGTCAATCGTTTATTGCGCGCGGTGCGGTAATTGATATCGCATGTATTGATTATGTCCAGTGCTTGGAAAAGCCATAGTGGTGTGCATTGAGTTGCTTGTGCCGCATAGCGCTGACGGATAGCATCAGAAGTCTCCAACAGCGGTAGTGTTTGTGGGTCTTTGCTTACAAGCACATCACGCAAGTGCTGTGCAAATCCCACAACGAACTGTGCTGCATCAAATCCATGATTGAGTACATCATTGAGCAATAATAGTGCATTCGACACATCGTGATGCAGCGCATGGTCCACTAATTGGAAGTAATAGTCGCTATCAAGCACATTGAGTACTTCTATAGCGCGCTCGTAAGTAATTTCTTTACCACAGAATGCTACTAACTGGTCGAAGATGGACAATGCATCACGCATACCGCCATCAGCCTTCTGCGCCACTACATTAAGTGCCTCTTCAGACGCATTGATTCCTTCATTGGCTGCTACCGATTGCAGATAAGCGATAGTGTCGGGTACAGTGATACGACTGAAGTCATACACCTGACATCTACTCAATATAGTAGGCAGCACTTTATGTTTCTCTGTCGTAGCGAGAATAAAGATAGCATATGATGGTGGTTCCTCTAATGTTTTAAGCAGCGCATTGAATGCTCCTGTAGATAACATATGTACCTCGTCTATGATGTACACCGAGTATTTCCCTATCTGCGGTGGGATACGCACTTGTTCTATGAGTGAACGGATATCTTCCACAGAGTTATTACTTGCTGCATCCAATTCATGGATATTATACGATCGTTGCTCATTGAATGCCTTACATGACTCACATGCATTGCATGCGTCGAAGCCATTGATTGGTGTTAGACAGTTGATTGTTTTTGCGAAGATGCGCGTACAGGTTGTTTTACCCACTCCTCGCGGACCACAGAACAGGTATGCATGCGCCAGATGGTTCTGCTTGATAGCATTCTGTAGCGTCTGCGTCAGGGCTTGCTGCCCTACTACCGATTCAAATGTCTGCGGTCTATATTTCCGCGCTGATACAATGTAATTTTCCATATATGATTGTATAAATATATTTTTCGTTTTCTATCGTCTCACATCCAACATCAGACATACCACATCCAACATCAGACATCTTACATCTAACATCTACCATCTGCTCCAATCCTTCTATTCCTGTTCCCTGCCATTTGACGATTGCTTCTTTCTCGGTCCATAGGCGTGTAAAGGTTTTATCAGGTTCTGCAGACTGATGAATCTGTGCTTGTTCAGTTTCGTTCATCACCCTCACTATTAAATCTTCATTAGCCGTTCTAATAGACTCTACATCTATTCCAATAGGTTGGTCTGCTATGGCTACTGCTATTGCTTCGCGGCAGTGACTAATGGAGAAATAAGTATCCTTATCCTCTCCGGTGAGGAATGGTTTACCATGTTCGTTATAGCGCCATTCACCGGGATCATGTCCTAATAAGTCGCGCAGCATGAGCCATGCACGCAGACAGCAGTACTGACCGAATATATGGCGATAACGCAAAGCTTGTTCGCGTCTTTGTTCACTCACGAGAGGCATCATGCGTTTCACTTCCTCCTCCGTGCATTGGTTCATATTATCCCATACTTTTATTTTTAACATCGCACTAATACATAGCCTTCAGCGCACTCCATCTAACACTTAGATAGACGACTCGCGCTAATAGATGCGCGAAATACGCCACATAAAGTGCTTGTATTCCCCATGGGATACATAATCCTGCATAGCATACGATAAATGCCACCGCGGCATAAATCATCGCATTGCGTATTTCTTTACCAGCCGTTGCCCCCACATAGATGCCATCCCACATGAACGCGAGTGTTGAGATGATAGGCATAGCGATGAGCCAACCTATATAACGCACTGAGGCAGTCAGCACTTCGGCATCATCCGTCAGCAAAGCAATACAATCCCTACCCCATAGCGCGTAGATGAGGGTAAAGAACAATCCCACACCCATACTCCATCGGAATAGCAGCCGCACACACCTCTCCACTTCTTCTCGTCCGCGGAGACTCTCCGCCTCTCCACTTTTCCATTTTCCGCTCTCCACTTTCCACTTTCCGCTCTCCCCGATAATCTTCCCTACTAATGCTTCGCCTGCGTAGGCAAATCCATCCACGAAGAAAGAGAAGAGCATGAATAACTTCATCAGTATGCTGCTTACTGCCAGTTCGGTATCACCATAATAACCTGCGATAGAAGTAAATCCGACATACACAACCATAAAACATAGGGAACGGACAAAGATATTTCCATTCAGTTGCATAAAAGCTTTGAGTTCTTTATTCCACCTCATGTCGCGCCATGCAAGATGTATGCGATAGCGGTATGCGAGCAGTGCAAAAGCGAGTATCAATCCGCTGTACTGCGCGATGAGTGTTCCCCATGCCACTCCCACTACACCCAGCGGCGTATTAACGGCCAATAAATAACTCGCCACCATATTCACCACATTCACTAGTATATCTACTGCCATCGGGCTGCGTGTATCTTGCATGCCTATAAACCATCCTTTGAATGCCATTAGACTGAGAGTTGCGGGTGCTGCCCATATGCGCACATAGAAATAACTCTTTGCCATATCTGCTACTTCGGGCGAACAAGGAACGACTGCTAATACAGCTGTCACGAATAGCCACTGTATCGCCCAAATAAGCATTGCTGCGCCCCCTGCGATGGTCAAACTCTGCTTGAGTAAACGCGATGTCTCTTCCCCGCAGATTACCTTCTTATCTGACATCTGACATCTAACATCTGCCATCTGACATTCCCTTCCATACGCTTGTGCGGTCATACCGCTTGTTCCTACGCGTAGGAAACCGAAGTTCCAGTATAGCAGATCGAAGAGCATCGTACCGATAGCGATGCCTCCTATTGCAGCGGCATTGCTGATGTGTCCCACGATGGCAGTATCCACCAGTCCTACTAATGGGATGGTGATATTTGCCAATATGCTTGGCACAGCCAATTGCAGTATTTGTTTATTTAGAGACATCTAACATCCAACATCTAACATCCAACATCGTCCTTCCTTCCCTCACGCGCTATGGGTCTTACGGAGTAGTATTGACTTCATTGTGAGACAGAAATATTTCCAGTCTGTGCGTATAGGGTGTTTTAAGTATTCCGTAAGGTATTTATCTTCGCTGATAAATAGTTCATCGAAGGTATCTGGATGATCAATATAGAATGGCGGAATGAGTCCTGGTTTTGTCTTAGTGCGTTTCTCTTGTAGCCATTCGGGATAGGTTTCGAACATTGTTCGACTGAGTGGGCGTACTCCCACTAATTTAACATCTCCTTTAATCCAGTTGATAAGCATAGGCAGTTCGTCCAACCAATATTTACGCATAAATCGTCCCCATGTGGTGATACGCCAGTCGTCATTAGACTTATCTGCTATATCCATTCCACCTCGTGCATCGAAGACATATTTTTGTATATATTCAGCATAAGGGTGCATGGTTCGCATCTTATAGAAATATCGAATCTCCTTATTTTTACACACGCGCGGGAGTTTGATAAGTGGTCCATATACTTTCAATTGCTCTTGTGGATAGGGTTGTGACTTACGGTGTGCAAAAACATATTCGATATGTCCCATTGGCACTATCTCATCCACTTCAAATCCACAGTAATAGAGTCGTCCGAGTACTTCCGTCTTGCTCAGCATACGCTTGCGTCCTTTGGTTATATCATAGTAAAGACGACTGGTAAGCATCAGTCGTGGTATAATACGCTTGCGTAAGAAATAGAATGAATAGACTATCCAGTTTATTCCTTTGGGGTAACGACTGAGTATCTTTTGTTTTATATACTCTTGCGGTCTATAGCAACATACATATCGTCCGTTATCGGGCAGTTTTTGATTGACGAGGCAAAAGCGTTTATTGATGCCCTTAGCATCATTGAGCAGTGTCATATCCACGATAGTGGTGTATTGATAATCGAGTATCTGCAAAAAACTGAATCGGTCTCTATCGCATACTATCTTGGTGAGCCGTGAATGGAGATTCGCTTTGTCGCATAGCATCTGATAATCTTCCTCTGTGGTAACAGATAGCACTGACTGCTTGACGGAGTGGATCGATTGTTCGGAGCGCGTTTGATCCTTGTAGATGGGTTGTGCATTTTCACGCTGCTCTATCTCCATGATTGGTACAGTGAGGTTGGTAGCATATTTCCAGTAATGGGCAATGAGCACGACTATCAATTCGCATGCTCCTACGAGTGTGATGGTCCATGATGCTACTCTGAAAGAGAGATTATCGGATAGGTATGGTAGTCCCCAGTAGCATAAACCGATGAGGATAGCTGTGTTTGCCAATACGGATAATACGGCTTGCCACAACCATGTCTCTTTGTAGGAGCGGTATAATTGGAGTCCCCATCCGAATAGCACCCATAATACGGTCAGTCCGCCGAATAGGTAGCAGTATGCATTTATCTCGCTCTTATCGGCAGCCCATCGCCATAGGAGGCATAGCAGCGCAGCTACCAACCATATGACAACATCTATCAAGATGCGTATTTTAGTATTACTTCTTTCCATGTGTTTTTCTTGTTTACTTTTTATCGTTTCATGGTATTTTGAGATATAATCAAAAACTCGCAGCCTACACTCTACACCTCTAATCTCTAACCTCTAATCTGTACATCTAACATCTACCCCCGCTAATATAGCGATGATACGCTCAGCGGTATGTCCATCCCACAATGCGGGTACTCCACCCTTTTTCCATTCTCCTGCGAATAGTTTATCCAATGCCGGTTTGATAGCCGCAGGATTTGTACCAATCAGTTCGTTTGTTCCCACGGTGCATGTCTCTGGTCGCTCGGTATTATCACGCAGTGTGATACATGGCACGCCCATGATGGTGGTTTCTTCCGTTATACCTCCCGAATCGGTCACTACTGCTTTAGCACGCTCCACAAGGTAGTTAAACTCAAGGTATCCTAATGGTTCCACGATATGTAGATTAGGGAATCGTTTCGCCAATGCCTCTTCATTTCCCCATAGATTATAGAATAATTTCGCTGTGCGAGGGTGAATAGGGAAGACGATGGGTAATCCGTGTGCATTATCTACTATCTGCTCCATCATTGCTCGCAGATGGTTCTCCTCGTCCACATTGGCTGGACGGTGCATGGTCATGACGATGTATTGCTTCTCTTGCAGAGCAAGTGTATTCCACACTTCAGGTTGGCGGAACCTTGAACGATTAGCGAGCAGTGTATCAATCATCACATTTCCTACATACCATACTCGCTGTGGTACTCGCTCATACGCATATTTATCCTCTAAAAGCCTATCCCCAGCCCTTCCCTGAAGGGAAGGATTTAGGTTCGTTTGCAACTCAGCTCCTTGTCTCATCAAGTTTCGATTAGCCACTTCAGATGTAGTGAACATATAGTCTGCGAGGCTATCGGTCACCATGCGGTTTATCTCTTCTGGCATGGTGAGGTCCCAACTGCGAATACCTGCCTCCACATGGCATACGCGCGTGTTGAGTTTCTTGGCGACTATGGAGCATGCCATGGTGGATGTAACATCTCCTACAACGAGCACGATATCAGCAGGGTGTGCTATGAGTTCTTTCTCGAAGGCAACCATGATAGCGGCCGTTTGTTCTGCTTGCGTTCCGCCTCCGCAACCGAGGTTGGTGTCTGGTGCGGGTATGCCGAGTTCTTCGAAGAAAGTATCGGACATATTCTTATCGTAATGCTGTCCGGTATGCACAAGTCGGTAAGTGATCTCTCCGCTTTCCACTTTTGACTCATTAAACTGCTCAATGGCTTTGATGAGTGGTGCGATTTTCATGAAATTGGGTCTCGCGCCAGCTATTAGTGTTATATTCATATATGTTTATTGTTTTTTCATTTGTTCCATTCGCGTCCGCACGATTTCCAGATACAGATCCTGCATCTCTGCTGAAAGGAATGAACTGCGTATCGTTTCCTCCCACTGAGGCAACATAAATACACCCGTACGGGTATAATTTTATATAAATTTGCAGTTTTTATACCTTATCGGGTGCAAAGGTACAACTTTTTTAGGGATTTTGCGAGTATTTACAAAACACTAATCAAACAAACTTTCTACAGGCATAGAAAGAAATACATCCAATGGTATTCCTTGCGAACCTACTACAAATGATTTCTTTGGATTAAAACGAGAGCGGAAGGCATTCAATCCTGTCGTCCCAGCCACTTTATTACTTTTCACTTCTATAGCAATAACATCTCTCCCTTTACGCAAAACATAGTCCACTTCTAAATCGCGTTCACGCCAATAGAACAATTCTATTTCATCATCTAATGTAGCATTAATCAGATGAGTTCCCACAGATGATTCATACAAACGTCCCCATAATTCAGCCCGAGAAATAGCTTCAATATACGACAATTTTGTATAATACGAGCGCAGTGCATTATCATATACCTGCATTTTTGGCACTGATGATTTACGGCGCGCTATATCTACAGAATATTTCTCCAACGCTCCAACTAATCCACTTTCACCAAGAAGAGTTAAATAGTTTTTTGCAGTCGAATTACTACCAAAATCCTGCAATTCACCTACAATCTTTTGCACTGCCAACTCTTGACCAGAATATGCAGCTGCCAGTTCTAATGTTTTACGAAGCAACGGAGGATTATTAATCGGAGTATCAATCAACACATCTCGCTCCATTGTTGCTTCAATAATAGAAGATTTGATATATTGTCTCCATCTACGAACATCGCCTATCAAATGAGCAGCACCGGGATATCCTCCAAAGAAAATATACTGTTCTACTGTCATTCCAAATGCCTCTTGCATTTCCGGATATGACCAATGAGGCATGTGTATTATTTCAAATCTCCCTGCTAAACTCTCCGATAGTCCCCTCATAATCATCACGCGCGAAGAACCAGATAATACCACTTTAATAGGAAGATTATGTGCCGTATCGTAATCATATTCAGCTTTTATATACTTACTCCAGTCGCGAATATTCTGAATTTCATCTATACATAATACAAAATCTTGATTTGCATTCTGCTTGGCCATCAATCTTGCTGCCGCCCACTGTTCTGCAATCCAAGTCTTATTGGTATAATCCACCCCATCAGTAGATATAGACAGATATGGAAAAGCTATTTCTTCTAAAACTTGATTTATTAGGGTGGTTTTTCCTACTTGTCGAGGTCCTGCAAGAATTTGCATAAACATCCTCGGTTCCTGCAAACGCGAAAGTAATATATCAAACTGTGCTCGTCTCATATTAATCCAGAATTTGCCGCAAAGGTACAAAAAAAAACACAGACTTCCAAATATTCGGGGCAGAATAGTATAAATATTTGCAAATTAGGGTGTTTTTGTGATATTTTTTATTTCAACTGAAGATTTTGTAGTGGTCTCACTAAAGATTTTGTAGTGGTCTCACTGAAGATTTTGTAGTAATCTCACACAAAAAGTACATATCCTATTATTTCCCATTCTTAGAGCAATTTGATATACACAAATTTTTCTCAATAAAATTGCAGAAATCCGCAAATTTATTTCCCTTATTATGCAATCATTTAAACTGCTGCCATATAAATAAAGTTGCAACAACTTACTTCTCCTCTATAATTTCATCTATTATGCCTAGTACTTCTGACAGAACCTTTTTGCTACGCGAGGTATCGCCTAATACGCGGCTATTATAATCTGCATGCGCCAGAACATACTCCCGTATTTCTGCAGCAGACCGTGATTTAAACTCTTTTCCCTGTTCCTGCAGCACAACATCCACTGTCAAAAACTCTTTTCTTGGGAAGAAAGAGACAGCTGGCACGCCTAATAATGCAGCCTCGCGTGCAAAAGTGCCCGCACCTGTTAACATTGCCTTTGTATAATAGCACACATCCAATCCACACAATGGACCTTCTGGGTACCATATATTGGGATATCCGGCAGCCATTGATTTCTCTTCTTCGTAACGCGGTAAGAAGAGAATATTTTGGTCTTTGAATATTTCAAATAGTTCAGGAACGATTGTTACCGCGTCTTTAGGAACATAAGCTGCTTTTAAGTTTTCAGGTCTAATGGTAATAAAATCTTTAAAAGGCAACTGATTCAAGAAATATTCATCCACTTTATAATCAGCAATATATATATCTTCCTTAAAGCCATCAAATGTTTTTATTTGTTCGTCTTTTAAGCGAAAGCGTTTCTTTGCTTCATGATAATTAAGATAGGCAGGGAAGATAAAATAGCTGCTGAATAAATATGTAATAAACTTATGGGTAGTGAAATCATTATCACTAAATGTAATACTTTTCTTTCTGCGCAGCCAAGCAATAGGAGCCGTATAACTGCCTCCAAGCGAAAAGGCCACATCAAATTTAGGCACGCGCGTTAGTAATTGCCAATATCTTCCCAATAGCCCCATCGTTTTCCGCAATCTGCTTTTTCCATGATGCGAACCCAATATTAATGGTTCAATTCCATTCTTCCTCAACAAGGGTATTGTTTCCGAGAAATCTCGGGCTGTGATTATCAAATCGTGCCCCTTCTCCGCTAAATGCTTGTATATTGGCATCAACACATTCACATGTGGTGTATTTGTTATATCAATCCAGATTCTCATGCTTTCGTTTTTTTGTCAAAATATTTTATAACTTTTGCTGGCGCACCTACTGCCACACAGTATGGTGGTATATCTTTTGTCACAACAGATCCTGCCCCAATAATTGCACCTTCGCCAATGGTCACGCCTGGCATAATGATGCATCCAATGCCTAAGTGCGCGCCATCTTTTATTACTATAGGTGCATATTTCAGTTCGCAATCCATCACTGCTTTACCAACCTCGTATTCTGACAAGTCTCGCTGATGACATAGCAACATCACTCCCCTCGTCACCCACACATTCTTTCCAATTGTTATCAACTCAGGAGCCGACTGGTCGATATCCACTGTTGCCCCAATCTTACTGCCCTTACCTATTTTCACTCCGGCCATCCGATAAAATAGATTCCTCACCTGCGCAGGGAATAGATGTCGTGCTATAGCAAGACAGATACGATTCCAAACACCTCGCAGTATATTTCTTATTGTTCTATGATTCTTTGCCATTTCTTGTATCTTAATCAATGTATTTTCTAAACCATAATTCAAGGTTTATCCATTTCCATATATCTTTAGATATATTTATTTCTCCCTTTAGATGCTGTTGATACAACTTTTTCGCTTCTTCTGGCACGAAATAACCACGGCGAGCGAAAGATTCAGACTGAAGAATATCCTCTACTAAATTCTGGAACTTTTTTGTACGGAACCATTCGTCTTGTGGAACTGAAAATCCTTTTTTATCTACCCTTAATCGCACTTTCTCTGGCATAATATTTTTCATTACCTCACGCAAGATGTATTTTGTATATCCGCTTTTGATTTTCAAGCCATCTTTTAATGCTATGCTATATTCCACCAAATCCTTATCTAAGAATGGACTGCGTCCTTCTACTCCAAACGCCATCGTATTTCTGTCGCCCCATTTTGTAAGATGCTCTAATTTATACTCAAAGTGTGCTACTAACATTTCCTCCATTGTACTCGCTCCATAGAGTTTATCAGCTATGACGCTATCTTTATGTCGTTCTACGAAGGTTGGATTGATATATCCACGCTGCATCACTCTCACTTTCGTACGCATTCGATTTGGCATCATAAAGAATAGCATATACTTCACATGCCTCCATGACTTATGCAGTTGCGCATATTGAATTATCTCTTTCGCCAACCGTCCCCATTGAAGGTGTGTAAATAGCGTTTTGTAGTATAATCCTGGTATGTATTCATATCCTGCTAATGCTTCATCTGAACCTTGTCCATCCAAAATGATTTTTATTGACTTCGACGCTTCTGTAAGGATGCTATACAACGCATAAGGCGATGTAGTAGGAGTCGGTTCTTGTTGAATATTCACATACTCATCCAAATGATTAAACAATGTGTCTGCATCCGGATGTATATAATGCATATTCGGCACAATGCCTTGAAATTCATCTATAAATTTCGATTCATCAGCCTTACTATTTTTTCCATACACAGCTGAGAATGAATGTACATCCGGCTGCTTTAATTCTTTAATAATAGTGGCAGTAATAGCAGAAGAGTCGAGTCCTCCACTTAAACAGACGCCCCATGGCATATCGCTAATCAAACGCAACTCTATCGCTCTTTTAAAGATACGCATATATTCTGCTTTCGCTTCATCTATGCTCATTTTAGCATACTTATCCTTGACTTTCTGAACATGTTCTGATAAATCATACCACCTACAAATAGGTAGCGATTCCTTGGTATATGTCTTTTTCAAGTCTATTGTTATTGCACAGCCATGTTGTAATTTATATATTCCATCAAAGAAAGTGTCTTCCGTTTGATCCGTTCGGTTAAAGACTAGATAATCAAATATTACATTTTCATTAGCCTTAGGTTTCTTTGGTAATATATTCAATATTGGTGATATCTCAGATGCAAATACGAAATAATGTTCCCCAACATAATAGTATAGTGACTTAACGCCAAATCTATCACGCGCTATGAATAGATTTTCTTTTTCCTTATCATATATCGCCATGACAAACATGCCATTGATTCTATCCAACACCATTTCTCCCCAAGCAATATAACCATTTAGCACCACTTCTATATCATTAGTTTGCAATGCAAATGTATAACCTATTGCTTGTAATTCATTTCGCAATTCGATTGCATTATACACACTTCCATTTAAGATAATGGTATATCGTCCAGAAGCATCTGTCACTGTTTTTTTAAACACTGGACTTTGACTATGAGCACAACCGACATATCCAAGACCAATATACTCGTTCGTATATACATGACCTTCTTGTCCTTGATGCTTGCTATCTTGCATCATTGACAACAATATATCTTGTTCGATAGTTTTTTTATCAAATCCTATAACACCAGCTATTCCACACATATTAATTCTTTTTACCTCGCAATTCTTATAACACTTTCATATATTTTAACTAGTCGTTCCGCTATTTGGAAATCCGCAATACCATCTTCCAACAACCGCTCGCGTCCTTTTATTTTACCGTCAAACGCCAATGCTCTGCCGAGTAGTTCTGCAAACTCCTCTACCTCATAAGTTTTCGCCACATAGCACCCTTCTACTCCTTCTATCCGTTCGCGACAATCCCCCATATCGGTAGTCACAAGCGGTACATTACATGCCATCGCTTCTTTTAGTGCATTAGCACTTCCTTCATAAAAACTCGGTAGTACCACTACATCCGCAGCATTATACATAATCGGTGTCTTATCATTCGGCACCCCATTCATCTGATGCAGTTCTATCTCTATATTTTCAGGAAGCATCTTCACTGCACCTTCCGCGAGCGGCCAATTTTTGCGACTATCTTCTTTTCGAGCAGGGAATAGTACATGCTTTTTCTTCGTATCCCAACCTAATTGTTCTTGACATTCTACTTTTGATTTTTCGCTAAACCGTTCCATATTCACCCCATTAGGCACTACAATCGCGCATGACATTCCCACACGCAGTTTCATCTCTTGCGATTTAACAATTACCTCTTTCCATGGTTTGAGTTTGGCTACCATACGCGCTAGTCCAGGATACCACCAATAATCGAGTATGTCGTTTCCCATCAGCGATACCACCATCGGCACACATAAGCCACTACTCGCTATACTTGCTAGATACGCGGTCCATGAATAATGCGCATGGATTACATCATAGTGTCCTTCTTTTATCAGCTTACGTAATGGCTTTATAGCCTTTAAATAGCTTCTCCACCCTCTTCCTGGAACTATAAAGAAATCCACCTCAACACCGGCACGACGCAATGATTCACCCTGATTTTGTATAATAGGGTTTACTTTCCCTTGTCTTCCTGATGAAACAAACAAAATTCTCATACTTATTCACAATAAAATTCTTTAAACCATTTCATAAAGTTTTGGATCCCCTCGTGCAATGTCACCTGCGGTTTGTAACCCATATCGGTTTCTAACCTCGTTGTATCCGCATTTGTCTGATACACATCTCCTGCTTGCATTGGCAAAAACTCTTTCTTCACCTCCTTACCATATGCTTGTTCCATTTCCGAAATAAAATCCATCAACTTTACTGGATGACTGCAACCGATATTATAGATTTTATACAGCACCCCATGCTCGCATCGCGCCTTATCCAGCGTATGGTCAATCGCACGAATCGTTCCCTCCGCTATATCATCAATATATGTAAAGTCTCGAATCATATCACCATTATTAAACACCTTAATCGGCTTATCTTCCTTCATTGCGTTCGCAAACAGCATCGGCGACATATCTGGTCTGCCCCATGGACCATACACTGTAAAGTAGCGCAGACCTATCGATTGGAATCCATATAACTTACTGTAACAATGTGCCATCAGTTCATTCGATTTCTTCGATGCTGCATACAAACTCACTGGACTATCTACTTTATCTTCTTCACTGTACGGAACTTGCTCGTTCATACCATATACGGACGATGAAGATGCAAATACTAACTTCGGCACATTGTAGTTACGACATGCTTCTAGTATATTTAGAAATCCAACAAGGTTACTTTGCATATACACATACGGATGTGTAATACTATACCGCACCCCCGCTTGTGCCGCTAAGTTCAGTACCACATCAAACTTAGTCTCCTCAAATAGGGCATCCAGCGACATTTTATTATCAATAGACAAGCGAGTAAAACTAAGATTTGGATAGACAGAAGAAATATATTCTTTGTTATAGGGTATCTCTAATTCATTCAATCGCTCAGTCGTCAACTCACTAATTCCAAGCAACCTGCTCAAACGAGCTTGCTTAAGCCACACATCGTAATAATCGTTGATATCATCCACACCAACTACTATATCCCCTCGCTGCGCTAACATCTGTGCCACCCGTGAGCCGATAAACCCTGCTATTCCAGTCACTAATATAGTCATATTCTCATTATTTTTCAATGTTATAATTTCTATTTACGATACAAATACTAATCACCTCCCTTAAATCATGCCCCTTCCTTTCAACTTAAACCAATTCCACCCAAGGCAGGCGATGATTTCTAATATTAGCACGAGGATAAATCCCGTGCGGAGGCGCTTATTTCCGCGCGCTAATTGCACGCCATAGGCAGCAAAGAGCATCAGCATCGGCCATATAGGCATATGGAAGCGCCCAGATTGTGCAAAGGCACTAAAGATTAACACCACTAAATAAGCACAAGTATAGGCTACTATGAATACATGCCGCCGCCACTCACCACTTGCTAAGAAGAGCAGCATCACTACTATCACGAAGAAAGATAATATATTCTTGATAAAACTACCTCCAGACAACTGCAATTGTAGTAATTGACCTTCATGCGCTTGATTAAAGGTTGGAAAAGGAATCGTGAATATCAGCGGCGCAAACACAGCAGCGCCAGCATACTTAGCCAACTCATTACCGCCCTCTATTTTTGCACGCCTTTCCATATTTTGTTGTTGACTATCAGATTGAACCTTTTCCAACAAATCTTGCGATTGTTGAACAATACGGTCTCCTACAGCCATAAACAATGTAAGTGCCACTAAGATGCCTGCTATAATTTTTTTCCCGATACTAAGCACCTTATTTGATGCCATCACTATATGCGCGGCTACCGCCATAAACATAGCCAACCCCAATGCTGTACGGAAGAAGAACAAATATAATCCCGCCAACAGACCTGGCCATAAAGCGCGGAAAGTCAGTTTTTTGCCTGACGACAATGCTTCATCTAATTTATCCACAGCCAAGCACACCACAAACACCATCTCTGCCTCCTTCATCATCGTACCGCACCAATAAATCATATTTGGATTCAGGCACACAAAGATAGCCGCTATGCGCGCAGCGCCTACACCAAAATGGCGTTTTGCCACACGATAGATTAAAGTAGCACAATAGGCACCCACAATGCTTTTCACCACAAAGGGGATAAACACATCGCTGATATCTCCCGTGAGTAGATAAATCAAACCCAGCCACATTGGATATCCCACATCATCAATAGCCGACCCATTCCTATCTATCACTCCAGAGAGCGGCAACGCTACATCGCCTCGCATCCATGCTGCCAAGTCTTTTCCAAATGCCATATACCATTCCGTGTCTGCAGTATCACCAAAGGTATTCCCATAATGATTCGGATTGAAAACAAAATACAAATATATCACCCAAAACAAACGAATGAGAAGACCCGTGATGAACACATTATGTAGGAAGCGCTTCTCGCTTGCCTTAGCCCAACTATTAGCCATCGACTGCGCACCAAAGAAAAAGACCACAATAGATATACATGCTGTGAGCAGCAAATCCATTCCTGGCACATAGCCATACACCACCAAGCAGGTAGAGAGCGCTATGAAGAAGAATAGCACGGACCTACCTATCAGCCACGATGGCATCCGATAATCTCGCTTTTGTGCATATGCGCCCATACCATAATTGCGCATGAAACGCGCTTGCCATCCCACTGCTTTTGGTCGCATAGGTGGCGGAGGAGGCATTGGACCTGGTATATTGGTCATTGGTCCCTGCGGTATTTGTGGCATCTGCAAAGGTATAGTATTTAAATCTTGTATATTTGACATTTGGTTGTTTATTCATCTTTCCTTTCAACCGCGCAAAGGTAGTAAAAATATTGCATATATGCAAATTTATTGCACACATTCATCAAAAAACTATGTTTTTTTAAGCAGTTATAGCGCATTAGTGTACACTTTAAATGGTAAATAAATACAGATAAATACTTTTGAGTGCTTACGCGCAATGCGCTTACATGCTTTTGCTGCTAAAAATGCCTTAAAAGTTCACTATCAGTCCTTTGTATCACCAAAATCCTACCTCGAGATAGTAAAAAAGCACTCAAAAGAGATAAACATAAATAAACTTTATTTTCAAATCCTCGCGCACACAATCAAATCATAACAAATTGATTGTTAGCCTCTTACAAGGCTAATAGCATTTTTAGCGGATAGTAATAAAACAGAATAGTGAGTGCTACTAATCACCTTGTAACGGAGGCATAGCGCATTATCCCATCATGTCCACCCTCGCCTTATCGCCTCACCACCCACTGCGTGAAGGGGATGGAAGCCTCGCGGGTGAAGTGCGTGGGGTTGTACCACCCTCCCTCTGGCACTTCCCAATCAGTGGCATCGATATAAACTGCTGGTGCAGGGAGCGCAGAGAAAACACTATCATGCAGCGCCACTTGTTTTGGCGGCAAAGCAGACACATACGCATCCATAGCAGGCATACTCACCACCAACAGCTGCACATCACGCGCAGCACAAAGCGCAACGATACTATCCAAGTAGGCAGTATTTTGCGCTATCACATCGCGGATAGCATCCACCTCCACCCTATCGTTCGCCACCATGGCGGCTATATCCTTATTCCAAAACTCCGTCTGCTGCGCCACTGCTATGCTATCATGTCCCAAACGCTGTCCTAAAGAGTCACAGCGTGTGATATCACGGGAGAGGATATACTTGATTATCTTTTTGGTAAGCAACGGCATATCGAAGACCTCCATGCTATACTTGCTGATAGGCCATCGCGGATAGAGGTCCATATAGAGCGTGTAATAGAGGCGTCTATTATCTTGGGTGCGCATTGCCAGTGTACCGTGCCCAACACCTAAGATGACCGTCTGCAAACTATCCATCTGCGGGATATAACGCGCCAAGAGACGATAGTCGTCCTCGAGTGTCTGACTGCTATTGGAGAGGTTGAAAGCAGCAGGCATTTCCGATGGCGCGAGTCCGTCGATAGGCGTAGGAAGAACCGAGGATGAGGGTTTGTATATACGCGGCATGCTGCTCCATGTACTGGTGCTTGTAGGTGTAAGAGTTCGGAATGCGCTCAGCGATGTATTCCAAAGCTATACCGCCCAAGAGAAGTGGGAGGGCGAAGAATGTAATATGTATCAAAAAGCGCTTCATTAAAATTGAAAATATATAAACTCAGTTATCTTATCTGTAGCGAACCAGTAGATGAGGAGCACGATGGCATAGTACACCCAGCGGTTATGCGGGAGAGGGGCGGTATCCTGTTCGCGGCCACGCCATTCAACAACTATCATCAGCACTATCATCACTATGGAAACCCATACCATTGGATCGGTAATCATAGGAAGTGTAAAGAGCGAAGCCGTACCCATTCCGCATACATATCCCCACGCATCTGCGATAGAGGGAGCGCGAAAGAGCACCCAACCCATCATAACCAACACCAAAGTGAGTAGCATACGCGGCCATTCGCTTGCATTGATTTTTGGGTGTACATAACGGCGGTTCTTACCCATCAGTAACAATGGTACAAAAAGCAAGGCGTGATATATTCCCCAAGCAATAAAAGTCCAATTAGCACCATGCCAAAAGCCACTTAGGAGGAAGATAATAAAGGTATTACGGACAGCGATCCATTTTGTATATCTTGCCTTTAACCTTTCACCTTTAACCTCTAACCTAGCAGGCACAACGGGTCTGCTTCCTCCCAAAGGAATATACACATAATCGCGGAACCAAGTGGTCAACGATATATGCCAGCGACGCCAGAACTCCGCTATATCACGAGAGAAATACGGCACATTGAAATTGCGCATTAGTTGAATACCAAAGAGTTTGGCAGTACCAATCGCTATATCTGAATAACCGGAGAAATCGCCATAAATCTGGAAAGTGAATAGTATAGCTGCAAGCAATAAGGTACTGCCCGATTGGGTATCGTAGGTTGCCCATACTTGGTCCACATAAGCGGCACAGTTATCGGCAATGACGATTTTCTTGAATAGTCCCCATAATATCTGGCGCATACCATCTACTGCCTGCTCGTAATCAAAAGTACGCTTGCGCTGAAATTGCGGTAAGAGATTCGTAGCGCGCTCTATAGGACCAGCTACTAACTGCGGAAAGAAACTCAAGAAAGCCGTAAAAGCTACTATATCTTTGGTGGGCTGTATATGCCCGCGATAGACATCGATAGAGTACGAGAGGGCTTGGAAAGTATAGAAACTGATACCTACAGGCAGAATGAGATGCAATAGCAAGAAATCCGATTCTATACCCAATAGTGCAGCGAACTCGCGGGCAAAAAAGTCGTAGTATTTATATACGCTTAAGATGCCGAGATTGAGGATGATATTGGAGATGAGCCAAAATTTTGGCTTTTGTGTAAGGTGTAGTGTGTAAGGTGTATTTTTTTCTTTCGCCTCATCGCCTTTTTTCCCCATCACCTCTGGGCTTCGCTTTCCTATCAGCAAGCCACTTGCCCATGAGCAGAAAGAGGTGATAGCAATGAGTATTAAGAACCGCCAGTCCCACCAGCCATAGAAGATGTAACTTGCTACAACAATAAAGAGGTTTTGCAGCCACAATTGATGCTTGCACTTGCTGAGTGCGTAATCAAATACAAACCAATAGAGCAGAAACACTATCGGGAGGAAGATGAGATATTCGAAGGAGTTGAAAAGCATTTCCTTACATATTATACATTGTTAGCCTCTGGCAAATGGATTAGATTTCCCCATATAAAATCCCATTTATCTGGATGGAATGGAACAACCGCATCATGGTGAAAAAAGGTATATTCTCCGAAATAAATTCTTCCATCTACTTCATACAAATCAATACGCACTTCCTGTAACCCTTTCGATAACTTTGCTGCTATTTCTTTCATCTGGCCAAACATTGCCGGTTTCTCAATATTCTTACCAGACATTGGATGCTTTTGCACTAAATCTAAATGGTTAAAATCCGCATCAAAATAATCAAACTTCACTTCACCACCCGATTGCCTCTCTGTGGCAATAAAGAGGTATTTTACTTCACCATCAAAACAGAAAAATTTATAGTCCCGTAATTCCCCCGTAGTATCTTCAAGATATTGTTCGGCAAAGACACAACGTTTCACGTCTCTATATGGCCATTCTCTACCGGATACGAATGTATCCCGACGCAAAGAGGCATTTATTTTACGCACCAATTTCTCTCTGCCTATCTTCGATTTGTCCTTTATAATAAACACGCCATTATTTCCGCTATCATGATTTGTTTTGAGCACAAAGCGATTGGGGAGTTTATCCCACTCTATTTCCTCTGCACGATTCCACCTACCCAATACCGGAACCACGTATTCACTCCCGACTCTCTCACTAACCAATTGCTTCACACCATATTTATCCACCATTATAGTCCACATAGGATCACGATAATAAAGTTTGAGCCAAATGAGTTTCTCATTATACCGCTGCGGGTTAGATACATTCAATCGATTCCCTGTTTCGAGATAATATATCCATCTTAGATATGTCTCATCTGGAATACGCTTTCCAAAACGATATAATAAGGCAGCAGTAAAATGTTTCGGATTATGAAACAGCGAATGAATCGCATTATAAAAAGGTCGTTTCATAGCGATTGATATATAGTATAAATATTTTGTATGTGCCTTTGAATAGAATACTTGTCACGTACCTTACCTGCGTTCTCTTTAGCAACACACTTACTTTTTGCTAAATCAACGAGCAACTCCGCAATCTTTTCTGCTGCATCTGCTTCATCTCTTGTCTTAAAATAACGAATACCTTCATTTATTTCCCCACAAACTTCTTTCATTACTGGATGATCATTAATAATGATAGGTAAGCCACATGCAATAGCTTCAATTACAGCAATACCAAAGGTGTCATTATTGGAACTATATACAAATCCGTCCATAGATTTTAAAATATCAGGCACATCCTTGCGTACTCCTAAAAAATGTACATTGTTCAAGTCATGTTCCTCGCAATACGTCACACATTCATCATAACAATACTCTTCACCAGAAACCCTTCCTCCTATAAAATAGAATTCTGAGTTATTGTCCCATGTATTATTTTTAGCCATAAGATCCAGAGCTTTAACTATGACTATCTGACTTCGCACACTATTAAAATTGCCCACCATGCATAGTTTAACATTCTGTTCTTTAGTTAATTCGCTACTTCTTTCACCCGGTAACTCAAACTTCTCAAAATTCAGCCCATTATATATGACTACACTTTTCTTTCTCACTATCGTCCCATAGCGTTTCTCATAACTCAGCATTTGTTCATTGCTTACGAAACACAATCTCTTTGCCACTTGCATCACCATTCTATATCGCAATCCCGAAAGCCATCCAGCTTTTCCTCCTAAGTAACCATGGAATGTAATAACTATAGGAATATCCAATCCGATAGTTGCTAACTTGGCATATATTACATCTAGCCAATAAAACGCGTGAATAATCGTCACTCGCTCTGCGACAATAGTTTTTCTTAATTGCTGCAAATAGGAGCAGAAATGCCATTTGCTTGGAGCAATTCTGCAACAATGTGGTTTTTCATTTTCAAAATCATTCTTATACAATCCACCCTTTCGATGAATAAGTATCATATCAAAAGGAGTGCTTTCGCAATTGCGAAAGATATCCAAGAGAAGAGTCTCCGCTCCTCCGCGATTTAATGAACCTATCAGATATGCAACTTTCATTGGGATAGTCTATTTTCGCATTCTAATTATTTTAGCAGGATTACCTCCGACAATAGCATAATCCGGGACATCACGAGTTACCACTGCTCCTGCGCCTATTATCGAATGTGCGCCTATTCGTTTGCAGCCAGGCAAAATAATCGCTCTGGCCCCTATCCAAACATCTTCCATTATCTCCAATGGTGTATCGGGTAAGTGTCCCTGCTTATGCAATGGCAGATCCGGATTGTCAAACTTATGACCACCACCTTGGAAAAGCACGTCTTCGGCCATCATCAACTGTCCATGCATCGTCACGATACGCCCATGGCATATAAAGTCTTTCCCAAGATCCGTATTTCCAAGCACATGAAAATTTTTCCCACTTCCAAAATAAGCCCCTTGTTCTACATTAATATCATCTCCTGTACACTCTGCAAATAAATGTTTAGCACATTGGGCACGTAACCATTTGGCAAACCTGCCAAAGACAGGACGATTGGATTTAGGCAAATGCCGTGCAAATCCATAATACAATATTAACCAAAACTTTCTCATTTTCCTTTATGAATAAATTTCATCATTATGCAATATAATTTGGGCGAAATATTTGCAAGCTGCATTTTAAGGCAATGCGTCCACATTTTTTCCCTTTCAGTCATTAACGGAAACACACGCATCGACCTTAATTCCGCAATATATGAATCTCGTTCATCTGTCGGGAACTTCGCTACTGTTGACAATATTCCCATTGCGGTAGAACTCTCCATCCATGTAAACCATGCCGGATCTTTAACAAATTGGCTTTGCTCTTGAAAGCCCCGAATCAGCTTTATCTTATCTTCTAGCACTTTTTTCTTCTTTGCAGGATTATCTGGCAATGTGATTGAACCTTGGCGCCAGAGATAATTATAGACTATGCGATCTGTGCTGGCTACGCGCTGCGCCTTGAGCAACATACGCGGTGTCCAATCTACATCTTCGAAATATATACTTGGGGTGAAAAGCACGCGCTGCGCGATATCTGATGTATTATGTTGGGCGTCTGATGACTGAGCACTATAAATCAAGTCACGGCGGAGGAGAAACTGCCAAGCATAACAACTAGGTCCCAATCGTTCATTCAAGAAGGTCTCTCCATCCACTATTTCTCCACTATAATCAACATCACGCTTCGCATCTTTGAATGGCAGAAACACCTCATATCGTTCATTCACATTCTGGTAATTAAATCGCAACACATCCAGGTTATCGCGTTCTATCTGCGCCATCAATGCACCTAATACATTGGGTTCAAGATAGTCATCCGAGTCCACAAACATGATAAACTCGCCTCGTGCGACCTCAATGCCACTATTCCGCGCAGCAGACAAACCGCCATTCGGACGGTGGATGACGGAGATGAACCCCGATGTCTGATGTTGTATGTCTGATGTTAGCAGAACATCCGCTCCACTTTTCGCTCTTAGCTTTCCGCTTTTCGCTTTTTCCACATACTCATCGCATATTTGTGGGCACGCGTCAGGGGAACCGTCGTCTACGAGGATGATCTCGTAGTCGTCATAATCCTGTGCAAGGAGACTATCTATGCACTTGCGGAGATATTGCTCTACTCCGTATATTGGAACGATGATCGACAGCCGTGGCTGCGACAATGTCATATGTTGGATGTTAGATGTCATATGTTGGATGTCAGATGTATGATGTTAGATGTATGATGTTAGACGTATGATGTTAGTTTTTATGTTGTATGTTTTTTCTTTATCGCTACGATAATTGATGTTAATATACGAATTAGTTCTTCTGCACAGCCGGCCAAGTTTTGAAACTCTGCAGCATCTATATATCCACATTGATGTATCAATTTTAGCCAATAAATAGTTTCATTTGCTTCTTTTCGCGCTATGCCTAATTTATGTAAGTAATCAGCCTCACTTTCCGCACATACTGCTTCACTATAATTTGCTCCGATAGAACTCGCACTGCGGTCTATCTGATCAGCTTTGTTATATTCATGATGCTCCTTATTGAGTGTCTTACGCAAAGCATCAATCCTCACCGCAAATGCGATGCATTTATCCTGTATTTCTTGCTGTATCTTATTCATCTATCTAACATATAACATTATTACATACCACATTGTGCGCGCTAAAAGCGCACAACACCCCATTTTTCTAACTTAAACAACACTCTCTCCATAAAATGCACAATACCCCAGAGGTGGTATTTCTTCAGACGCTGGTATTGCAGAAGAGGAAAAGCGAACTGATCATAATCATGCAGCACAGCTGGCGGAAGGATAGACTCAAGGTATTCACGGCGCTCTTTCTTAATCAACTCCGCATTCTTGCCATGCGACTCACTCACGCCATTCATATCGAAGATAGTGACATCAATATTGGTGTATATCGGTTTTTCTCCACCCAGCACAATCGCTCGCACATACCATTCCCAATCCGAGCAAATCTTCATCTGCTCGTTATAGAGTCCGTATTTCTCAAAGAGGTCACGACGGATATATGCGCAGTCATGATTGAGCGTGCCTTTATAGAAATAGAGGAACGACTCTGGCGTATACATCTTACCACCACAAGTGTCACGGCTGATGATGGTTTTGCCATCGTAGGACTTGAGCATATTGCCGTAGAAAATGGCAGGGAAAAAGCCATTTTCTAATGTACTATGTTGTATGTTAGATGTTTTATCTAACGCAGCCATCATGCGGGCGGTGACGTCAGGAGCGGCGAGGAGATCACCGGAGTTCAGGATTTGGATGTAGTCTGGCAATTCCTTGTTCTTATCTTCACTTCGTTCCGAACGATTAAAGGCATTGATACCCATCTCGCATCCTTTGTTCTTATCCTCGACAAGCTCGGAACGATTAAAGGCATTGACCACGCGTTTACCAAGAGCAATTTCAATGCCTTTATTCATGGCATTGTAGATTCCATTATCGGGTTCTGAACTCCAAAGGAGATTGATGGTGGAATGTGTAATATTTAATTGGTTTTCGTATTCTTTGATCACATCCACACTCCCATCGGTGGATGCACCATCCACGATGATGTGCTCTATATTGACATATGTCTGTGCAGCAACTGAGGCAAGCGTCTTGCGCAAGCCTTCGGCATTATTGTAGTTGATTGTTATGATCGAGATTTTCATGGTATTTTTCTTATTGATATAAAATTAATAAAATAAAAATATAAAAAATTATTACTCGTTCGTGAGTGAGCTCCTAGCACATACTAAATTCCTGTTTTGCACAGCGGAATAGCTACTTATAAACTCTAATCGTTAACTACATCCTCAACATTCTTATATAACTCCGTTCGAACGATTAATCGCAGAGCGATTCTTCAACATTGCGTTTGTGCACTATTCATTTGTAGCAATTACAGAGGGTTTTATTATAATTTAATTTGTGGAAGATAAAAAAAAGATAATATTTTATTCACTAAACGTATTCTTCTACGACGATTGTACCACCTACCTGCATGAAAAACATAAATTTCGTGAGCCCCCAACCAATGTTCCTTTATTTTTTTTATCTTCCTCACAGGAATTGATGGTGCTAAATATTCTATCCAATAAGGATTATTTGTTAACTTAACACAATTATCTCCAGTCCCATCAAAACCAATATTCGTCACAAGCGATTCACCAGGATATAATGTCAAGCCTCCCATCTTTAACATAACCGCATGCCATCGAATAAACCATGTCCTCAATGTACCATTGTGGTTATCTACCAATTGCTTCACTAAGTCTGTTCCTTCGTTATCCCAATAATTAAAATACGACCATCTATTCTTCCAATACTCATATAATTGTTCTATATCTTGTGGGTAATATTGCCATGCGCGTGCCCAAGTAGCCCAACCACCTCCCGGATAAGGAACAGGATAAAAGAATGTTTTGGGTAAAGACCATCTATGGGGGAACATATAACTCACTATGTGCATCACTTTTTCTTCGTCCTTATACGCTTCAAGCGCATCATTGAAATATCGCAAGGTGCCTGTCGAAGTAAGCATATCGTCTTCAAATACAATTACACGGCCATACTTATTCACTATCTCTGTCACCGCACCAACTATATTATCTGCCAGACCGATATTATTCTCGCGCTCTATCACATTAACGGACAAGAACCCTTTTTGACTATGAGCCATAGAGCGCGTATCAGCGATTCGTGACAAATAAGCAGCGTACTTTTCCTTAGCACAACACATCATTCCATAGCGCTTTGCTATATAATTCTTTGATGAAGTATCCTTTTCCATCTCTCCTCCCCACTCTCTTGCCCCATCGCAATATATATATAATTCAGATTGACTCGCCAAGTCATTTTTAGCAAGCGCATCTAATGTTCGTCGCAGATGGTCTGGACGGTCGTATGCAAATACTATGATTGGGGCTAAATTCATTTGTATAATAAACTATTGATTATTCGGTCTGCCATCATCGAATTAAAGAAACAGTGAGTAGCTTGGATATGTTGGTATTGGTACTTTGCTGCCATTTGGCGGATGAACTCAAAGGGTGGTGCAAAACCGCGCTTGCGTGCATATAAGATATAATCAGGTATGATTCCAGCCATCATCTCCTTTTGGAAACGCTTCGGTTGGTCTATATCAAATTTCATATCCATAGGAAGTGAGTCTATGAATTGCACCAATTCAGGTGATAATATCGGGCAACGCAACTCTACTCCATTGGCTTCACATAGTTTATTACCCAGATAAACACACATATTGATAGCAAAGCGAGGTGTTATATAGTCATACATGCCTTGTATCGTCAAGTTTTCTGGTAGCGACACATGCACATCAATATCCGCAAAACGAATGTCATCCAAACGAGCATCTTGCGCAAAGCGCTTATAATCATTATATGTCCATTCTACCAGCATTGACTCATCTATGCGTGCAGGATGATTAGGGAGTAGTATATGCTTATAATGCTTCAGCATAAAGCGGAGATACTTCTTCCAATGTTTACGCACAGGATGTAATTGATTAAACTCATAATGTAATCGTATAGCCTCAGCCTCACGATGGCGCGCCTTATAACTATAAAACAACTCATCTCCGCCCAATCCACTAAGGATTACTTTAAATCCCATTTCAGCAGCTTTCTTATAGAGTGCATACTGAACCATGCAATTCACATCAAAACAAGATTCATCCAAATAAGGGATTACCTCTTCTAAATACGACTGAAAATCATTCACATCCAATTCTACTTCATGATAAATCAGTCCCTTCTCCTCCGCAAAACGCTTAGCATCGCTACGCTCATCATTAGCTGTATATCTACTTCCTCTATACCCCGCACAAAAAGCATGTACTTCTGTCTGCACTTCTTTCGTTAATGCCGCCAAAGAGGTGCTATCTATTCCACCGCTAAGCAATACTGCTACAGGTCCATCGGCTGCTTCGATTGTTTCACGAACTGACTTTCGCAAAAGCCGCAATGCCTCCGCAAGTGCTTCTTCTTTGGTTCCTTTAAAAGTAGGTGTGTGGTCTCGTTTCCAATATATACGACTGCGAATACCATTCTTATCTATCGTCAGTTCTTCTCCTGCACGAACACGCTTAATTTGCTCAATCCATGTCTGCTGTAGGTCAATTGGGTAATTATAACGAATAGACTGCGCAAGACAACATATATTGATCTTAGGATAAGTAATGTATGACAATATATCCTTAAGACTCGTAGATACAACAATAGAAGTGGGTAATTGTGCATAATAGAGCGACTGCACGCCTAGTTTATCGCGTGCTACAGTAAGTTGCTGCGACTCTGCATTCCATACGCATTTTATCTCGCGTGGAATTGCGCCATTGATAGAGCATGTGCCCTTTATATTATCAAATATTGCTTTCATTTTCTTTTATTTTTTTTAACAATTATTTCATAATAATAATTCCAATATTGACATAGCGTGGGATTCGGATAAACTATCTGATCCAACACAATCCCTTGCTTTTTATAATAATCTGCTATTTCCATTATTGTATATCTTGATATATTAAGCCGATTCATGATCAGCCAACATGTCACATGTGCTTTAGTTAAGAGTTTGAGTGTATAATGCGCTGTTGAAGAAAAACCATAGATATATGTAAACTCCAACGGACTACACATTGCGTAGTACTCAATAGCCCTATCTATTCGGTAAAACTCAATATTCAGAATGTCACACATTTGACTTATCACCTCATGATCATCTCGACCGTGCGGTATGTATATAATCCTTTCTTGCGGATGCTTTTGTCTTACTTCGCGAAGTTTCCTCCATAATATCCCCTCATACTCTAAAATAGGAATATTTGTCACTTTTGAATAATCTATGGTGTGTGCACCAATAATAAGCACTGCTTTTTCTTCCTTTTTAATCAACGATGGATACAATTTATCAAACTTATTCGGAAAAGTAATAAATCGACATGTTTTGATATCGGAATAGATCGTATAATAGAACTTATAATCGCGCAATCCCACCTGACTCCAATATTTAGTAATTATATCTTGTGTAGCCTTATGCGGATTCTTCAATATATGTGTTTTTTTGAGAAATGCCATTAATTTATTATTACTTACTGTGTGCCCGGTTAGCACACGTATAGAAGCGGCTCCGTCGTCCATATACACAACTGTGGAACTAGCAGATGCAAATAGTCCACAGATAGCAAGATTAGGCAAATACAATATCTCTCCGGTCATAATACGGTCATAACGACGCGCACTTCCTTTTATTTTTCCGGATACTACATCTGTTACTTTAAAATCATCTGCATAATATACTTCATAATCCATGCCTCGTGACTGAAGCATACCGTATACCTGCTGATTCCGGATACTATTCCTAACGAGAAGCAAGACTATTTTATAATCCTCTATTTCAAACTCCTCTATTGCATTCCATGCACATAGCAATTGAAAAGGGCTTCCTATTACAAATGCCGTTGGTGTATGCTTTGAGAAAGCTATTTTTTTATATTTCTTCAACTCTTGATTCATTACCAGAATTTCCTTTCTTGTTTCAATAATTCGTAGTGCTCCACATCCCTATATTTAATCACCTTAGCCGGATTACCTCCCACTATCGCGCATTTGGGTACATCCTTACTTACCACTGCCCCTGCCGCAATAATAGCCCCTTCGCCAATCGTGATATTACCAGTTACAATCACATTATTTCCAAACCATACATTATTCTCAATCTTCACGGTCTTATATACATAAGTCTTGTCGTATGGTATCATGATTCCCTCATAATTATGGTTTTGAGTAATAATCATACACCCTGTCCCAGAATGAAAGTTATCTCCAAAATACACTTCCCCCCCCCCCGAATACTTGCATACCGTTGAAATTACAATTATTGCCAAAGGATATTTTTCCTTGAAAAACACAAGGTTCGTTAACACGCAAATCTGACCCACATGACAATGCTGTCTTACGCGCTAATAATGTGTAATATTCTGTGCGTCCCATTTTCCTTATATCCCAATCCTCACGCGACATCCTCCTTACTCGCCTAGAACAAAGTATTTTAAGAGGCATTAAGATAGCATCTATTATTTTTACTTGTTTCATAATTTTACATATGTCTTAATAAATCTTTCGCTTTGTTATATTCAGACACAGATCCGATATCAATCCAAGTGCCTTTGAGGGGATAGCGGATGACTTTGTTGCCATTTTTCACCAATGCATCAATCAAATCGGTTGCATTGTAAAACTCGTTCTCCGGAATCATATTGATTACCTCGCGGCGGAGCATGTAGATACCAGCATTGGCATAATAGTTATATGTCGGTTTTTCAACGATACCTTTCACATCGCGTCCGTCCAAATCACAGATACCGAATGGGATAGAGACCGTATAAGGAACAGCGGCAATGGACATTTCTGCTCCATGGTTGATAAAATGCAGATACATATCCTCAAAATCGATGTCTGTAAACAAATCTGAATTCATCACAAGGATTACGTCATTATGAAACTCCTTTATCAATCGTACAGCTCCCATAGTTCCCAAGAACTTTGATTCACGGACACATTGGATTTGCACCTCATTGCGTGGCTGGGTATAATGGGATTCTATTTGTTCTGCCAAATAGTTCGTCGTTACAGAGATGTGATCTATTCCGTATTGAATCAGTCGATCCACGTTATGGTCTATGATGGCTTTATCACCTACCGGCAACAATGGTTTCGGTGTCTTTTCAGTCAGTGGACGCAAGCGTTCGCCTTTACCTCCCGCCATGATTATAGCATCTATTGGCAGGAGCGATTTCTGTTTTTTCAAATTGATAATATCGTACAATCGCCCATCTGTATCCAAAATAGGTACTATCGGCAGTTGTTGTTCACGAAACTGACGCAACTGTTCAATTTGGATATTGCCTAATTTCAGAAAACGGAAGTTACTGAACATGATTTGCTTCACCGGTTCATTCAGTTCGTGTCCTGCTATCAGTCCACGACGAATATCTCCGTCGGAGAGCGTCGCTACGACCTGTTGTTTATCGTTCAACACAAACAACATCTGTCCGCTTCCTGATGTCTCATTAATCCGCTTCAATGCCTCGCGTATAGTTGCGGTTTGCTGAATGCAATATGTAATTATTTCTATCATAATCTTATTGTAACATCATTTCCGCCATCTCCCAATCTTGCATTGTATCAAGGTCAAAAGATAATTGAGCGTCCATTATATATTTAACACGCTTTTGCATTTTGTGCATATGGGTAGTTTTAAGTTTTTCAGCATCCATTATGTAGATAGCACCGTTGTATTCATATACTTTTGGTGCGTCCTGACGACGAAAAATATTGCCATTTCCTTTACATACATGCAAAAATCCATCTGAATTTTCTTCAAATACATTGTAGTATGGATTGGCAGGACATTCTTTCACCGACACCACCATATCTGCTTGCGACCTATCATACAGCGCCAATGCCTCTTTCACTTGTTCAGCCGTACGGAATGGAGACGTGGTTTGCAAAAGTAATATTATATCATAATGTTTGCCTTGCTTTTCATAATAATCCAATGCATGCAACAATACCTCATATGTTCCGGCGGTATCCGTTGATAATTCCTGCGGGCGGAGGAATGGAACTTCTAATCCATAGTTCTCCACCACAGATTTAATTTCCACATCATCCGTAGAAACACAGATGTTATCATCCGTAGTTATAGCACGTGCTGTATCTATGGCATAATAAATCAATGGTTTTCCATTCAAAGACTTAATATTCTTACGCGGGATACCTTTACTTCCTCCTCGAGCTGGTATTATAATCAATACATCATTTCTCATAAGTCATAAAACTTCTTTTGTATGATATCTTCCAAAGGATAGGTAGATATTACATCAAAGATTGCTTGTGCAGTTCCTTTTTTCTCGTACGGGTTTTGCGATTTAGAAGCGATCGCACGGAATTCCGGGGATAGGATATGATTCAATCCGGCAGAAATCGATGCATTGTCCGTAGCACAATTATATACCGACTCGGCAGCAATGCGCCCATCCTGACGAGAACCGATATTCAATGTAGGAATATGGAATGATGGCGTTTCTACGATACCACTTGATGAATTGCCGACTACTGCTGCACAGTATTTCATCACTGATAGGTAGCGTTTCATTCCTAATGATTTATATGTGCGTACTCTATCACTATGTCGTTCTGCATATTGCTCTATCGCTTCTGCAATTACTTGTCCACCGGTATCAGAGTTAGGCATCGTGAATATTATGTGCAGTTCTGGATGCTCATCTAATGCTTCAAACAATGCATTAATATCATCTGATGGATTGGAGCCGGACAATGTAACCGGATGATATGTCACGAGGATAGTCTGATCTGTGATTTCAAATTGCAAATTTTTCTCTATCTCCGATTTACTCATCAATGGCACTTGCTTTATATTCTCTACACCTAATGCGCCCACATAGAACACACATTCCGGCTGTTCTCCTAATTGGATAACGCGTTTACGATATGCTTCAGTGGAAGTAAAATGCAGATGACTCATCTTAGTAATCGAATGGCGTATTGCGTCATCATACGCTCCAAATGTCAACTCTCCGCCATGCAAATGTGCAACCGGAATCTGTTTGATTAATGCCGCTTCTACAGCTGCCAATATTTCATATCGATCTCCGAGCACTACTATTATATCCGGTTGCAAGGTATCATACGCCTCTGCAAATCCGGCAAGCGCACGCGACATTGCTTTGAGCGTAGCCGTACTATTATCCGCCCCACTCTCGCCCAACATCGGTACTTTGTAATCAATATGGAATCCAACCTCTTCAATCTCCCGATATGTATTTCCATAGCGTTCAGATAAGTGCATATTAGTAGCGACCACTTGGAGTGTTGTCTGTTCGGATTGCTGAATAAGCCGCATCAAGCCGCTTAATAATCCAAACTCAGCACGAGTACCTGTTATGACACAAATCTTTCTCATATTTCAACCAGTTCGTCTTCTTTGAAATCGCGAATAGCTTTTGTTCCTATCACTTCTTCCCATCGCATAGGATAGATACCAGAACCGGGACGTTTAGTGGTTAGGTTATCTTCCGTCAGGAATTCGCCTTTCTTAATGTCTTTAGCTGCCACTATGCTCTTTCGAGCGATAGCCATGTTCTTTTCTTCGCTTGCGCTCACATGCTTCTTTCCGTCTCCTAACGCTTGCTCTATATTGCGTATGGCATCCACCATGGCTTTTAGTTCATTTGGTTCAAGCGAAGCCTTATGATCCGGACCGGGAAGAGTTCTATCTATTGTAAAATGTTTCTCTATGACCTCTGCTCCTAAAGCAACTGCGGCAATTGGCACTTCTATTCCTTTGGTATGATCAGAATAACCCACTTTTATGCCAAACTCATCTCGCAATTGCAGCATGGCCTTCAAGTTCACATCTTGCATTGGAGTCGGGTATTCCGTATTGCAATGGAGAAGCGATATTTGCTCTTTTGTCAAGCCATTTTTTAGTAACACATTGAGTGCCTGCTCCACATCGTCCATTGAACACATTCCTGTGGACATAATAACCGGCTCACCATATTGTGCAATCTTCTTTAGATAGGGATAGTTGGTTATCTCCCCGGATGGAATCTTCCATAATCCGAGATTCAATGAATGCAAGTACTCAATGCTCTCCAAATCAAAAGCAGTAGATAGGAAGCGTACTTCTTTCTGCATACAATATATAATCAGTTCTTCATGCTGCGCTTCACTCAACTCCAACTTTTGAAGCATCGCATATTGTGAATCTTCTGCTGCATTGCGTTGCTGGTATTCGGCTTGTTTAGCGTCTTTGGTTACTAATTTTTCAGTCTTGAAAGTCTGGAACTTCACATAGTCCACACCGGCAACAGCAGCTGCGTCAATCAACTGCTTAGCCATTTCGATGGAACCATTATGGTTCACACCAGCTTCTGCTATTATAAGTGTCTTATTCATTTTCTCACTACGCTCCCTGCCGGAATGATTGCGTTATCCATGACTGATATGCCATTATACAAGACCGAACCAGTACCTACAAATACTTCGTCTCCTATTACACAATTACCATTTACCATCACGCCTGTAGATACATGGCAAAGACTGCCAATTTGCACTTCATGTTCTATATTTGCCATGGTGTTAATGATACAATGCTCGCCAATGCAAGCATCTGCATTCACTACTGCTTTGTGCATTACAACTGTTCCTTTGCCTATCACGGCATATTTGCTCACATAGGCATCGTTTGCTATAATGGTGGCAAATCTTCCTCCAGACTGTTCTACTAAGGCTGCTAACTTTTGGCGAATTGCTGGAGATTTAATTTGTCCGACTGTTATCAGGAACTCCGCCTTATCCACATACTGAGGTATATCAGCATCAGTTCCGATAATCTCATAATCAAGCACCTTGGTTCCTACCAATTCAGGTTTGTCCAAGATACCCAAGATAGTATAGCCTGCACTCTCGGCGACATCTATCACCGATTTGCAGTGTCCTCCACCGCCTAACAATATGAGAGGTTTGGTTGTCATTTTGCGATTCTTTCTCTAAAATACTTATATACTACAACAGGAACTATGCTTAATAACGTAGTTGAAATCAGATATACCCATGGATTGATATCTCCCGGAAAAAATAGAATACCATCATCTGGAATATATATATATCATATGAATATTTGCCTAATGCTTGAAATAATTTTGCGAAACGCCCACCCGTTTTGAACAACATGTTCATTGTGTACGCAAGAAGCCATATAGTAAAGAAATAGCAGAACCTATGGAAATATGTCCAATCGGAATTATAAACAATCGGTTCAAGCATTATATGCTGATATTGCAGTAGATAGATAGCTATTATGCTTACAATAGATAACATGATGGTGTACCAATTCAGCTTGATTCCCTCTTTTGCCCATAAATACCCACCATAGATTAAGAATACATATCGGAATGCGGATAATCGATACATTTCGGGAGAGATATGCATTAAAGAGCATCCGATTTCTAATAGTTCTGATATTACCACAAATACGATTGCCCAACCCCACAAAGGAAGACTTATTCGTCTTTGCAACCATCCCACACATGGCAAAAGGATTACAAACTGCAAATATATCCAAAAATAGAAACTACCTGGACCGTCTCCACCACTTCTTATCCATTCAACAATTGGAGTCGTTAATCGTCCGGTATGAAAGAAATAATAACCGATAATAATCGATGCTAGAATAATGCCCTGTGCTATAACAAACGGCAATACGATGCGTTTAGATACTTTTTTCCAATTGATAAAAGGTGCTGTTTCTTTCTTAAAATAGTGATAACCTTGAATAAGCAAGAATAGAGGCACAGCCTGGGCTCCCCAGAATGGGAAGCCAACAAGTTGTTTCCACTCATACTTAACACTATGAGTCAGCACAACCCACAGAATGCATAATCCTTTCAAGAAATCTATGAATGGATCATACCCGGCGTTATTTAACTTTACCTCCAACACTATTCACTATTAACTATTCACTACCTCACGCTACTCAGAATACTCACTATTCTATCTGCGAACTTCAATCACCGATTTGCAATGTCCACCACCGCCGACAAGGATTATGTTCTTATTCTCGTTCACGGCATTGATCTATTGCGTTTAATAACTCAACAAGTTCATTGACGATAGAATCATTTTCCATGCGTCTAGAATTCCACTGCGCATACTCATAGTGCCCATTTTCCATTATGCTATTTATACCTTCTTTTTGATATTTTTTAAAATAGATAGGCTTTAACTTTTTCGTTTGAAGTTCTTTTAATAATTTATCTGTTTCTTCTTTCGAGTTTTTTCTTGAAAATAGTTCAACAGAAACTGTATCTCCCTTAGTATTAAATTTTATGTCAACTGTATATTTATTCGATCTTTCATTGCAAACAAATTGTTTACTACGCTTATCCCTATCAGTATATAAATCATGCACAAGTGTATAACCATTATATACCCACTGCCTATCATAAACCACATCATTATTAACTTTTTTGCGAGTTATCAACTTTTTAATTTCTCTTATTCTTTTTACCACATAACGGTATGAAGTTATATCTTCTGGTGATACATTTATACTATAAAAATCCAGCACCATCTCATCGCGTATGTCTTCCAATGTTTGTTCCTTGCTATGCGTTTTAATATTTTCTCCATACAATTCCTTGTACATAACATCGGTTATCTCCATCAACTCAATCATAATACCCTTATCTTCATTATGTTCGTTTTTTATCTTGGTAACAATGTCAGAAATGGATCGACTTATTTTCATCATATTTTCTGGTTCTTTTATTTGCAATGACAAATAAGATAGTTTTATCTGCAATTCATACTCTTTATTCTCATTTATTTTTTTATCACGAATAATAGTTTCTAAATCACTCAAAAAGTCATGATACACAGCAATCTTTTCGTCGAACGCAGTTTTTTTACATTCTTCAACTATGTTTGCCCATATCTGAAACCCCATTACAGCAACAGTACCGAAAAGCAATAAGAGGGATCCAAACAACACACCGACAATTTGCCTTAAGAAATCATTTCGCTCCCATAAGCCCAATTGATTTACAGCAATAATAAACATTACAACTAATGCAACCACAACAAACAATACGATTGCCCACATAAAATATGATTTTGCTTTCATAACTTTGTGAATTTATGATAATAAAATATTTTTGTTATTGTTACTCTTAACTTTTCTACATCTGATAATTCTCATTACTATTAATTATATAATTATTGTTTTGTTCTAGTATTTTATTACGTTTCTTTCTCCTAATGTATCTCTCTCTTAGCAAGTCGTAATTCATTTCTCTCTCGTCTCTCTGTTGTTAGTCGGTTGTCGGTCGATCCAAACGAAAAGGAATAATTATGTATAATTACATGTTTATTACATTTTTATCTCGTAGAGATTCTATACAAACTTGAATTTTCTTTACTAATTGTATAGATTCTTTAAGTTCCTTTATGGACGCAGGAGTAAGCCCTAAAGTTCCATGCGATGTTGGGTGTAGCGAAACTTTCTGGAATAAAGTCATTTGTTTCAATATTACATGTAATGATATCAAACCTGCATCATTTTTATAGTCATTAATCTTGGTTTGAACTATTTGTGCCAAAGGGGTGTTACTATATGCTCTATTTTTAGTTAAATCATCTATTGCTTTTACTAAATCATATACATTTTTCCCTTCATTAAAATACAATGGTTTTCCTTCATCTAATCTTGAAAGTATATTTTTGCTTTCTTCTAATCCACCGGAAATAATAATTTTAGCTAACTCATGTACTTGGATTTCAAATTGTTGACGTATTCTATTACCCAACTTTTCTACAGTCTCACTAGCACCATGTAGGTCTTTTTCAATTTTATCTATATTATCATCGTTTTGCGGATATATTTGATGTTCATTATCAATACAATACAAATTAAATGATTTCCAGTTTTCGTGCTCTGCCTTAGGCAAATAATTATTAATGTAATACTTCGTTAAATTATAGAAACTCACATTGTGAGTAAACATAAAAGTTTGCAAGGAGGTTTGCATTTGTATTTTTTCAAATATATACTTTAATACGAATGCTCGATTGGCTGCATCAAGACTTGTTATAAAATCATCCAACACTAATATGTTTGTCTTTTGGCTATCGGCAAGTAATAAAAAAACATTAAGATATATTATTAATAGAACTAAATGTATCTTTCCCTCGTTATAATAATGACTTAGATTCGTCCCATATTCTAACTTACCATTTAGGTCTGAAAAAATACAACGATATTTATCTCCCTTATCAAATTTTACTTGTATGCTCTCTGAAAAATAATTTATAAGACTATTGTTTACTTCAGTTTCTAAGTCATTGCCTATTAACTCCAATAGAGACAACGGATTTTGACCATTAAAATCAAAATAAACATTTGACAAAATATCCTCAAGAACTATACAATCATTTGGTATCGCAAAATTATCATAATTAACAAGAAAGACTCTAAAATCATTTCTTACCAACGCCTCGTAATTTACTCCGTTAATTTGTATAGAAAAAGGAGTAGTTGCAGTCGCATTTACATTTTTATAACTATCGTATAATTCTTTCCTTTTCTCTATTACATCTTCTGGCTGAGTAGATGCTGGTATCTTTTTATTCTCAATCTTTTCATGAAAAAAACATAATTTCAACGCATCAAAAATAGATGTCTTACCAGATCCATTTTCTCCGAATAGTAGCATATTCTTCTCATCCAACGAAAATGTAACACTTTCTTTGAATGCCTTAAAATGTGTCAATTCTAATGTGGTAATTTTACTCATAACACTTATTCAAAAAAGAAATTGGTAAATACTTGTTGCACGGTTTCTGTTCGTTTTTCAATATACTTTACAATATCTGATTCTTCAAACATTGTATTTATCTCAGTAATATCAGATGTACTATAATAATATTGTTTATCCGTCCAATTTAAATATTTCTTAGGGCGATCAAGAATAATATCATTGCCAATGGATTCTACACAATTGATTGCTGATTGTTTATCTGAAAATAAATCTGCAAATGTAGTTTGCACATCTTTATATGAAAGTATTCTATCATAAGTATACTCTGGCAATACTGGATTCCCTTGCAAATAATAAGCCAACAAAGCAAAACCTTTACGCAATCTAGGATGATAATATAGTTTTGTCTCCGCCTCGCGTTTTGTCATGTATGTACTAACTGATTCCTCGTTAGAAATTTGTTTTATAATATTATACATTTCAAATTTTACTGTTGTCGTAGAGCCAGAATAATACACATACCTAATGATTGATTTTAAGAGATTTACGAAGTATTCTTCCTTCTCATATCCATTAAGGAATAAATATGATACAATGGCATATGTCGGATATTGATTGCTATATGCCTTTATTATTTGTATCCACTTTGATATCTCAGAAGAATCAGTTTGCTTGTATTCTATATATTTTAAGCACTCAATAATCCTCATCAAATCAGTCATAACATCTGAATATTCTTTCGAAATTAAAGGAGAATAATCTGCATTCACAAAAAACTCTCGGAGATTAATCTCACTAGATGTAATCCGTTGTTTTCCCCTAATGATATGCGAATAATAGCGGAACACATCATCTACTCGCAAGCCTAATTCTTCTGTTACTATTCGAAATTCTAACCATTGCTTAACGAAAGCATCTCCTTCTTCATTCGCAACAGCTTTATCATATAATTTCGCCTTAAATATATCAGCATCTTCTAGGTTCATTCCCCTATTATTAATTGTTTCAAAAATCTTTAATGCCTTATTATTTGCCTCGTCCACACTATCTCCTGATAATTCAATTGGCAACATATAGACTTGGTCTATCACATATAAGATAAATTCTTTACATTGAATAGAATCTTTATTTTTAAAGTCAGACAGCCAGATGTACATCCAAATTGCATTTGCTGATATACGGTTTTCACATCGAGACTCTACGAACTTGCCGTTTCTATTACAATAAGTTCTATAAAAGCCCTCGAATTCGTCTAAAAGTTCATGTTTATAAACTTTCTTGAGAGTCTCGCCATCACCAGTTTCAAAAACTTTTGATTTTATATTTAATTCATCCTCTATCCCTTCTTCGCGGCTCTCCGTAATTGTCATTTTTCTTAACACTTTCAACTCAGGATAAAGCAGATTAGCAACACGCAAAAACAACCACATAGTAATAAGACGTTGCTGCCCATCTACGACATAGCGATTTGAACGCTCTGTAGCGCTCTTTGCTATGATAATATTTCCAATAAAATAATCTTTCCTTCCATCTTCAAATGCTGATGTTAAATCTCGATATAATTGAAAACATTGATCATATTCCCAAGAATAAGGTCGCTGATATGCAGGAATAACAAAAGTTTCAGTTGCGCTAAAAATTTGCTCAACACTTTTTTGTTCTGCTGATAGTACTAATGCCATAAGTCTATTTATTTAAGTTTGAATATTTTGTTACTTTTTGTCCATCCAACAAGTCGTTGAAGTTTTGTTTCTTTATCGTTATAAACAGGTACTATTGTTTATATACCAAAGATTAGTTGTTGATAACCGTATTTCACCATAAGCGTCTCACTATTAATCATTCGCTCTTCTCTCGGTTGTGAGTCGGTTGTCGGTCGGTCACAATCTCACGCTACTCGGTATATTCACTACTCTATCTGCAAACATGATTGTGTTCTTCAGTCCATCCGTCTCGCAGTTTTCGAACATCGGTAAACGGTTCATAAGTTCCCAGATCGGGCGGGTCATGATACCATTGTCATTGGTGTATTGCAGGAACGCTTGCTGTTCCTCGCGATTGGGGAGTAATACCGCATTCAGCCAATAGTTGGAGCGAGTATTCTCCGGTTCGACAAAGAACTCTATGCCATCCATTCGGCTGAAGTAATCGCGATAGGCTGCAGCTGTAGCACGTTTGTCAGCCACATATTCCTCAATATGCTCCAATTGCGCGCAACCAAGGGCGGCATTGATATTCGGCATTCGATAGTTATAGCCGATATGGTCATGGCGGAACTCCCAGCGATGAGGAATCTTGGCTTGTGTGGTGAGATGCTTAGCATATGCGCCCAACTCTTCGTCATTAAACAGCAACATTCCTCCGCCACCGGTTGTAATCGTCTTATTACCATTGAAACTCAAAGCACCGACTTTGCCAAAGGTTCCGGTATGTTTGCCTTTATACAGGCTACCGATACTCTCTGCCGCATCTTCCACCAACTCAATATGATATTCCTCGCAGACAGCAACCAGTTCGTCCAAGCGAACCGGACGACCGAATGTGTGCATCGAAACGCAGGCTTTCACCCTGCGACCGGTACATTTGTTATAGCATTGACCATTGCGGATCTCAGCGTTCTTGGCGAGCCATTCTTTCACAGCATCTGGAGAAAGCCCCATTGTCTCCACATCCACATCCAAGAACACAGGATGAGCACCAATATAACTGAGGGCATTGCAGGTTGCGATGAAGGTCAGGGCTTGCGTCAGCACTTCGTCGTCGCGTTCCACTCCGACAAGCATCAAAGCCATATGCAACGCATTCGTTCCACTGACGCATACCACTGCACATTTGGCACCCGTGTAGCGCGCCATATCCTCTTCAAACCGATCCACGAACTTACCGACGCTGCTGACGAATGTAGTATCAATGCACTCGTTAAGATACTTTTTTTCGTTTCCTATAAACTTCGGCACTGCCAATGGTACAAAATCCTGGCCGCCGTATAAGTCTCGGATGAAATCTACTATTTGTTTATAATCTGCCATAGTTTACCATTGTGGACAGGTGAGAGTCGAACTCACTAGAGCATCCTATTATGTTCACTATTAGAATCCTTCACACGATATTTCTTGTTTTTGGACCTGTCCAGGTTTGCTCCCGTCCACCGTTCAAAAAATTCTCTCATATCTATAGATTTTATATTTTTAAGTTGATTAACAAAGTTAATAGTGCTTACACACCCCAAGAAGTATTGAAAGAAGGACACGTCTTGACAACCAAAAACATAGTGTGATATCAATCTAATAACTACTAATAATCGCTGGGTATATAATTTTGTTTTTACATTTTGCTATCCAAGTTCTTTCCCTTTTCCTCGTGTTCAAAAGTCGGGATAAAGGATTTAATTGCGTCAACCACCTCTGCTTTCGTAAAGTTCGGACGAGAGAATATAGACTCGAGTTGTTCTAATAATTGATTTACTTCCCGCATCAAATGACGCTGTGATTGCTCTACCACACCCAAGCTTTGAAAACGAGTGGTATTGATTTTTTCTCCCTCCACATAAAATTCCTCGTAGGCTTTCTCGCCTGTCGTGTTGCTACCGGTGTAGATGACGGGGTAAGGTTGAGACTTAGAGTCGAGAGAGGCAGCGAATTGCTTCGCTTCTTCATCGGTAGCACAGAGGTGTTTCTGCAGGCCTTGTTCGCGAATAAAATCATCACATATATCCGAGAACTTTAACATCTGTTCTTCGCCCAATTTAGGGAAGAAAACCTCTCCACTCTTACCTAAGATGCAAGCCAACAAACATATCTGTCCGCTTTCTTCGGGAGACACAAAATAGCGTTTTACATCATTAGGTGCTGCTAACGGCTGATATTTCTGCAAGCGATGCAACCAACCGTCCGGCAACGAACCGTTCGAGAATGCCACATTGGCAAAACGAGCTGTTGTTACGTTGTACTCAGAGGAATACGCCATGATCAAATCTTCCAAGATGCGCTTGCTGGCTCCCATGATGTTCACAGGATTGGCAGCTTTGTCCGTGCTGACACAGAAGAAATGCTCCGGCTTATATTCTAGCATCATATCCATCAGTTTCTTCGCCTTTATATCATTGTTCTCAATCAAGGCTTGCACCGAATATCGGTCGCGCTCCGAACGGACATGTTTATGCGCGGAGAAATTAGCAACTATATCAAAACCATGCTCCTCACGGAAGATTCGCTCAAAGATAGGACTTGCAAAATCGAGCGTGTAAGTACGATAATCCTCCGGTACTGTAATATTGGCACTACTGCGCAAGTCACGCGTTAATTCTGCCAATCCATTTTCATTCAAATCCACGACGACGAGCTGTTTAGGTTTAAATTGTAGCAACGCCTTAATGAATGAAGAACCTATTGATCCCGCACCACCAATCACACACACTCTCTTAGATTGTATCTCTGCAGCAAGTTGTTGTTTATTAGCCTCTATATCCGCAGCGAACATACTCACCGAACGACGAGTAATATATGATGATATAAATTGTGATAGATTAAACATCATTTATTTTATTATGTCCCAATTTAACAAAGTACTATAGAATCCTAGACGACTATCCGCTCTATCTGTTGCATAGTCGTGCACCTCTATTTTTGCAAAAAATTGTGGTGAATCAACATTAAAACCAGTGACATTAAAACGACTCGTAAAGTTTACACCTGCTAAATACTCACCTCCTGCCAATGTTCGTTTGGGGAAACAAATACGAACTTTTGATTCTCCTATTGGTAGATTCTCTAACTGATTTGCGATAACATCATTACTATCAGACACCCAGACAGGAGACTCATCCGCAGGCTTACAAAAATGGAAGTAACCATATATACCAGGTATCTTTTTACGCACTAAAATCGTCATCTCCAGTACAATATCTTCGTCACACGAAAATATTGCTTGCGGTTCCCCCTGTGCATTTTGAAACTCCGCATGCAACATCTGAAAGTCCTTATCTGAATCTATTGCCTTACGATTCCAAAAACCTTCCAAAGAATCTATTTGCGTTGATTTCATATATTGATTAACTACGTAATCTATATCACCTGTCAATTTTAGTGTTCCATTCTCCAACAAAACACCTGTATTACATAAACTCCGAACACTTCCCATATTATGACTCACGAAGAGGACGGTGCGGCCTTGGCCTTGGGAGACATCTTTCATCTTGCCAATAGCTTTCTTTTGGAATTCGGCGTCACCGACAGCGAGGACCTCGTCCACCACTAAAATCTCTGGTTCAAGGAAAGCAGCGACAGCAAAACCCAAACGGACCGTCATACCACTACTATAGCGCTTAACAGGCGTGTCGATATACTTCTCACAACCACTGAAATCAATAATCTCATCCAGTTTAGCGGCAATCTCCTGCTTAGTCATACCCAAGATAGCACCGTTCATATAGATATTTTCCCTACCCGTCATCTCACCATGAAAACCCGTACCTACCTCCAACAAACTGGCAATTCTGCCCCTTGCACGGATAGTGCCAATAGTAGGAGCCGTCACTTTGCTGAGAAGTTTGAGCAAGGTGGACTTGCCCGCGCCGTTCTTACCAATTATACCTACCACATCACCTTCTTCTACCTTGAAATCGATATCACGCAGTGCCCAGACATAGTCGGAGTTAGCCTTGCTGGCGCGGTCATTGACATCGCCAATCTTGAGGTATGGGTCTTCTTGGCCCAAGATAGAGGTGCGCCACCAGCGGTTGAGATCGTGGCTGAGGGTGCCTGTGGAGACGAGGCCGAGGCGGTATTGCTTGCCTACATGGTTAAATTCAATTGCGGTTGCCATATGTTTTTTTTATTTATGCTCTATTTTGTTATCTCCTTGCCCTTGGGCAGAAATCTTCAGTAAATCTTATTTATATTTTGTAAGTATAGATTGATGACGATAGACGATTCTATCTTTGTATTAATGTCTTATATATCTTCACTCAAGCGAGCTTGGACTCGATTTATAATCCATTCATCCATCGCATCTGCGGGCTGATGCTATATCAATCTATTACTCCCTATCATCTTTCACTACATGAAGCTATACTACCAATAATCCTCAAAATAATTACAAATCTATTTTTTAGTTAAGTTTAATTTAACTAAACGAATACCATGACTCAAATCATATGTATTAAAATTGATCAATACACCATTCTCTTTGCCAGACAACTTCATATATGTCTTCAATTGCTTAAAATGGATTGGCATTATCTCCTCTACAGACTTTAGTTCTATGATAACCTCATCCTCCACCAATAAGTCCAAACGGAAACCACCCTCTATTAAACAACCCTTATAATACACAGCCACGGGCACCTCGGATTCCACTTTCAATCCTCTATTCGCTAACTCACAAGCCATCGCTCTATGGTACACCGACTCTAATAAGCCTGGGCCGAGAGTATTATACACCTCCATCGCGGCACCGCGGATATGATATAATAAATCGCTTTGAGTCATACTTCGTATTCGTTTAGAGGATGATGTACTAAAAATCACCGGACCAACCGTGACCTAAATCCCAGTGCTCGTCATATACAAATTCAAAAAAAGGAAGAGCAAAATGCTTATCAATCAGTTCTGTCAACTCATCCTGTATTTCTTCTGCCCATTTACCCACAAAAACTATAAACTTATCAATATTCCATGCTACGCGACCACGAGGAATTTGCGTGTAATCACCTTTGAACTTAGTCGGTTTATGTTCGGCTAAAGCACGGAAGTATTGCTCTTTCCATATCTGGCGGTGCAACTTAGGATAATTGATAAATGGAAGACCCTTCTCTGCAGCATCTTCTATCATCTTAGGCGTAAGTTCTTTCTTATACACACCAAAGAACTCATGTTCTTCCGGGTCATACCAGAAGATACCAACCGAAGGCATATCCTCATCAAAGGACTTCATTGCTGCCATTTGAGCCTCTTTTTCTTTATCTGTCAGTGTTGTCATATATACATTATTTTGTTTGGCTGTTGGGTTCGGTAGGTTTTGGGGCGGAGAAGCGGTTCTTCTTGCCATACACCACCAGGCGGTCAAGAGCCACGAGGACGGCTGGTACAACCGTCAGGATAAGCACGATAGCCATGAACGCACCGACAGCCAAGCAACTAACGATATTACTAATCATCACATCTTTTATCAAAGCAGCCATCACACCCGGGGCAATAACCATAATCAGTCCCGAAGTGAGGATAGTGCGTATAGACCCCCTATATGCTGCTACAGCCGCTTCGCGGCGAGTCATCGTACGGCGATTCTCGCGATAGTAATTAGCGAATAAGATTCCGTAGTCTATCGTAGCACCCATCAGGATGGCTTGCACAATCAAATATGCCAAGTATAACATCTGTCCCGACACTAATCCTGAAACCACCACATTGACATATACAGCCGTCATCACTGTTGCAACCAAGATAGTAGGGACAATAACCGAACGGAAAGTGATAGCCACAATGAGGAAGATAGCCAAGATAGTGAGGAGTGTGACTACATTCATCTCATGATTAAATCCTGCTTGCATCTCTACATACATCACCGACTCACCTAACATATAATAATCATGCGTAAGCGCAGTGTCTGCTTTCGTTTTGAGCGAATTAACAAAAGCCGTTGTTTGTTTCGACTCAGCCGGTAATGAAGTGAGTATGACACAGAGCGAATGGTTCTCTTGGCGCAACTGTCCCATTCCTTCCATTAGTTGGTCTTGCACACCTATTATCTGCGTGCGTATAGAATCCGGCACCATCGGTGCCACACGCGTATCATTGAGAAGTGTATCACACACATACGCGATGAGTTGGTCTAATCCCACGCGCATTGTATCAGATGGGTGTTGCACCGACTCATAATATGTATATAGCAGTGACATCTGTTCCTGCGTGATAGGCGCACTCTTCACACCCGATAACTTCATCAAACGCGATAGTTTGGTTGCCATCTGCGTAGGTGTGTAGCGCTTGCCTCCAAAAGCCAATTCAGCAAAGAGTTCCGCCTGAAGGTCTTCTGATGTACGATGTACGATGTCAGATGTTGGATGTTGAACCAGTGCGGATTCTGTTGGTTCTGTTGTCTCCATAGGCTCAGTAGCCTCCGTTGGTTCTACTAATTCTGTATGTTCGGTTATTTTTGCCGGTTCTGTGGATATAGCTACGATTTGCTCATCGGTTAAATGCGTGATACCAAATCGCTGCAGGAGTTGGTTCAACTCTGCTGGTGTGAGCGACGCGTTGACATTCGCCAAATCCATCAGTTTGGCACGATTAGTTAGCAAGGTACGCTGTTCTGGTGATATAAGTCCTTGTAAACCTGCTCGCTTAAAGAGGTCATCCGTCAATAGATGCACATACTCCAATGGTGAGAGTTTCTTTTTTCCCGGTGCATAGCCATACACCAGACGCGTCTGGGTAGGTGTAGAACCGATAAAGAATGCCATCTCATTAACCGACATTGGTAATCGTATAGCTGCTGTATCCGTCAGTTTCTGCATCTCAATCGTCAGAGCGGAAGTATATGTATCATTCAGACGCTCTATGAATGGGATGATTTCTATCTGCAATGGCAACGACACCTCTATCTGTTCTGGAACTTTTGCCTTGGAAGAATCAATTGTCACAAGTTTAGAGTCCAGAGGGGCGATTTCGGATGTGAGTGGAGAGTCAAGAGTGGTGTTAGAAGCCTCTCCCCGACCCTCTCCTGAAGGAAAGGGAGTGATGTCGGATGTATCGCTGGTGGACGGCACATCAGTGGTTGCGCTTGGTTCGAGCATAGACTGCAATAGTTCCACTTGCTTGCGCATGTCATCATCGATGAACGATGCCATAAGCGGATTATTGACGCAATGGGTATGCAGGAAGCGTGCTAAGTCTGGGAAGGTCATCGTAGTCTCCTCGTTATGGTTAGCTCGCATATAATAGAGCATATTGAGCATTGGTAATGCTTCGCTCAATGGTGTATTGAGTATAGGCGCCACTTGGTTAGTCATAGATACGGGCATCTGGCTGGCTATAAGCGGCATGAGCGATTCTATATGTTTAACCGTTTGCTCCGGTGTGCGTGGGTGGCTGAGGAGCGTAGGATACGAGAGCACCATTTGCACATTTGAGTCCTGCACGAGCGAGTCCACGAGCGGCACTATTGCTTTTTCATCTTGCGTATCATAGACAAGCACGATTGGATTAGGTGCAGGGAAGACCTGCTCTATCTGCGACTCTGCTTCAGCTGAGAAGAAGATAGTAGTCTTTTGTGAGAAATACCACGACACGAAGAAGAGCAGTACGGCTCCGATAGCCATGGATACCTTGTGTGAGGTAACGAAACGCGCCAGTCCATCGGTATTAGGCACGAAGACACGCTTTTGTGTCTTATTGATTATGCGGCGGAAAAGGAGCATAAGCGATGGCATGACTGTGAAAGTACAGACAAGTGAGCATACGACACCTTTTGCCAAAACGATTCCCATATCTGCTCCTATCTTCAAGCGCATGAAGCAGAGCATGAGTAGTCCCACTACGGTAGTGAGTGCCGAAGAGAGTATAGAAGACGATGATGCTTTGATAGCCTTATTCACCGCTATGCCTGCTGTGATACGGTCTGTATGTTCGTTTTGCTCCTGACGATAACGGTTGAGCAAGATGATACAGTAGTCCAGGGAGAGGACTGCTTGCAACATTGAGCCGATGAAATTCGTCGTGATAGACACAGAGGGTAATAGTGCATTCGTACCCATATTGAGCACGATAGCCACTCCTGTAGAGATAAGAATCACCACTGGTTCGAACCACGACTGCGCCATTGAGAAGAGCACTATCATTATCAGCACTGCTGCAATGATCATCACCGACATAGGCGGTGTAGCTCCATCTTGACTCGTCTCTACCACACAGTTACCGCCGAAGCGATTGCTGATTTGCTTTCCGAGGGCTTTCTGATTCACATCTTTAGCCACAGTGAGGTCAAAGACCGTATATGCACTATCTGCGCTGTACTTATATGCCACTTTATCCACATCCGGATAGGCCTTAAGCAGCGCACACATACCATCAATCTCCGCGGGGCTGATTGCCTCGAACATGATTTGCACATCTGCTCCCACCATTTGTGCGGACGAACCGAACTCATTAGTGACGATATCCAAACCTGTCCTCATCTGCGAGTCATCCGGCAGATATTTGGTCATATCGGCATTCACATTGACTCGTGTCATGAGAATACCGCTTATCACCGTGAGGGCGATAGTGCAGGCAAAAAATATGTAATGAAACTGTCTTCTCATATCATTTAGCGTGCTAACGCTATGTTATTCAAAAGCGCCCATTTGGAGCATAGAGACCTCTTTGGGTGAGAGGAAACGATACTTACCACGCGCCACATTTTTCTTCGTCAACCCCGCGAAAGACACTCTGTCAAGGGCAGTCACTTTATATCCTACTTTCTCAAAGATGCGTCTTACGACACGGTTTTGTCCCGAGTGTATCTCCAGTCCCACATGTCTTCTATCGTCTTTTGGGAACTCCAGTGCGTCAGGTATGATTCGTTCATCATCGAGTACGACACCAGCACGAACGAGTGCCTCATCCACTGGTTCAAGTTCCTTATCGAGTGTGACTGCGTATATTTTTTTCTTGTTAAACTTAGGGTGTGTCAGTTTGGCTGCGAGATCTCCGTCATTGGTGAGTAGGAGTACACCGGTAGTATTACGGTCCAGTCGTCCTACAGGGTAGATACGCTCTGCGCAAGCATTGCGTACTATATCGATGACGGTATGGCGCTCCTGTGGGTCATCCGTTGTAGTAACGGTATTCTTTGGTTTATTGAGGAGGATATAGACCTTACGCTCTCTGCGAACGGGTTGGTCATGGAATTTCACCTCATCTGTAGGCAGCACTTTAGCGCCTAACGAATCGACCACTACTCCATTGACAGAGATGACACCTGCACGGATGAAATCATCTGCTTCTCGTCGCGAACAGATACCTGCGTTTGCCAAGTATTTATTCAAGCGGATTGGCTTAGTAGGGTCCTCATGTTGCTGGTTGTAGGATTGTCTTTTTCTCTCCGAATAAGCAGCAGGGTTATGCTTAAATCCTCCTTGCTGTCCAAATGAACGACTAATACGCTTTCTCTGCATGCCTCCATTAGGACGCTGAGCGTCACCACTTGTACGACCAAACTCATTGTTTGCTCGTTGGAACCCATTAGAAGAGGTGGTTCGTTGGAACCGTGGTCTTGGGGCATTGCCTCTTTGTTCATTGTTTTTGAAACCGAATGGCTTCTTGTGGTCGTCACGACCAAAATCATTGTAACTCATTTTCGTATGTATATGTATGTATTACGCGCGCACATTAAAATTGCCAAGCAAGGCTCCGATTCTATTGAATCAGAGCCATTCTTGCTTTTTGAGATCACTACTTACGCCTCTGCTACCTGCTCGATAGCTAATTTACCACGGTAGTATCCACATGTAGGGCATACAGTGTGGTAGATATGCATAGCGCCGCAGTTAGGGCAAACTGCCAATGTAGGCGCTTTCACTACATCATGTGTACGACGCTTTGCTTGGCGGGTGTGTGATTGTCTTCGTTTTGGATGTGCCATTCGCGTTCGGCAATTAGTCGCAATGGTCTATACCGCTAATCGCTAAATAGACGGGCTCCTAATGCCTCCGCTCTTCGGTCGGACTATCACTTCGTTAGCAGTCCTCCCGAGGGGAGACTCCTCCTTGCCGCGTGGAGGGGTTAATTATTTTACAATTATTTATTCTATTTCTATATCTTCGGGCTCTTCAGCGGTGCTACACAGGTGTTGTTGGAGAAGTGCATCCATTTGCGGATTGCATGCACCTGTAGGGTGACAACACACCAGCGGAAGATTGATACATACTAATTCATAGGCGAGCCAAGCGAGGTCAATCATTCTTTCCTCCTCCTGCTCTATATCTTGCTCATCGTCTATCTCTACATCCATTGCATCGAGACATCGGTCGCAAGTGACTTGCACTATACCCTTCACCGTCATCGTGAGGGAGTAATCGTCCTCACGCAACTGAAGCACAGCCTTAGCAGCCACCTCACCTCCCAGTATTTCCGTTTTCTCCACCGAAGCGAAGAAAGCGCTATTTAACTGAATATCAAACCGATGCGTGCCTAATTCCAAACGCGAAAGGTCGATAATATGCGATGCTAACTCAGCCATAAATGCAAAATCGGGCACAAAGGTACTGCTTTTTTTTGATATATGCAAATTTTAATTGCAAATTTGTGCTTTTTTATTTTCAGCAGCTCTCGAACTGTCGCAGGAAGCGGACATCATTCTCCGAGAAGAGGCGGAGGTCCTTAACACGATACTTGAGGTTCGTGATACGCTCTACCCCCATACCGAAGGCATAACCTGTATATTTAGTGCTGTCAATACCACAAGACTCCAGCACATTAGGGTCCACCATACCGCAACCGAGAATCTCCACCCAACCGGTATTCTTACAGAACGAGCAACCTTTTCCGCCGCATATATTACAAGAGATATCCATCTCTGCGGACGGTTCGGTAAATGGGAAATAGGATGGACGGAGACGAATTTTCGTCTCTGCACCGAACATCTCCTTAGCGAAATACAACAATGCTTCTCGCAGGTCTGCGAAAGATACATTCTCATCGATATACAATCCCTCTACCTGATGGAAGAAGCAATGCGCACGCGCTGAGATAGCTTCATTACGATACACACGCCCTGGGCAGAGTACGCGTATAGGCGGCTGCTGACTCATCATCACACGCGTCTGCACGGATGAAGTATGTGAGCGTAGGAGTACATCGGTTGGTTTCTGCACGCCTTTTTCCTTATTTATAAAAAAGGTATCCTGCATATCGCGCGCGGGGTGCTCAGGCGGGAAGTTGAGCAAACCATACACATGCTTATCATCCTCCACTTCGGGTCCCTCTGCCACCACAAAACCGATTCGGGAGAAGATATCTATTATTTCCTCTTTGACCAAGGAGAGTGGATGGCGCGTGCCTATAGCGATAGGATCGGGCGTGCGTGTGAGGTCTATACTATCATTTGCCTCGGCAGCCTGCTGCGCGCTGACTACCTCACGCAACTCGGCTATACGCGCCTCGGCTGCTTGGCGTAACTGATTGAGCAACTGCCCTAATTCACGCTTTTGGTCTGCAGGAACAGTACGGAAATCATTAAAGAGAGCAGTGATCTCTCCTTTCTTGCTCAGAAACTGGATACGAAGTGCCTCTACTTCCTGCGGAGTAGTGGCTTGCCATTGCGCTATTTGCGATTGAATAGATTGAATTTTTTCTTTCATACTATTGTTGTCATTCTCAAATCGGCTGCAAAGGTAGTGATTTTTTTTGAATTATGCAAATTTATTGTGGATTGTGTAAGGTGTAAGGTGTATTTTTGTGTAATCAAAAACAATGAAAGGAGCACCAAAGTGCCCCTTCCTTTAGTTGTGTTTGTGCCATTTATTCTCGTATAGGTGCCATCCCCGGGTCAAGCGGTGGAGAGGTTGGTATCATAAGACCACGAGAACTAATTGTTACTACCTCAGTATGAGAGGAATGATATTGTTTTTTCATATTCATAAAGTTATTTAATTTACTATTTGATAATCTTCTCTCCTTTGCGGATAAAGATACCGTGTGCATCCTGAGGCAATGGTCTGCCTAAGACATCATACCACTTATTGTCCTTATCACATTGTGTATCTTCTGCAGGATTGAGGTCAGTAGATACTCTGCGGCTGATGCGGATAGAATACTCGTAAGATGTGCCTGCTGTCAAATCCAGCGTGAGTGGCATATCGTGCATGAATGTGCCAAGACATACATTCTGATAATAGAGTTCCACTATATAATCATCCATATCTTGCATGTGCGCATTGATAGTGTATTCACCCTTTGCAGGAGTGAAGATACCCAACGGAATAGTTGTGTAAGTAGTAGGTATAGAAACGCCATGCGCAGACAATTGTGTGCCGTCTGCCATTGGGCACCAGAAATTAGGCACTTGCTTGCTGCCCTTATCCATACGCATTAGGTCGCGTCCAATGATATAGCTGCCGCATTGGTTGTCATCATGCAAAGTGATGTAGAGTCGGTCGGGAGTCGCATTGATATTTTCATTTTCTATAGTAAATCGTACTCTTGGGAGAGTAGGCTGCACATCATACGACGGAGCATAGATAGGCATATTCTTTTTACCATTTCCATTTCCCTTACCCTTACCATTATTGTGTTCAAAGACTACTGAAGTTCCTTCTTGGGTTGTTTGAACGAAGAATGGCTGTCCAACGGCTAAGACGAGTTCGTCTATATGATAGGTAATATATCTGCTATGTTGATTATCATATACCAATATGTATAATATATCGTCAATGCTGAATGACATATCTACATATTCTAATGTCGTATTGCCTAAGCCCTGCCA
>JAZNGV010000022.1:0-10698 GCA_045576595.1 Paludibacteraceae bacterium | reverse complement strand
CTCTAAACCCTAAACTCTAAACTATATTTAGGTGGTTATAGCGCTGAGGTCCCACCCCTTCCCATTCCGAACAGGGTCGTTAAGCTCAGCATCGCCGATGGTACTGCACTGCGTTGTGGGAGAGTAGGTAGCCGCCACTTTCAAGAGCTCGAGATTATTCTCGGGCTCTTTTGTTTTGTGCCGTCTCCCTTACTCCTTCCATGTTGCTGTGCTCGCGTTATAATTTTTATTTTGTGCTGTGGGTTCGGCTGGAGGAACGGTATTGGTGGGCGGTCATGCCGAGGTGTTGCTTCACATACTTGCAGAAGAAACTGAGACTGACGAAATCCAATTCTACACAAATCTCCTTGACACTCATATCCGTCTGGCGGAGCAAGCGTTTGATCTCCTGTACGGTCAGATCGTTGATGACAACTTGCGCAGACTTGCCGGTGACATTGTTGCAGACTACGGACAGGTATTTCGGCGTGACAGCCAGACGGTCGGCATACCACCGAACCTCACGCTGACGGCCTTTGTTTTCTTGCAACAGGCGGGCAAAATCCCGGAAAAGAATTTCCTGCCGCCCTTGCTTGTGCTCCGTTTCCGGCGTTTGTTCGATGCTTTCTTCGAGCCAGCATAACAGTTCATAGATAGCGGCTTGCGCAAAGATGCGGCGGATGTTTTCGCTCAGTCCCGAACGGGCGTCTTCACTGTATAGCTGGAACAGCCGGTTGAAGAGCTGGCTCAGTTCCTGTTGCCGTTCGTCCAAGTGGATTACCGGATGTTGCAGAATGTAATTTGATTTCTCCCACCACTTGGTATCTTCGCGCACGCAGAGGTAGAAAATATCGTCCAGCGCGTGTTTGCGCACCGCCACGGCTCCGCATTTCATGTCCGGAGAGCGCATGTAGTTGCCGATGATGAGATCCGGTCGGCATAACAACAAGTCGTGCGGACGGATGAGATATTGCTGCTCATTGATTTCGATTTGCAGTTTGCCTTCCGTACAATAGATGATGAGCGCGCAGTCGTTTTCATTACTGAAGCGTTGCAACAACTCGTCCAAGTTTCCCGAAAAGATAATATCCTGATTCAGCATAAGGGCATTTGGGCATTTATATATTTTCGCATTTGTTCCTTTACCATGTGGAGTTTCCGACTGTAAAGATAGTACTTTTTTACGAATTGTGCAAGTTTTAGCGGCAAAAAGTTTTCCAAATGCCATATTTTAGGGCATAAGTCAATAAATAGGGAAATATGGAAAACTGATAAAGGGGTATATGGCACATTGTTTGTTAGAAAAATGTTAAATCGTTAAGTTGTTATGGCGGAACTGATCATACATAGTAACCAATTACTACCTGTGCCGAGGACAATATATTTTCAAAACAAGTACCTCTGCACAACCAAAAAGAAAGAAGAACGAGTGTCTGTTCCCGAAGGAAACGGATATTTGGAAGTACGGAGCATCGTACCGATATTCTCCTCACGGGCATATACGCGCATTGAACCGGAACGGGCGAATTATCTGATCATATCCGGCAAAGATAAGAGGTGGGATTTTATGTTGGTATTGGCAATTCTCTTGTCTTTGACCGGAACTCTGGTCGGGCGTTTAACGGCCGGTGCTACGATGGCGGTTTTGGTGCTCAAAAGGATAGCAGACGGTATGGCTTTTGTCTGGGCGTTTCATAAACTGCGGACAGCAGACAATTGTTACAACACTTTTGCATATAGTATGGTGCCCGTAACGAAGGATTGTTAAACCGTAAAACTGTTAAACCGTTAAATCGTTAAGTTGTTATGGCGGAACTGATTATTACACACAGGCAGAGAGATTACTTGCTGAAGATGCCTTACCAAGTGATCATCAACGGTCGGTTGGCGGGAGTGATGCGCACTCCGCAGGCACGGCTGCGTCTGCCTGCCGGTTATTATACCGTAACCATCCGCACGGGCAGTTTCGTGCCCTTCGGGAAGAAAGGCAAGACAATAGACATGACACTCTCCGCCACTGAGACAATTATGGTAAGCGATGAGGGCTATAACTGTTTGGATTTCAAGGACAAGGGGCGTTGGTGGGACATCGTCTTTGGCATTGATTTGGCGGTATGGTTTGTTGCATTATTCCTCACCATCCCCCATCCTTGGAACATCGTTTACCATGTTTTATCGGACGGTTTTTTCGTAGCGTGGTTGGTTCGTCTGTTCTTTGTCCGCAAACGGTATTACGCGCTGTCCGCTTATACAACAGGCGTTCCGCCGGAGGAAGTCAAACCGCGGAAGAGCCGTTTGGAGCGGTATATGGAAGAGCACCGCGATGAGATTATGGCACATCAGCAGCAACTCTATGCGCGTCAGCAGGAACATGCGCTCAACCGTCAGCGGCGGCTATATAAGATGCAGCAATGGAAAGAGAAACATCTGAAACATAAGAAATGAAACCATTATGACCACTACGCAAACCCATAAAAACTCGCATCCGGGCGTGATATATATGCACGCGCTGACATTAGCGACAGAGGCGTATCTGTCGCTCTTCAGTCGCAAAGAGGTACAGGCTTCGGCTGTGCAAATCATTGTGCAGATGAATCAGGCGATGGCGCTCGTTGTAGAGAATACCGAATTGGCAGAAGCGATGTTGAAGAAAGCTGTGGAGCAGGCGGAGCAGTTGTCTGAGCGCGGCTACGGAGGCTATGCGCAGGCTATCGGCTATGCCGTTCATTTCAGTTATTTCATCCCGGAGGGAGCGGCAGAAGCAATCGTTTTGCCGAAGATATTAAAGTCGTATAGTGCGAAAGCGGAGCAGGAGATCGCTTCGCTGGCTCGCCAGACAGGTATAGTGTCTATCGACCTGCCGGACGAGCGCACCGCACGGCTATTTATCAGTTGGATAGATCAGCAGCGCGTCTTGTTCGAGTTGCCGGACCATATTGAGCAAATGCGTCCGCAGGATATTCCGGATATCATAGATGATGCCTTGGATGCCGCGCTGCATTTCTATCCAACGCCGGTATTTTATGATGCGATAGATTTGGAGCAGTTCCTCGCGCCGCTCCTTGCATCCAACAAGAGTAAAATTGACTGATGCATCCGCTAATTATTATATTCCTGACGCTGTTTGGCGTGGCGGTGCTCTTGTGGTTGGTGTTCGGTATCAACTGGCGCAGCAGCCGCAACTATGAACGCAAGCACCGCCGGTTTCATGCGAGAATGCAGGCAGAGGACACCGAAGCGCTGCAACGGCTGCTGTTCTCCAACAGCCTCACGATGCGCGTGGAGCAGCGTTTCCGTCCGTTAGCCATGCTGCTTGCTCAGAACGGACGACCGAGTGTGGCGGTTTCTGATGTGGAGATCATCACTTCAGGCAGGCGCAAATATGACCTGCTCATCGGCGACATCCTGAACGCCAAAGAGTCCATCCACATGGAGTACTACCATTTCGGTATAGACAAGAGCAGCCGGCGGATCAGGCGGCTTCTGATGGCGAAAGCGCGGCAGGGCGTCAAAGTGCGGTTCATTAACGAGAACATTGCTAACTGGCCTATTCCGAACCTCTATTTCCGCTCCATGCGCAAGGCAGGTGTGGAGGTGGTCAATTTCTCCGATTCGCGGTTCTCGCTACTGCGTTTTCTGCTGACGCTCAGTTACCGTGACCACCGGAAGATAGTGGTCATCGACAACAGAATTGGTTACACCGGTGGCATGAATATCAACGACCATTATTTTTATCAGTGGCGCGATACGCACCTGCGTCTCACGGGCGAGGCGGTCGCTTCGCTGCAATATGCGCTTTTAGACACATGGCTCGCCGCAGGAGGGCAACTCTATTCTGCTGTAAACTCTTTCTTCTTCCATTTGGACACCCCCTCCTGCGGTCAGTCTTTGGGCACGCTAACGCAGGTCACGCCGGATGACCCGACCTCGCCCGAGCCGGTGCTGCTGACAGCCTATGAATGGATTCTGAACCATGCGCAGAAATATGTCTGGTTCCAAAGTCCGTATATTGCACCGCCGCCGTCGCTCATCAGTGCCATGCGCAATGCGGCGCAACGCGGTGTGGATGTGCGGGTTATGGTGCCAGAACATTGCGATACGGCAATCATGCGACCCATTAACAAGAGTTATTACGCCGAACTGACGGAAGCCGGTGTGCAGCTCTATGTCCGCTCGGGCGAGTTCATGCACAGCAAGACCATCGTCTGCGACGATTACCTCTCGTGCGTCGGGTCGGCGAACCTTGATTCCCGCAGTTTCGGCATCGACTACGAGATCAATACATTCTTCTATGACCGTGCGGTGGCGTTACGCCAGAAACAGATATTCGAGAATGACCTCCCCATCTGCCGTTTGGTCATAGCAGCAGAAGCGCATCCCACGCCGTGGCAACGCCTTATGCGCCACTTGGCACCGATAGTATAATATTTAATAAAACAATAAATATGGAAATCAAACAATCAACACGTATTCAGACCTCGCTGCTGAACGGGGTGGAGAAAAAAGCACTCGTATGGATGGCATCGCGTATGCCCCAATGGGTCACCAGCGACATGCTGACATGGTTCGGGCTTTTCGGCTCGGCACTCTGCGGTCTCGGGTTCTTCCTCACGCACTACAGCATTTATTGGCTGTGGCTGTCGTGCTTGGGCTTGGTCATCAACTGGTTCGGCGATTCGCTGGACGGCACTATCGCCCGTGTGCGCAACACACAGCGGCCGCTCTATGGCTATTACCTCGACCATAACATCGACACGGTGACCGAGGCGTTTATGTTTATCGGAGCAGGTCTCTCACCGTTGGTGAATATGGGCGTGGCGGCTCTCTGTTATGCCGCTTATCTGGCGCTCACGGTCTATGTCAGCATCAATGCCCACCTCAAAAGTGAATTCAAACTGACATACGGAAAAATGGGTCCGACGGAGTTCCGGCTCATCATCATTATTGCCAATATCCTGCTGATGTACGTGCCTGCGCTTACCGCATACCATGGTTCGTTCTCTTATTTAGGCGAAACAATCCATTACGGCACGCTGGACATCATCGGCATAGGCATTCTGGCTATTCTCTGTGTCTTCTATTTCGTCAGTTTCTTCAAGGACCTGCACTGGTTCGCCAAACAAGACCCACTACCCAAACATCCGAAACATGGGCAGGTTAAAGGCATAGCAATCCGGTATCTCCGTTTTTTGCTCTCCACGCTGGCAGGAACGGCGGTGGACATGTGCGTGCTGTGGCTCTGTTCGCATTATTTGTTCAAAGGCTATTACTGGGGCGAGTACCTGCTTTCGCCGTTCATCTCCTTTGAATGTGCCGTGCTGATCAATTTCGCGTTTGCGTACTTCTCCGTATGGCGCGACCGTATTTCTGCGCACACGCTCCGCTCGTTTTTCCGCCATTACGCGGGCTACAACCTCTCTTGTACCGGCACATTCCTGATAAAGATGGGTGCGCTGCTGCTGATCGAACGCTTCTCCGGCGGATGGGATGTGCTGATTTGCAATATCCTCGCCCTCTGCGTTTCCGGCATCGCGAACTTCGTCTTGAACGAACATGTAGTATTCAGAAAGAAAAATCAATCATAACATAATATGTATCACTTATTAGAAACATTATTAGCGAATACCACCACGCTGGTCATGGAGAGCTCGAGATTATTCTCGGGCTCTTTTGTTTTGTGTAGCTACTACTACTACTCTCCTGAACCCATTAATTCTTTTTCTTGGCGTCGTAGGTTTCTACGGTCTAATTCGACTGGAAATACTATATAATTTCGAAAAAGTCGCAAAATAATTTGTATGTGTCAAAAAAAAGCAGTAACTTTGCAACCGAATTGTATACTTTGTCTAATGTAAAGATTATGTGTAGAATTAAAATTTGTAATATTGGTTCTATTTCAAAGGTTGAAATGACGCTAAAAAAAGTGACTTTTATTTTAGGTCCGCAAAGCAGTGGAAAAAGTACTATTGCTAAATTGTTATGTCACTGTCAATGGGTGGAAAAGCGTTGTTACAACAACTTTGAGAAAGAAAGTCAATATTTCATGTCTGAGAATAATTTTATTGACGGACTTGTTGAATATCATCGTTTGGAAGGATATTTTAGAGAGGATAGTTATATCAAATATGAAGGAAACTATATCACATTGGAATATGAAAACGGGAAAGTCAAGATTACAAAGATAGATAAAGTATATACATATCCGAAAGTTTGCTATATTCCGGCTGAAAGAAATTTGATTACAGCTATCCCGAACTTAAAGAAATACAATGACACAAATGATTTGATACTATATTTCATGTACGATTGGTTTGAAGCCAGAGAGTATTTGAAAGATATAGATTTGTCTAAATTGTTACAACGTCCAATCGCTTATCATTATATTAAAAAAAACGACTCTGACGAAATCAAAGATGGAGAGACATCACTAAAATTGGCGAATGCATCCAGTGGGGTGCAGTCTATTCTGCCTTTGTGTGCGGTAATGCACTATGTCTTATCTGGTGTATATGAACGCTACAAGCCTTTGTCTTATGAGCAATTAAAGCAACTAAAAGATTTGTATTCCAATATAGGGGCTATCCGTACGCAACTAGAACATTTATCTGCTACAGAACAAGAATACTCGCATGAGGCAGATGAATTATTACAGAGTCCTATAGTTCGTCAAATAATAGATGATTCTACTCAAGACATGTTGGAGTCTCTAGAACGCAAGTTTTTCTACAAAAATACAAATCTTTATGTAGAAGAACCCGAGCAAAATCTTTTCCCAGAAGCGCAGGAGACATTATTGTATTGGATGTTAAAAAACATTCAGCACGAAGAACATGAAAATTCTTTACTCTTAACGACGCATAGTCCTTATATCCTTTTCGCTTTGAATAATTGTCTTATTGGCGGTCTCGTAAAGGATAAAGTATCTTCAACTGATCTCTGTTCTCGTGACGGCTGGATTTTGCCCAAAGAAGTGGCAGTATATGAGATTCACGATGGAGAATTAAAATCCATCCAGGACGAAGATGGCTTATTGGACAATAACTATCTGAACCGTGCCAACAAAAAGATTTACAATGAATATATGAGTATGTTAGCTTATTATGGTAACTAAAACAGACATATTGGCGACGCATCCTCAAACCTCTTTTCTTGAAAAATCAGATTCTACCATCTACATTGCTGATTTTACAAGACGTACACAAGGTACAATTAATCCGCGTTTTGTGGAAATTTCCACCTCGTTGCCAACGATGGATGATGGCACCGCTGTTGATGCTGTCTTGTTCCATAATGAAAAAAGATTGCCTATAGAGATAGCAACTTTCAATGATTATACCTTTGAAGATATAGCAGGGAACAATATTGAACACTGTGAAGGCGGAATGTATGTAAAGGATGTTGCTAATTGGGTTGCATTTTTTGAGATTAAAGATTGTGACGAGAGTAATATTCTCAAATATAAGGCAAAGGCAATTCGTCAGATAACAAATGTATCCAATGATTTCAAATCGCGAAACATAGTAACATCGGAACTTGTATATGGCATCATTTCTTTTCCGCGCAGACATACTGCCTTTAATGATGACATCATTGGTGATACGATAGAATTCACAAAACTCATGCGTTCAACAGGGATTTTATTTTATGCAACGAATGAGGTGTTCATTGCTGACATGAATGAATTAAAACCTGTTGTGGAATAAAAACATACAACAGCATCGGCTATGTTACATGCGGGAATGTTTTTATATGCACAATACACTTATAATTTCTACAACGAAATAGTAGCAAATTTTGAGAGTGAGCAGAGAATCTTGCATAGACAGTTGACTCCTTACGAAAATCAACTACTTTCATGGGCAAGAGAGGAAAGAGGTCATGCACAACATGCCAGAAATAAAGATGGCTTCAAACTCGTAACATATGGAGCAGAAAGTATAATTGGAGGAGTAGGTGAAATATGTAGATATTAAATTTCTTGGGAATAGTTGAACTGAATGGATTGCTTTTAAATGTTTAGACACTACGAAAACAGATGGCAGGATATTAACTAATTTTTGAAATTACAAAATCATGAGAATGTATTATATTAACCATAATGTCTTTCAAAAAGGAGATGTGAAGAAAGCGTGGATTTTTGCCTCTCAATTACTATCTCAATACCCATATATTGATACTATTACATTGTTGGTTTATCAATCACATCAATTTGAGTCATTTATACAAAATGAATTAGGCATTAATGTAAAACAATGCAAGGAGCATATATATCCTAATAAGATAGGTAAGAAAATACAAATTCATACTATTCGTTCATATTCTCCCAAAGATATTTTGTCCGATGAAAGGGGAAGAGAATTACTTATCATAATAGGTGTCCCAACAAATAATCTGAAAGAATTCCTAAATAAAAGTCGTGTGGAGTTTTGGATTATTATTCCTTGGTTGTTAGAAGAAAATGCTCAATTGCTGAGAATTTATAATGCAATAGACATAGATACAAATGAACCTATACAAAGTTCATGTAATTTAGATGAACGAGTAAAAAACGCGATAGAATGGATAAAAGACACATCTTATCCCAATGAACGCTTTTTGCACCCATATGATGAAGATAGGCTAAGACAGATGGCAAATGCATTAGCTCACTATAAAGTTCCTTTTGAGTACGAAGCAGTTGTGAGTTATTGTATTGGGCATAACATTATAGCTACATCAGCCTTCCAAATCGCTGAATACTTCTCTAAAGCGAAACATAGAAAATTTGCTACCATGGATAAAACTGATTATAAATTCATGAAAAAGATGATTGAAAGAACAGATTGGGAATAAGATATTTGCAAAACATATAATGTCGCTTGCCGACGTAAAATAGCAAAGACAAGCGCAAAGCGTTGCGCAATTAAATAAAAACAAAGCATTACTATTATTTCGTGTCAGCCGAAAACCCCTGCAAATCGTTTAGGAATAAGACGCAGAAATAACAAGCGATAAGTGTACCCGTTAAAGGTGTACTTTGTTAGCTCAATAATAGATGCTCATACTTTGGTGTGAGTTTCTTAGAGCTAATAAGGTTCCTTTGCAGGGGTGCCTTGGCGACACGATAAGAAACTCGCACTTTTTATTAACAAAACAAATTATAAATAACATGAAAACAAAATTTCTATCGCTACTATGCGTAGCTGTTTTATGTGCTTCGTGTGCACAAATGTACCATTTCGTACAAGTTTTTGAAACACAATCATCTAAACAATCTGCTCCCGTTAAGCAACAAAATGGAGGACTTGTTTATGAGGATGATGAGTGTTTAGTTTTCTACTCGTTATGGGCAAACGGAGGAGATGCTAGTTTTGGTATCTTTAACAAAACCGACCAAATCATGTATGTGGATTTAAGCAAATCTTTCTTTATCAGAAACGGAATAGCAAATGATTATTACAAAGAACGTGCTTGGGGTGAAACTACAACAAACTCTACATCTACCCAACTTTCTTCTTCTGTGGCTGCCTCTGCTAATCTATCGTATTCGTACGGAGCAAGTGCAGCTTATTTAGGAAACTTTGGAAATTTGCCACTTACTACTTATGATCCGATATTTACTTCTGTGAACGCTCAGAAATCAGAAACATATGGTTACTTGCGCTCGGCTGCTTTGGCTAATACCTATGCAATTAGTACTTCTTCATCAATTTCTGCAAAAGAGCAGAAAATTATTGCCTTGCCTCCTCATTCTGCAAAAATAGTATCAGAATATGCTATCGCTAATGCGATTCTATTGGATTGCGACTTAGATAGATACCCAAGCGAAAAGGCCTCTATCTCATTTGATGAAAATAATAGTCCTTTGCGTTTCTCAAACTATATTACTTATAGATTAGGGGAGAATCAGCAGGATAGAATAATTGAAAACAATTTCTATGTATCTAAAATTATAAATTACGCACGGCCTTATACATATGAGTATGTAGAACGAGCAAAGCGTCCGTGCCAAAACCTTACTGACGATGATAACAAAAACTACAAGGAAACATATCCGGTGAAGGTTTATGATAAAATCTATAAATTCGATACGGGAAATTGTTTCTATCTGGAATACGAAAAGCAATCAAGTCGCAAATTGTATAAAGCAGCCAACACGATATATTATTATAACGAACTATATAATGGCTACACGACAAGCGGAAGTGATCAACAAAGTGATTACCAGCAACGCTTATTGAATCCATTTGCAAAACCCAGTAAATAGGATGTTTTAAAATATGAACCCTATATCTTTTATTGTAATAAAGCAGGTGATCAAGGTCATCTGCTTTTGCTATATTTGAATCTTAACAACCGACTTTTCTTATGCCATGTATGGAAGAGTCGCGAGAGTGGCTTGAGAGTAACTGATTGGCAGCTTCGTCGGAAGCGGCGATCAATGACTTCGATACATCCGTATCTCGTATAGTTGTCGTGCTTCCTCCTCTCAAAAACACAAACACTTCGTTGGTTTATGTTTTTGTTTGTGATAGAGTATGCAAGTTGCTCGTACGCCTAAATCTTAATAATCGGAAACTTTTGCGGGTTGAAAAGAGGCGTGTCTTGTACTGAAATAGGTTTACTCATAAAACGAATAAAAAGTGTCAAATTTTAAGATTTTAGTTTTATGCAGCGAACACTAAATCATTATTCTCAATCGTTCAAACAACAAGTTTTGGATGACTATTTTCAGTCCGG
>JAZNGV010000021.1:0-52590 GCA_045576595.1 Paludibacteraceae bacterium | reverse complement strand
TTTTTTTATAAAGCCGTACTCTCACCTATGGTTCTCCGCCGCTACGCTCTGTCGATTATTGCTTTGGCAATTCTCGAGTCCGGCCAGTGGCTCAAAAGAGAACTTCGGTTCTCTTTTTTTATAAAGCCGTACTCTCACCTATGGTTCTCCGCCGCTACGCTCTGTCGATTATTGCTTTGGCAATTCTCGAGTCCGGCCAGTGGCTCAAAAGAGAACTCCGGTTCTCTTTTTTTTTACAAAGCCGTACTCTCACCTATGGTTATGTACTATAGTAACCATTCCATAATATGTCCACTCGATTTTTCATGTATACACGCATCTATGGATAATAAAACGAAGTACTTAAATAAGAAATGAGAAGGATTAGCCTCTGATTTTTTCTACGAAGAGCACCCAGAGACAGAAAAGCATACCATAGAATAGGTATTTGAAAATATAATCGTGCAGCATATGGAACCATTCTGGATGGTGCTCCACAAAAAGAGCTATTAGGAATATACGGAGTATATTAAATAAATAACAGCACACCCAGCCTACAGGTATATACCAAATCTTATGTTTCCACCCTCCGCGAACGGTGAGTATGAGGCATAACCATATGAACATCTGCTTAAGAGCCGTACATCCCCAGATGATAGTAGTGGCATTGCCTGACTGGAAGCGAATAGTATGTTCGCCCACCATATAGACTGTATTGCGAAAGAGTGCTATCAACTCATAGACCACGGAAGCAATATGGCAAGCCATCCATTCGAATGGCGCCGTTATATCAAGCCCGAACCAACTCACCATATCCCCATTCTCATCACCCGTCACGGTGTATTTCCATGCATAATTGGCAATAAAGAGCGTTACTACAAAGATTATCACATCTCTGTAGGGCTTTAATACTGATATGTATTCCACCTTACTCATTAAACTCTAAACTCAAATCTTTGTCTTCGCATAGGGCACCTCGTCTATAGCGCAGAAATCACCTTTTAGGTACTTGAAATAGCCTGCTTGGCACACCATGGCAGCGTTATCTGTGGTGAAGGAGAAAGGCGGGATGAATACTTCCCATTGGTACCGTTTTCCGTAATCTATAAAGGCTTGCCGTAGTGCGCTATTCGCACTCACGCCGCCCGCAACTGCCACTTGACGGATATGCAAATCCTGCGCAGCTTTCTTAAGTTTGCGCATCAAAATATCCACCACGGTAGCCTGCAGCGACGCACACATATCTTCGCGTAAGTGAGGCACGCGTTCAGCCAACTCATCTATCGTCTCCACCTCGTGCGCACGCAGCATATCACGAAGGGTGTATAAGAAAGATGTTTTGAGCCCCGAGAAAGAGTAGTCATACCCCGCTATATTGGGTTTGGCAAATGGGTATTTGGTAGGATCTCCTTGTTTGGCTAATTTATCTATCCATGGTCCACCGGGGTACGGCAGTCCTAAGACCTTGGCGCACTTATCGAACGCCTCGCCCGCTGCGTCGTCTATCGTCTGCCCGATGATCTGCATGTCGTCTGGCGCCTTGACCAATACAATCTGACTATTTCCACCTGATACCAACAAGCACAAGAATGGGAAAGCAGGGTGCTTTATCTCTATGCCTTGCAAACCGGGTGTCTGGGCTACAAGTGCCTCGCTGGGCGCGATGAAATGCGCTAATATATGGCCTTGTAGATGATTAACATCTATCAAAGGTATATCCAGCGAAAGAGCTAATCCTTTCGCAAACGAAGTGCCCACCAAGAGCGACCCAAGTAGTCCTGGACCGCGTGTGAAAGCGATAGCAGATAGGTCGCTCGCCTCCACGCCTGCGCGCTTGAGCGCCGTATCCACCACAGGTACGATATTCAGCTGGTGCGCACGACTTGCCAATTCGGGCACTACGCCACCGAACTCCTCATGCACTTTCTGGCTGGCTATCACATTACTGCATAGCAAACCATCTATGATGACTGCTGATGAAGTGTCGTCACAACTGGACTCGATTGCTAATATAACTGTTTTCTTATTTTCCATCTCTCAAAGGAGCACACTACTCCATTATAAATTCGAGTGCAAATTTACACTTTTTTTCGTAGATTAGCAAATAAGTTGTTTCGTAAATAATGAAATTATTCTATTTAGAAAAAAATCTCTCAAAAATCTTGCATAATTGATTATTTTGTTGTACCTTTGTGCGGTTTTTTATGCGCGGCGCGCATCGCACACATGATTTTATACTTTTTACTCATACGCATAGTTGCCTTATTTGGGCACAAGAAAGCACGATTGCTGGTGAAGGGTCAGCGCGCCACTTACCGGGAGGTGCTTCATAAGGACGCTAATACACAGCACCTCAAGGGGGCTGTTTGGTTTCATGTCTCTTCTGTAGGCGAGTTCGAGCAGGCGCGTCCGCTCATCGAGCGTCTCAAGCGCGAGCAACCCACACGCAAGATAGTGCTCACTTTCTTCAGTCCCTCGGGTTATGAATTGCGCAAGGGCTATGACAAAGTGGATAAAGTGCTCTACTTGCCTTTCGCCACACGCCGCAATGCCAAGGCATGGTTGGCAGCGATTGAGCCGAGCATGGCTATCTTTGTCAAGTATGAGTTCTGGCCCGCTTATCTACGCGCGCTTAAGAAAGCCAATATTCCTACTTATAGTATTTCGTCCATCTTCCGTCCCCAGCAGTTATTTTTCAAACCATGGGGCAAGCCCTATCTCAATCTGCTCAAATGCTTCACGCAGCTCTTCGTGCAGGATGCCGATTCGCATGCCTTACTACTCAAGCATGGTATTGCCAATAGTGTTGTGACAGGCGACACGCGCTTTGACCGTGTGGCTGAGATCCAACAGGCACACAAAGATATATTGATAGTGCAGCGTTTTATAGAAGGTAGTGATAAAGTCATTATCGCGGGTAGTACATGGCCCAAAGATGAGCAGTTATTGGCGCAGTACATGCAAACGCTTGAGAACCGCCTTGATAGCAACGAAAATATCAAACTCATCATCGCGCCGCATGAGATAGACGAGAAACATATGCACTTCCTTTTCCAACTATTCAAAGGTCGCTATGTGCGTTATACGCAAGCCAATCATATCAGCATGCAGCACATGCAAGTACTCATTATTGACACGATTGGTTTGCTCTCATCCATCTACCAATATGGCACTGCGGCGTACATAGGCGGTGGTTTTGGTGCAGGAATACATAATTCCCTTGAAGCGGCAGTGTATGGTATTCCTGTAATATGGGGACCTAAGTACCAGCATTTCCGCGAGGCAAAAGGACTCATACAATCAGGCGCGGCGCAGAGCATTGCTAATTACAAGCAGTTAGAAATGGCTTTGGATTACGCGCTCAATAACCACACTGAGATAGGTATCAAATCCGCACAATATGTGCAGAATGAATTAGGAGCAACTGACAAACTATATAATCGATTATTTAAAAACTAGTTTACTAGTCCACTAGTTCACTAGTAAAAAAAAACTACAATGCAAAAACCAAGTATTCCAAAAGGCACGCGTGACTTCAGTCCATTAGAAATGGCGCGCCGCAATTATATCTTCAATACCATCCAAAGTGTATTCTCCATCTATGGTTTTCAGCAGATAGAAACGCCCGCAATGGAGAATATCGGTACGCTGATGGGTAAGTACGGAGAGGAAGGAGACAAACTGCTTTTCCGCATTCAGAATAGTGGTGAGAAAGCCACATCAGCACCTGAAAAGGGATTACGGTACGACCTCACCGTGCCTTTCGCTCGTTATGTAGTGCAACACAGAGAAAACATACAGTTCCCATTCAAACGCTACCAGATACAACCCGTATGGCGCGCAGATAGACCACAGAAAGGTCGTTATCGCGAGTTCTATCAATGCGATGTGGATGTGATAGGCACTAATAGTTTGGTATGCGAGTTGGAACTCATACAGATAGTAGAAGAGGTGTATCGCCGCTTGGGAATCAATGTATGTCTGCATATCAACAACCGCAAAGTGCTCGCTGGTATAGCAGAGATCATTGGGCAACCAGAGAAAATCATAGACATCACCGTGGCTATTGATAAACTCGACAAGATAGGTATTGAGAATGTAAATAAAGAATTGGCTGAGAAAGGATTGCCACAAGAAGCTATTGAGGCACTGCAACCTATTCTGCACCTCAGCGGAACGACAGCCGATAAACTGGCTGCGCTACGCACTATCCTTGCTTCCAGCGAGATAGGTACACAAGGTGTGGACGAGTTAGACCAACTCTTCGCACTCATCCAAGGTGCAGAGGTAAAACTCAATATCGAATTAGACCTTTGTCTCGCACGCGGACTAAACTATTACACGGGGGCTATTTTCGAGGTCAAAGCACTCGATGTGCAGATGGGATCGATCACAGGCGGTGGACGATATGACAACCTGACGGGCATCTTCGGCATGCCGAATGTGTCGGGCGTAGGTATCTCGTTTGGCGCTGACCGCATATACGATGTGTTGACCGAGTTAAATCTCTACCCTGCCTCATTGCAGTCTTCTACACAGCTCCTTTTTGCTACCTTCGGACAAGCCGAACTGAGTTATGCGCTCAATTGGGCGAAGACGCTGCGCGAAAAGAATATAGCCGTGGAAGTTTATCCCGAGCCAACCAAGATGAAGAAACAAATGGGATACGCAGATACCAAGCAAATACCATTCGTGGCTATAGTAGGTAGTGACGAGATGGCACAGAATAAAGTGATGCTAAAGAATATGACTTCTGGTGAACAGAGACTCGTCAGCATAGACGAACTACTCGCAGAGGTAAAATCATAATCATTGTGCATAGTAAATATTTGAATCATGGCAGATACCAATAAACAATTCGACCAAGTGACGGCTAAGTGCCGAAAGATTTTCGTTGAGAAAATGCAAGATTATGGTCCTTCGTGGCGTATTTTCCGCTTGCATGGCATTACCGACCAGTTATATATCAAAGTTTGTAATATTCGTCAGCGTCAAGAATCAGGCATCAGTCTGGTGGGTGATGACATAGAAGGCAACTTACGCGCAATAGTCAATTATGGTGTTACAGCCATTATTCAGTCACGCAACAGCTACGCAGACGCGATTGACATGACTCGCGAGCGCGCTACACAACTATATGACGAGGTGCTGCAAGAAGCCAAAGACCTCATGCTGCGCAAGAACCATGACTACGGCGAGGCATGGCGAGAGATGAGCAAAGAAGGAATAGTGGATATGATTCTTGCGAAGATTATCCGCATCAAGACCATCTTGGATAATAACGGAAAGACCATCGCTTCCGAAGGAGTGGAAGGCAATTATTTTGATATTATAAACTATGCTATTTTTGATTTAATCCATTATGAAAACGAATAAAACAGCGCATATCATAGGCTCTCTTTGCCGCTCGCTATTGGGAATCACCTTCATTTTCTCAGGTTTCGTAAAGGCCGTTGACCCACTCGGTACTGTTTATAAGATTGAAGATTATCTCATGGCTTTCGGCGGTTGGTTCACCGACCTCATGCCATTAGCAGGTACGGCAGCGGTGGCACTCATCGCTTTGGAATGGACCTTAGGCGTATGTATGCTTTTCAATGTGCGCACATCTATCACGGCATGGCTTAGTTTGGCTTTCTACCTCGTCATGACACCACTCACCCTATGGATTGCGCTCACCAATCCAGTGAGCGACTGCGGTTGTTTTGGCGATGCCATAGTGCTCACCAATTGGCAAACATTCTGGAAGAATGTAGTGCTCCTCATTCTCGTCATCGTGCTATTGGGATGCAAGAAATATATACCACAACTCTTATCTTGGTGGGGAGAGTTAGTGGTTCTATTGTTGGCTCTTGGCGCAAGCGCAACTATCATGGCATATAGTTATACCCATTTACCTCCTATGGATTTCCGTCCATATAAAGTGGGCAACCACATCCCTACTCTCATGGAAGTACCTGATGGCGCTCCTGTGGATGAGTATGCTATCACACTCATCTACGAGAAAGATGGTATTGAACAGGAGTTCACTTTGGAGAACTATCCAAAAGGAGACTCCACTTGGACATTCGTGGACCAGCAATCCGTGCTTATCAAAAAAGGTTACGAACCACCTATCCATGACTTTGAGATTCTTACCATGAATTTTGAGGACATCACCTACGATATTCTGGAGTCCGAAGAACCTATCACACTCATCACGATGTATGACCTCAATAAGACGAACCGCACGCAAGCAGCCAAACTGATGGGTATCTACCATGCGTGCATGGAAAGAGGTGAGCAGTGTTATTTCCTAACAGGTTCGGGCGAAGAACAGATTTATGCCTTCGGCGAAGAGATAGGTATGGATATGGAAACCATTGAAAGCACTTTCTGCACGATTGACCCTGTGACGCTCAAGACTATCGTACGCGCTAACCCTGGTTTATTCATCGTGCAGAACGGAACCATCATGGAGAAGCATAACTTGAGACAGATTAATGAATAATTAATAATGAATAATGAATATAATAACAAAAAAATATCGAATATGAGAACAAGAATGGTAGCAGGTAACTGGAAAATGAATAAAAACCTGCAAGAAGGTGTAGCATTGGCTACCGAATTAAAAGAAGCAGTAAAGAACCCTAATTGCGCTGTGGTGATTGGCACCCCATTCATCCACCTCGCTACAGTAGCAGAGTTGCTCAAAGACTCTCCTATCGCTGTTGCAGCAGAGAACTGCGCAGACCACGAGAAAGGCGCATACACAGGCGAAGTGAGCGCAGAGATGGTTAAATCTACAGGAGCAGAGTATGTTATTCTCGGCCACTCTGAGCGCCGCCAATACTATGCAGAGAGCTATGAGATGTTGGCAGAGAAAACACGCCTCGCGTTGGCTAATGGATTGAAAGTTATCTTCTGCATCGGTGAAGTAAAAGAGGAGCGCGAAGCCAATAAGCAAAACGAAGTAGTGAAAGCACAACTTGAGGGTTCTGTATTCAACTTAACTGCTGAGGAGTGGAAAAACATCACATTGGCTTACGAGCCAGTATGGGCTATCGGTACCGGTTTGACCGCTACACCAGAGCAAGCACAAGAGATACACGCGTACATCCGCGGATTAGTAGCAGAGAAATACGGCAACGAGGCGGCTGACGACACTACTATCCTCTACGGCGGTAGTTGCAACGAGAAAAACGCAGCAGAGTTGTTCGCTTGCCCGGATATAGACGGTGGACTCATTGGTGGCGCAGCACTCGTAGCAGAGAAATTCCTCGCCATCATCGCTGCAAGATAAATGCCAATAAATGAATATCATTGTTAATTCCCATGGCACTTATCAAGACCATAAATAGAAACGGAGAAATCCTCACACCTAACATTGCTAACGATGTATTCATGGCAGATAATGCCACCGTCGTTGGCGATGTAACGGTGGGAGAAGGAACGAGCTTATGGTTCAATGCTGTCCTGCGTGGCGATGTTAATACCATCACGATTGGTAAGCATTGTAATATACAGGACGGCTCGGTACTGCATACGCTCTACAAGAAATCAACTATCACCTTAGGTGATTATGTATCCGTCGGACATAATGTCACTATCCATGGCGCCGATGTGGATGACTACGCGCTCATTGGTATGGGTAGTACTCTACTCGATGGCGCGCATGTAGGCGAAGGAGCTATTGTGGCGGCGGGGGCATTAGTGCTCAAAGGCACACAGATTGGTCCCTATGAGATCTGGGGAGGAGTACCTGCTAAGTTCATCAAGAAAGCAGACCCTGCGCAGACGGAAGAAATCAATAAAACGATTGCTAATAACTACGCCATGTACGCCTCATGGTATAAAGAATAAATGACCTATTATCATGTTTAACAGAATTTTATTAAAACTCTCAGGCGAGAGTTTGCAAGGACAACAAGGTTACGGCATTGATACCCAACGCCTCAGTGATTACGCCGAGCAAGTGAAAGCGATTGCACAAAAAGGCGTGCAAGTGGCCATTGTTATCGGAGGCGGAAATATCTTCCGCGGTTTGAGCGGCGCGCAGCGTGGGTTTGACCGCGTGAAAGGTGACCAAATGGGTATGCTCGCAACTGTCATCAACGCACTCGCACTCCAGTCCGCGTTGGAAGCTATTGACCAACCAGTACGCTTACTCACGGCTATCCGTATGGAACCCATTGGTGATTTCTACAGCCCCGCGAAGGCTATCCGTTTGCTCAACAAGGGCAATGTAGTCATTCTGGCTGGGGGAACAGGTAGTCCCTATTTCACTACAGACACGGGGTCCTCGCTCCGCGCTATTGAGATACAAGCTGATGTGATGCTCAAAGGAACGCGTGTGGATGGAATATACACTGCCGACCCAGAGAAAGACCCTACCGCCACTAAGTTCACAGAGATAACCTATGATGAAGTTATCCAACGCGGACTTAAAGTAATGGACTTGACGGCTACGGTGATGTGCAAAGAGAATGGTATGCCTATTTATGTCTTTGACATGGATACGACGGGTAATCTCGCGCGTGTCATCAATGGCGAACCCATCGGCACCCTGGTCAAACCGTGATGAATAATGAATAATGAATAATTAATATCTTTTTTATATTTTCATTTTGTTTTCTTTATTTTTGTCAGAATTAAAAAACAATATACAATATAAATTTTTAAATTTACTCTCATTATGGTAAACGACGAACTTGAACTCTACGAGACAGCAGCCGAAGAGCAAATGCAAAATGCTGTAACACACTTGGACGACACACTACAACACATCCGTGCAGGTAAAGCTAACCCACGCATCCTCGACCCTGTAAAGGTTGAGTACTACGGAATGATGTCACCATTGAGCAGTTGTGCTACCATCACAACACCAGACGCGCGTACTATCGCTATTCAACCATGGGAGAAAAAACTCATCAGTGAGATTGAACGAGCTATCATCAATTCAAATATCGGTCTCGCTCCTTCTAACAATGGTGAGGTGATTCGTCTTATTCTTCCTCCTCTTACCGAAGAGCGTCGCCGTGAGTTATGCAAGCAATGTAAGGCAGAGACTGAGAATGCCAAGATGTCTATCCGCAATGCACGACGCGACGCCATTGAGGAATTTAAGAAACTCGTGAAGAATGGCTTAAGCGAAGATATCCAAAAGGACGCAGAGGCTGACATTCAAAAAGTGCATGATAAGTATATTGCTAAGGTAGAAGCACTCTACGCAGCAAAAGAAAAAGAAATCATGACCGTATAAATTGAAAGGTTTAGTAATTAAATCAACGGGTAGCTCGTACATCGTCCGATTGGACGATGGTTCGGATGTGGAATGCCGTATAAAAGGCAATTTCCGCATCCGTGGTATCCGTAGTACCAATCCTGTTGCGGTAGGCGACTTCGTGGAGATTAAAAGACAAGAGGATGGTACACATTGGATTAGCGAGATAGAAGAGCGCCGCAATTATATCATCCGTCGCGCCACTAATCTTAGCAAGGAGAGCCATATCCTCGCGGCTAATATCGACCAAGCGGCATTGATTGTCACGGTCAATCATCCTATCACTTCTACCACTTTCATCGATCGTTTCTTGGCTACCTGCGAGGCGTATCGCGTGCGCGCGCTCCTTATATTTAATAAGATAGACTTGCTTACCAATGACGAGTTGGCGCATTTAGCCGAACTGCAAGCGCTCTACGAATCTATTGGTTATCAAACGATTGCGCTCAGCGCCCTACACCTTACGCCTCCAACATCCAACATCCAACATCTAACATCTAACATCCAACATCTCCTCTCAGGCCGTGTCACCTTACTGAGCGGCAATTCTGGCGTAGGCAAGAGTACCCTACTCAATGCGCTCTTTGGCAAAGAGATGACGCGTACGGGTAAGATATCCGATGCGCATGATAAGGGTATGCACACCACCACTTTCTCGGAGATGTATCCTCTCCCCACAGAATGGGCTACCAGCGGTTGGCTCATTGATACGCCGGGGATTAAGGGTTTTGGTTCGGTGGATATGGAGAAAGAAGAGATAAGTCATTATTTCCCAGAGATTTTCCGTGTAAGTAGTATGTGCCGTTTTGGTAACTGTTCTCATACGAATGAACCTGGTTGTGCTGTCCAGGATGCGCTCGTCAAGGGCGAGATAGCCATCAGCCGCTACGAGTCCTACCTCTCCCTTCTCGGCGACTGCGTAGAGAATAAATATAGATAAATTATAGTTATACTGAAAACTGACTACTGACCACTGAAAACTGACTACTTCATATTACTCATCGCTGTATTACTCAGCAGTTGTACTCCTCGCGCGGTGCGCGAGGCGCAGGAGGTTATTGCTCATGCAGACAGTCTGCGTGAGGCACATTTATATGCGCAGAATGAGTATGACGACAGCCTCTCCTTAGCGCAAGCATATAGCACTTTGAGTGATTGGCAATGTGTTTTTCCCGATGACTACGCCCATGCGTGTTACCACTACGGACGACTGCTCCGCGCAAAGGATAACAATGTGGAAGCGATGAAAGTATTTATCGACGCCACGCACTCGCGCACTCGCGATTACCGTATTCTCGGGCGCATATATAGCAATATAGCTGACATGTGCCATTTAGCTAGTGAGTACCAATTGTCCTATGATATGTTTGCCAAATGCGCTGATTGTTTCTTGCAAAAGGGCTATAGCTCCAATTATTTTTATGCACTCAATAGCATGGCATTTGAGTTAGCAGAGCAAGGAAAGAAAGAGGAAACATTGGTTTTGTTGGACTCAATTACGCGAAACTGCGATGACAAGAATGTTATTATAAAAACATGGGAAACAAAGGCGGATGTGTATCGAAAAATATCACAATATGATTCCACTTTATACTATTCAAATAAACTCATAGATGCAGGTTATATTCATTCATTTGCGTATATGTTAAAAGCATGGGCGTTAGAGCATACAGGCAAAAAGGATTCTGCTGTTTGGTATGCAAAATATATTATGCAGATGCCAAGTGTTTCCGTGCAAGAACAGTATAACATGTTGTACATATTATCTAATTATGATACAACTTTAACGAAAGAAGAAGTACTTGAATTGTCTGCGCAGCGAGCTGATTTGGGACATGACCGCTTAGATCCATTGCACACACAATATACGATGGCGGTAGAAATACTACAAAAGGATTTAAGCCGCAGACCTGATTTGCGATGGTTATATTCAACGATTGGAACGCTTGTGCTAATTAGTCTTGGGCTGTTTTTCTATGTGCGCAAGAAGCACCGCAAACGCGAACTACTATCACAGCAAATAGAAGAATTGGAAAATAGGAATAACAATACTATCGCCAAAATAAGTGCGCAGATAGAAAATAATATAGCCTTGTTGTCTCAGTCAGCAAACTTAAAAGAAGATTTGTGCTGGGGTAATTATAAAAAGATGTGTATTATCATAAATCAACAATTTGGCATGTTGGCACTAAAACTCCAAAAGACTTATAAATTATCGGAGCGAGAGATACGATTATGTGTCTTAACAATGTTAAATTTAGGATATGATGAGATTGCAGATATGCTATATTATGCCCCAAGTGGTGTGGGGAAATTAAAACTGCGTGTAGCTAAGAAACTTGGTACAACTTCAAAAAATCTACATCATTTTCTCCTTCTTATAGCAGTTCATGAGCAGCAAGATTGAATTTGCCCATTTTGCAAAACAGCTAATCGCCAATAAATCAGCGTATTAGTTAAAATCATTTGCTCATTATATTTTTTGCTTAGTCCATAAAAAAGCAGTACCTTTGCACCGTCAAATCGTTATGGTTTGGCGGTGCATTTTTTTATGCGTTTTATAGTAACGATTTTATTAATCATTAAAATTTTATCATTATGAAGAAAGTTTTATTTTATTTGTCAGCGGTCTGCGTTCTTTTATCATTTCAAGGTTGCCCAACAACTCCCCCAGAACCAGTTGATCCACGCGATGCCTTTGTAGGCGTGTATTCTTATCAATCAGAAGGTGCTTTAGAGGCTGATTTAGGTATTACAACATTTAAATTACCATTAGATGGCACAGGTGAGTTCACTATTACTAAAGTAGGAGAAGGTGATCAAGTGCAATTGATTGGAGTCAACGATACAATTAACGCCTCTGTTTCTGGTCAAAATCTTATCTTGGATATCAATACTATAGCTACAAATGTAAAAGGATATAGTATGCAACTGCAATTTGCGAACACCACTGCTACATTGACAGACAATATCTTAAATTGGCAAACAGACTTAGAGGCTATCGTTAGTGTTAGCGGCATGAATATCCGTGTAGGTGGTCAGTTGACAATGAACGCGACCAACCTTACTAAGGCAAAATAATATTCCTGCGCGTGAAGAAACAAACATAAGGATAGTTTGTCACATCGCCATAAAATATTAGTGTACAAAATAAAACTATTCTTATGTCCCCACCGCCACACATTCCGAGTGGCGGTGGATTTATTTGAACTATACGCTTTTTTTGAAGTCGCTATCGTCCCGTATCTGTCCCGTATCCGTCCCGTATGTCTCATTCCGCTTAGCATCCTCCACCGTTCGCATCTCGTTCGCATCCTGAACGTCACAATAGGGTGCATGGCGGGTGCATGGCGCATCACTCCAATCCCACCACCACACCGCGACCACATCGTGACCACATCGGGACCACATCGGGACCTCACCGCGACCACACAATACCCTGACTAAACCTGACTTATCTATTTCGGCTAGTTGGGCTAATTGGGCTAGCTTGTCTAAAAATCTAGAACTCTAGAAATCTATCACATCTCCCAACATTCAAGAGTGGCGGTGAGTTGGTCGAAAGACTTCACCTTCGTTTTCTCCCCTACCTCCTCTATCTGACGATGAACAGCCGTCTCATACGAGTCCGCCTCCACCGCACGGATAACACCCAAAGCAATAGGCAGTTGCGTATCCGTTTCTGCTTGGTTGGCTTCTTGATAACGCTCTTGACCCATCAACGCCAAGAGACGGTGAATAGTAGGGTCTTGTTGATGTGCATCGTGAGTAAGCACACGCGGGTCATCAGCAGGCACCACGATAAGAGTTGGCACGAAAGTATGCGGATTGATTTCCACAGCAATACCCTTATCTTTATTCTTACCGAAAATCATTTTCTCTCCATGCTTCAAGATGATTGAGTGCTCTGCACGCTGTTCGCGGTCTGCTATCCAAGCATGCGTTCCATTATTGAAGATAACGCAGTTGACAAGACATTCAATCACAGCGGCTCCTTTATGCTGATGTGCAGCCACCATACAATCCACCGTAGTAGGCATATCCACTTCGAGTGTGCGGGCAAAGAAAGTGCCGCGTGCGCCGAGGACCAATTCGGCAGGAATGAACGGACGCTCCACCGTACCGAAAGGACTGGATTTAGAGACAAAACCCTTTGGACTGGTAGGCGAGTATTGACCCTTGGTCAGACCATAAATACGATTATTGAAAAGGCATATATTAAGGTCCACATTTCTGCGTATCTCGTGAATAAAATGGTTACCACCGATAGCGAGACAGTCGCCATCACCCGACATCTGCCATACGGTTAGTTCTGGATGACTTGTTTTGACGCCTGTTGCAATAGCTCCACCACGACCATGAATGGTATTAAATCCATAGGTATTGAGGTAATGCGGCATTCGGCTGGAACAACCAATACCACTGATAACGGCTATCTGATGAGGTGGCACACCTACCTGCGCCATTGCTTTCTGCAATGCCATACAAATAGCATGGTCACCGCATCCCGGGCAGAAACGAACATATTGATCGGATTTATATTGACTTGCTTCCATGAGTTATTAATTATTAATTATTCATTACATAATTTACAATTCGTTCGATGGCGAATGGTTGTCCCTGTATCTCATTATATTGCTCAAAAGTGATGTCTGGGAATTGCGCGCGAAGATAGGTAGCGAATTGACCTGTGTTTAGTTCGCATACAATAATGCGCTTGTATTGACTCAATACCTCGCGTGTATTACGCGGGAGCGGGCATATATAATTAAAGTGTGCGAGAGCGCAACCTAATTCGTTAGCAGCAGCGTGCAGGTGTCCTTCCGTACTACCCCAGCCTACCAAAAGTACTTCCTTGCTTTCGCCAGCATTGATGAGTTGTAATTCAGGAATAGAATTGGCTATCTGTGCTATCTTTGCTTGGCGTGCGCGTACCATCAGTTCATGGTTCTCTGGATTAGTCGAGATGGTACCTTTCGCCACATCGCGCTCCAATCCCATGTTACGGTGCTCATACCCCTCCATTCCAGGGTATGCCCAATAGCGCACCCCTCTCTCGTCACGCAAGGCAGGATTGAACTGTCCTTTGAGTTCGGCGGGCACAGACTGCGGTTGGATAGCAGGCAGTTCTGCCATCTGCGGGATACGCCACAAGGCCGTTCCATTCGCCAAATAAGTATCTGTCATGAGTATAACAGGGGTCATATTCTCCAATGCTATACGGCATGCCTCGTATGCATAATCAAAGCAGTTGGCAGATGTGCTGGCAGCGATGACTACGGCTGGACACTCTCCATTACGGCCGTAGAGGGCTTGTAGTAGGTCGGTCTGCTCGGTCTTGGTAGGCAGACCTGTACTTGGTCCTCCGCGCTGCACATCAATAACGACGAGTGGCAATTCCGCCATGACCGCCAATCCGAGTGCCTCTGATTTAAGACTGAGTCCAGGACCTGAAGTGGATGTACATGCTAAATCGCCTGCGAAAGCCGCTCCAATAGCTGTACATACACCTGCTATCTCATCTTCTGCTTGCACCGTGATGACACGCATATCCTTGCGTGCTGACAACTCATGCAATATATCCGTGGCAGGGGTGATCGGATATGACCCGAGGAAGAGCTGCTTGCCTGCTTTCTCTGCGGCAGCAATCAGTCCCCACGCAGTAGCTTTATTACCCGCGATAGAGGTATATCGTCCTTTCTGATGTGTACCCTCTGCCCATTCCGAATCGTCCAAGTGAATCTGATGGACGGTTAGTGCAAGGTTCTGACCATAATTATAGCCATCCACCATAACCTTTGTATTGGGTGCAATGAGAGCTGGTTTCTTGCAGAATTTTTCTTCCAAGAGGTGAATAGCCTTGTCCATGGGTTCGTCAAAGAGCCAATAGACGAGTCCAAGCGCGAACATATTACGCGATTTGAGGATGGATTTATTATCCATTCCGGACTCCTTCAGGCTCTCCTTGGTAAGCGTAGTGAGCGCCACTGGCACTATCTGCACCGTCTCAGGTATTCCTAACTCCTCAAAGGGATTGGCAGTATGGTACTGCGCTTTCTCTAAATCCTTATCTGTCAGCGCGTCCGTATCCACAATGACAATCGCCTGACGATGATAGAGCGCAAAATGGTCATCATAATGCGCTTGAGGATGATTGAAATGACTACCGAGCGTACAAACCTTGAGCGCAGCTGCATTCATAGCAACAATAACATCGGCCTTGTCACCCGGTGTGTACACCTCGTTACCTAACTCTACTTGGAAACCACTCACGCCGCCGAGCGATCCTTGCGGGGCGCGTATCTCAGCCGGGAAATCCGGCAAAGTGGAAATCTCATGACCCAACTCGGCACCTAACTGGGCAAATAAACTACCCGTCAATTGCATGCCGTCGCCTGAGTCTCCACAGAACTTAACTACAATGTTTTTCATTTGCGTATAGCAATAAGATTTAAATAAATCAGCGCAAAGGTACAATATTTTCACCAAATACGCAAATTATTGAGTAAAAAAGTAAAAAAATTCGCGCGCGCTTGCGTATTTCAAAAAAAAGCACTAAATTTGCAGAGAATTTATAAATTGGGATAAAATGGATAAAATACGAAATTTCTGTATTATCGCACATATAGACCACGGAAAAAGTACGCTTGCAGACCGTATGTTAGAAATTACGCAAACCATCGACAAGCGCCTAATGGAAAATCAAGTGCTTGATGATATGGATTTGGAGAAGGAGCGCGGTATTACTATCAAGAGCCATGCTATTCAGATGGCTTATAAGGGATATACACTCAATCTGATTGACACTCCGGGGCATGTGGACTTCAGCTATGAGGTGAGCCGTTCTATCGCAGCATGCGAGGGTGCTGTGCTTGTGGTGGACGCTACACAAGGCGTGCAGGCACAAACAATCAGTAACCTCTATATGGCTATTGAGAATGACCTTGAGATTATTCCTGTGCTCAATAAATGCGATATGGACTCAGCTATGCCTGATCGCGTAGAGGATGAGATAATTGAATTATTGGGTTGCAAGCGCGAGGAGATACTTCGCTGTTCAGCCAAGACGGGCGAAGGAGTGACCGAAGTATTAGACGCTATCATCAACACCGTTCCCGCGCCTGTAGGTGACCCAAATGCTCCATTGCAATGCCTTGTTTTTGACTCCGTATTCAATTCTTTCCGCGGTATTATTGCGTACTTCAAGGTGGTGAATGGCACCATGCGCAGTGGCGACAAAGTGCGTTTTGTGAATACCGGTAAGGAGTACGATGCTGACGAGATAGGTATTCTCAAACTTAGTATGAACGCACGCGAGGAGATTAGCGCAGGTAATGTGGGATATATCATTTCGGGCATCAAGACCAGTACAGAGGTAAAAGTGGGTGACACAATTACCCATGTAGCGCGTCCGTGCGAGAAAGCGATAGAGGGATTTGAGGAGGCAAAACCGATGGTCTTTGCGGGTGTCTATCCTATTGAGACTGAAGACTATGAGGACTTGCGTGCTTCATTAGAGAAATTGCAGCTCAATGACGCCAGTCTTACTTTCCAGCCCGAGAGTTCAATGGCACTTGGATTTGGTTTCCGTTGCGGATTCCTCGGATTGCTGCATATGGAGATTGTACAAGAGCGTTTGGACCGCGAGTTCGACATGGATGTGATAACCACCGTTCCCAATGTGAGTTATAATGTCTATACGAAGAGCGACGGCATGATTGAGGTGCATAATCCTGCTGGTATGCCAGATATAACAGAGATAGACCATATCGAAGAACCTTATATCCGCGCATCGGTGATTACGACAAGCGATTATATAGGTCCGATTATGAGCCTCTGCCTCGGCAAACGCGGTGAATTGGTGAAGCAAGAGTATATCAGCGGTAATCGTATGGAGTTGCTTTTCGACATGCCTTTGGGCGAGATTGTGATTGATTTCTATGATAAACTCAAATCAATCTCCAAAGGATATGCTTCGTTTGACTGGCATATGAACGGGTTCAGACCATCTAACCTTGTTAAATTGGATATATTACTTAATGGCGAACAAGTGGATGCACTCTCTACCCTCACCCACCGCGATAATGCTACTGATTTCGGTCGTCGTATGTGTGAGAAACTAAAGGAGTTATTACCACGCCAGCAGTTTGATATCGCTATTCAGGCGGCTATCGGTGCGAAAATTATCGCCCGCGAGACGGTTAAGCAGGTACGCAAAGATGTGCTCGCTAAATGTTACGGAGGTGATGTGAGCCGTAAACGCAAACTGCTTGAGAAACAGAAAAAAGGTAAGAAAAGAATGAAACAAATCGGTAATGTAGAAGTGCCGCAAAAAGCCTTCCTCGCAGTACTGAAATTAGACTAATACAACAATCTGTTTGTTAAAATAAATCATTAATCATTATGGAACATTTAACTTTAATTCCGGCGTGGATGTTAATCCCGTTTGCAGCAATGTTGCTCTGCATCGCTGTACTACCTCTTATCCCGCATGTAGGCGAGTGGTGGGAGCACAATTTACACAAATTGTATGTCTCTTTATTACTTGGCACTCCAGTTGCTATTTGGATGATTGCCAATCAGATGGACCACGAGTTGATGCACCAAATCGTGTATGATTACATTCCATTCATCTTATTGCTGATGGCGCTCTTCGTTACCACAGGTGGTATCTGTATTCGCGGTGACCTCAAGGCTACTCCAATGACGAATACCATTATTCTTGGTTTAGGTTGGTTATTGGCTTCTTTTATGGGTACAACAGGCGCGGCAATGTTACTTATTCGTCTGCTTATCCATACTATCCAGCAGCGCAAGTACCGTGTACACACTATTCTTTTCTTCATCGCTATTGTTGCTAACTGCGGTGGTTTGCTCTCTCCGTTAGGTGACCCACCTTTGTTCCTGCTCTTCCAGAAAGGTACTCCATTCGCATGGTGGATGCAAAATATGGTAGGCGAATGGTTAGTGACTGGTGCATTACTTTTGATTGTTTATTACATCGTTGACTCGTATATCTATCACCACAAAGAGCCAACAGCGAACCTGATGGCAGATATCCGCGAAGCAGGCAAGTTGCAAGTGAGCGGACTGATTAACATCTTCTGGTTGCTCTGCGTGATTGCGGCTACAATGTTCATCAATAAGACCTATATTCCTATTATGGGTGAGGAGGATGCTGCATGGTATGTGAAATTATTGCGCGAATGGGCATTCATCCTCATTATCCTCGGTTCATGGGTTACTACCAAGAAACAAGTGCGTGTTAATAACAACTATTCATGGACTCCAATCATGGAGGTGGCATGTGTATTCTTAGGTATTTTCATTACAATGACTCCAGCATTGGAGTTCTTACGCCAAAATCCACTCCCAATCACCGCACCATGGCAGTTTGTTTACTGCACTGGTCTCTTAAGTGCCTTCTTGGATAACGCTCCTACAGCAATGGTATTCCATGCTACAGCTTCAACACTGCCTATTGACGCAGCTACTGCTGTGGCTGGTATTGCACCTGAATTTATGAAGGCGATCTCAATGGGTGCCGTCTTCTTTGGCGCACTGACCTATATTGGTAATGGACCAAACTTCATGGTAAAATCTATCGCAGAACAAGAAGGAATTGAGATGCCATCTTTCTTCGGCTACATGATTAAGTTCAGTCTCATCGTTTTATTACCTATCTATATTATTGTACAATTGATATTTATCTAACGATTACTCGTTAGACAATTTACCAATGAAACGAATATTACTTATAATACTATTGGTAGCAGGTTTGGTGCCTGCTACCAATATATTTGCTCAGACGGTCACAGCAGACACTATTACAGCGACAGAACAAATTGCTGATAGTATTACAGTTGACCGCTCATGGATAACGATTGTCACCGATTGGTATGCGGAGCACATGAACTACGGTTCTATCGTAGCATTGATGACCATTGAATCCTCATTCATTCCTTTCCCAAGCGAAGTGGTTATTCCTCCTGCTGTTTATGTAGCATCAGACCCGAATAGTGCTGTATGCGCCACGGATAATTACATTGTGAATGTGCTTCTTATTGTTCTTTTTGGCACATTAGGCGCGCTATTAGGTGCTATTATCAACTATTTCTTATCTATGTGGTTAGGTAGAGCTATTATCTATGCCTTTGCAGATAGTAAATTAGGTCATTTATGTTTATTGAGCCGCGAGAAAGTGGAGAAAGCAGAAGCGTATTTTAACGAACACGGTAAAGTGAGCACTTTTATTGGTCGTCTCATTCCAGGTATTCGCCAATTGATTTCTATACCAGCCGGACTGAGCAAGATGCACTTCGGTTGGTTCTTATTCTATACCTTCCTCGGCGCAGGTATATGGAACTGCGTATTGGCGCTATTAGGCTATGTAGCACATGGTCAGGCTGACCTTATAGACAAATATAGCCACGAACTAAGCGTGGCCATATTGGTATTATTAGGAATTGTAATTATCTATTTCGTGGCGAAGAAACTTATTTCTTCAGCCAAGCGAGGATAGTTTTTCTCTTTTTGATTATCTCTGCCAACAGGCATCCTATCACCCATCCTACTAAGAAGCACTGCACTAAGCATTTAGGTCGTGCATTAGTAGGTTTTGGGTCTGCGGTGAATGGGTTTTCCAATACAATCGGCGCCGTTGCTAACTGCATACGATAGTCACCGCGCTGCATATGTGCTTGCTGCTCATATATCTCATCCAAGAATAGTCTTACTCTCCAATCACCGACAAAAGCCACTCCTTCTCCTACGCCCGCCATCTTCTTTCCTTCAAAATTATTATGGAAATAATATTGACTGGTTAGGCTATCCAATTTAATGGCTTGTGTATGATTGAAAGCCACCTCGTTACGCAGATTAGGTAAATATGTCTCATATGATTTCTGCAATGCCGGATTGGTATTGAGGAAATCTAATACAGCTTTTTCTATCTCAGGCAGCAATGCCATATTTGCTGACTTAATGGTGAATTGCAAACATATGCGGTCCTGCATTTGCACTCGTGTGGTATCCGTAGGAGATGACTTATCATCAAAATCAATATAATCCGCCACTCCATCGTGTAGGCAATCAATCACACGGTATGAGGCGAAACCAGCCACTTTTCCTGAATAGATATATTCACCTATTTTTTCCCCTGCAGGTATATTTTGTCCTGAGCATAGGGGGCTGAATGCTTGTTGGAATTGTGTGATAGTAGGTCCATTAAGCATAGCGACTGCATTCACGCGATAGTTGAGGTTCTCATATCTCGAATAGTAATAACCTGCGCCTACCGCCAATATAAGGCATGGAAATACAATCCACCAATACTGGAATGTATGACGGAGCATTTGACAGAAGACACTCCATAATGCCTTACATCCGCGTCCTATCGCCTTTGCGCATGCGACGCATAATTCAAAAAAATTCATTTCTCGTTGTTCCATAGGTATATCATTTTATGTTATTTCCTTCTAATCCAACTAAATGGTGAGTGTGAAGAGTTTGTTTTTTCCTGTATTTCATTCATTTCCTCCTCCACTTGTATTACTATCTCATCTGCTGATGGTGAAAGAGGGCGTTCTGTTTTAACTTGATTATTTATCTCTTGTTCTATGTGCAATGTATCATTGAGGTCCAGAGTTTGTGGTTTCTCATCCTCAAGCGGTTTTATAGGTTGCGGAGGATAATTATCTTCTATCGCTTCGGTGATAGTTTTCTTTCCTTCCTCCGCCTCTTCAGATGGCAATCCATCCACTTTGTATCCAGTAGCGATGACTGTGACGCGCACTTCCTCTCCGAGTGTTTCGTCGATGGAAGCGCCCCATTGTACTTCAATATCATCTCCCACCTCTTGTACAAACGCATTGATTTGGTCTATTTCTTGCATCACAATAGCGTGCTCTGTAGAGCAATAGAACTGTAATAATATTCGTTCTGCTCCATGCACATCATTGGTATTAACCAGCGGTGAATTGAGTGCGTCATTGATGGCATTCGTAATACGGTTTTCTCCAGATGCTTTACCGATATTCATGATTGCCACTCCACCCTTCTTGAGTGTATTACGCACATCTGCGAAATCTGTATTGATATATCCTGGTACGGTTATAATCTCCGCAATTGCTTTAGCAGCATTGGTTACCACATCGTCCGACTTGCTAAATGCGTTGATGAGGTTGAGGTCGGGATATATCTGTTTGAGTTTCTCATTATTGATAATCAGTAAGGCGTCCACATGCTTGGCGAGCCTTGCCACTCCAGTCATTGCTTTCTCAATCTTCTTTTTTCCTTCAAAAGCGAATGGTAGTGTGACGATACCTACGGTGAGTATTCCCATCTCTTGCGCCACTTCAGCCACTACAGCGGAGGCACCCGTACCCGTTCCACCTCCCATACCTGCTGTGATAAAGAGCATTTGCGTGCCATCATTAAGCGCCTCTCGTATATGCTCACGGCTTTCTTCCGCATATTGGCGAGCTGTTTCAGGATCGCCTCCAGCTCCTAATCCTGGTCCTAACTGCAGTTTGCTGGTCACAGATGATTTGACCAATACTTGTCGGTCAGTATTACATACAAGGAATGACACATCTTTTATTCCTTGACGCTGCATATAATTGACTGCATTGCAACCGCCGCCGCCCACGCCGATTACTTTGATGATTGTTTCCTCTGTTATGCCTTCCAAAGGCAGAGTTATTAAATTTTCGTCCATATTTGTGTAATGTTTAACGAATTAACGAATTAGGGAGTTATTGAACTATTGTTGATCAATGAACATATCGAGTGTGTTTTCTTTTACTCGCTCAAAGAAACTTGGTTTTCTAACCAATTGATTTTTGTGGTTATCACGATAGTCTTGTCCTAATAGGATCGTTCCTACGAGCGCTGCATATTGTGGTGACAGATATTTCTCTTCGGTATCGTTTTTGAGCAATAAGTTATGCGCGCCATACTGCACACGCATCTGTGTTTTTTGCTGTAGATAATCTGCTATTCCTTGCAGCATACTGCCGCCACCTGTTATATAGAGGGTAGTGATACGCTGCTCTATTTTCTGTAGTTCATTCAATAGCGGCTCTAATATTTCTTTTACCTTCATCTCTATCTCCTCTGCCAATTCGGATGAACTAATCACCATTTCTCCTCCTATCTCTGGGGTAGCAGGTACTCTCAAACGGACATTCTTTTCTACAAACTGGGGTGCAGCGTACCCAAACTGCTTTTTGAGCACTTCTGCAGTGGCGAAAGTCATGCCTTGCTGTTCGAGCATTCGTGTGATGTGATAACCACCTTTAGGGACTACTTTATTGAGTAAGTATTGTCCATTTTTATAGACAGCCAATGAAGTGGTCTGTGCGCCTAAGTCAAGCACTGCGCAACCATCCATGAGTACATGATTACCATCGCATGTAGCAAATACCGAGAGTAGCGTTTCTGGTCTGACAAACGCATGCTCTATACTTCGTGCAGCCTGTGAGAATGCTTTTTGTAGTTGTGTATCAAGCACTTTTCTGCCGCAGAAGGCAGTATAATGCGCTTCCACCATCGTAGCACGCTGGGTAGTATTAGGTATCTCATCTTGCTCTTGCCCATCCAATACGAAATAGCTTGGTACAAGTCCTAAAACAGCCACCTCTGTATTACGCAGTTCTATTTTATTTTTACATTCCAATTCCATGTCATCGAGCAACTGCTGGCTGATTTCTTTCTTTCGGGCTTGATCCCTACGGGAATGCACTGCAGCAATCTGCATAGAATGCCCTCCAATGGAAACAAAGGCGGTAGGTAATTCATCTACTCCAATACGGTTAGCGAGCAATTTAAGCACCTCCGCAATGACATATCCTGCACTACTGGAGTGTGTGATAATCCCTTGCTCAATGCATACATTACTTACTTTATGCGCTCGCTCCTCTACTCCTAATATCTCGAATAGATCTGGTGCAATCCTCCGCGCTGCCATAGCGCGGATACTATCACTACCTAAGTCAATAGCCACTAATGGTAGTGAGTCGGCTGTTTTGGGTTGTTTTCTTGCCATACATTTAAAATAGTTAAGGGTTAGTATCTTCCAATGACTTGTCCGTCAAAACGGACATCTATTTCATAATATTTTTTTTCTCCCACCGCGTTTTGTCCTTTTTCAAAGAATGTACGCAGTTTGGATAACTTGCGTTCGTACTCCTGTACCTGTCCCATCATGATGTGTGGTTGATTATCTCCGTGCAGATAAATGAGCATCATTTGTGGGGTTTTCATATGGATATACTTGATTTTCTCTCTCCAGTATTTTGAGTCTTGCAACCATATGGCAAAATCAGCTAATTGCGAGGCGGCCAACTGCTCTCCCACAGTCCCTGTAACAACGAGCACATTATCCTTTATTGCCTTTCTCATAGGCATCTTACGGCGGTCTGTATCAATCAAATAGGTTTCTCCCGGTGTCTGCACGCGTATAAGAGGCACGCGCTGTGTGAGTTCCACTTTTACTTCATTATGCGGCGTGATATAACATTCGGCAGTTTTCACCATTGGGTGGTTCTGTATCACATACTCTATTTGGTATAGTCCTATACTATCAACCGGTTGGGTAGCAGGATGAATACCATGTTTGATGAGTAATTGTGATAACTCTCTTTCCGAGACATACATTCGCTCTTCTGCGTCCTTTATAATAAATTCTATTGATTGACAAGATTTGGCAGTCGGTTTCATTATATATCCGCACACCACCGCAGCAATGAGTAACATTGCAGTGAAAGTAACGCCTATGGAAGCACCAATAATATATGCCTTTGACTTACTCATTCTTTAGTGCTTTTATATCGTTCACCAATCGGTCTATATCTCCTGCGCCTAATGTGAGCAATGCGAGGGGTTGCGTAGATTGCTTTATACGCTTTGCCACCCATTCTACTAATTGCTCTTTGGCAACTAATTGTTTATTAGGATTGGTAATCATATTTAAAATCATTTCGCTATCCACTCCTTCGATTGGTTGTTCGCGCGCGGGATAAATAGGCAGAAGTACCACTTCATCCAATGTACTGAGTGTTTGTGCAAACTCATCTGCGAAATCGCGTGTGCGAGTGAAGAGATGCGGTTGGAACACCCCGACGAGTGTGTAATCGGCATATACTTTCCGTACAGCGTCAATAGCTGTTGCTATCTCTTGAGGGTGATGTGCGTAATCATCGATATAAACGAACCGAGGTGTTTGCAGATGGATATTAAATCGTCTCTTCACTCCCTTGAAGGAGGCTATTCCTCTTCGCAATTCATTATCCGTAACTCCGTTTATCCATGCCACAGCCATTGCCGCCACTGCGTTTTCTATATTGACATACATCGGTACGCCCAAAAGTATATCCGGTATAGCACCATTAGGTGTATGAAAATCAAAATAGATTTTTCCGTTCTGTACTCGTATGTTATCAGCATAGAAATCAGGTTTGTCCGTCTTCTCTGCTTGCTCCACGACACTGTAGGTATATACTTTTGCTCCTTTTTTCATGCGTGGTGTGAGGGCTATTCCTTGCTTTACTACCAATACATTAGTGATAAGAGTTGTATAGTGTGCAAAAGCCTCTTGGTATGCCTCTTGTGTGCCATATATATCCAGATGGTCTGGGTCAACTGCAGTGATGATAGAGATATATGGAGAAAGCTGATGGAAAGAGCGGTCGTACTCATCTGCCTCCACAACTACATATGGGCTTTCCTTCTGCAGCAACACATTCGTTCCATAGTTGAGACTAATGCCTCCAAGAAAAGCATTCGTGCCTATTTCTGATTGGTACATCAGATGTGCGAGCATGGTGCTTGTGGTCGTTTTTCCATGTGTACCTGCCACGCATAATGATTTCATTTGCTTTGTGATCAATCCTAATACTTCAGCGCGCTTGAGTATAGTGTAGTTTTGTGCGCGTAGGTAGATACATAATTCCGTCTCTTCGGGCACAGCAGGCGTACGCACTACAAGCGTGTGTTTTTGCGGCAGTAACTGTGCTTCAAACCACTTTACATCATCCTGATAGGTGATGGCTATTCCTTCGTGCTCTAATTCTTGGGTAAGCGGAGAGGGAGTACGATCATATCCTGCTACTCGATAACCGCGTATATGGAAATAGCGTGCCAAGGCACTCATGCCTATGCCACCTATTCCCAAGAAGAAAACGGATTGTATGTCTTCTGATTTGACCATTTATGCGTTTACAATCTGCTTATAAAGTTCTTTTGGATCAGTTGCCTTGCGGATGAGCTCGTGTAATTCATCTATCTTCACGCGCTCTTGTGTCATCGTATCACGGAAACGAACAGTCACACAACCATCATTGAGTGTGTCGTGATCGACAGTAATACAGAATGGTGTGCCCACCGCGTCTTGACGGCGATAACGCTTACCTATTGAGTCTTTTTCGTCGTATGCCATCTTGAAATCGAACTTAAGCATATCCATTATCTCGCGTGCTTTCTCTGGCAGTCCATCTTTTTTCACGAGCGGCATGACGCATGCCTTAACGGGTGCGAGTACCGGTGGCAGATGGAGCACTACGCGTGTGTCGCCGCCTTCCAAGGCTTGCTCCTCATATGCAGAACACATCACGCTAAGGAACATACGATCCACTCCGATAGATGTTTCGATGACATATGGGGTGTAGCTCTGATTGATTTCTGGGTCAAAATACTCGATTTTCTTTCCTGAGTGCTTAGCATGTGAACTGAGGTCGAAATTGGTACGGCTGTGAATACCCTCTACCTCCTTAAAGCCGAAAGGCATTTGGAATTCTATGTCCGTAGCGGCATTCGCATAGTGTGCTAACTTATCATGGTCATGGAAGCGGTATTTCTCATCGCCTAAACCGAGTGCTTTGTGCCAACGAAGACGGAACTGTTTCCAATGGTCAAACCATTTGAGTTCTTCTCCAGGTCTCACAAAGAATTGCATCTCCATCTGCTCGAACTCACGCATACGGAATACGAACTGACGCGCAACGATCTCATTACGGAAAGCCTTACCTATCTGCGCAATACCGAATGGTATTTTCATACGACCTGTCTTCTGAACATTGAGGAAGTTGACGAATATACCTTGTGCCGTCTCTGGACGAAGATATATTTTCATTGCTCCGTCCGCAGTAGAACCCATTTCTGTGGAGAACATGAGATTGAATTGGCGCACATCTGTCCAATTGCGTGTACCACTAATAGGGCATACAATTTCCTCATCGATGATGATTTGCTTGAGTTCCTCCAAATTATTATCATTCATCGCTTGTGCAAAGCGCTCATGTAGCGCATCGCGTTTGGTCGCATATTCGAGCACACGCCCATTTGTTTGCTTGAACATCTGTTCATCAAAACTTTCTCCGAAGCGCTTGCGTGCCTTAGCACATTCTTTCTCTATCTTCTCGTCGTACTTAGCGAGCTGGTCCTCGATAAGCACATCAGCGCGGTAGCGTTTCTTGCTATCCTTATTATCAATAAGAGGGTCATTGAATGCATCCACATGCCCAGATGCCTTCCAAGTAGTAGGATGCATAAAGATAGCAGCATCTATACCTACTATATTCTCATTGAGGAGAGTCATAGAATCCCACCAATAACGCTTAATATTATTCTTCAGTTCCACGCCGTTCTGACCATAATCATAAACAGCACCAAGGCCGTCATAAATCTCACTACTTGGGAATACAAATCCGTATTCCTTGCAATGTGCCACGATTTTTTTAAATGTTTCTTCTTGTGTAGCCATATTGTGTAATATATTTATTTTTATTGCGGATAAATTATATTTTCTTATTTATTCACGAATTGGGTGCAAAGGTAATAAAAATTTTGCAATTATGCAAGCAAAGAACCTCCGCATGTGTTTTTTTTATTTAATGTCTATTCTAATGTTCGTTTTTAGCTGCGGATAAATTGCATCAATTCAGTTGGATAATCAATAATATGCGTTGCTCTTGCCTTCATAAGTGTTTCGCGCGACACAAATCCCCATGAGCACGCCACAAATGGTACATTTGCATTCTTAGCGGTCTCCATATCTACCAAACTATCCCCTACATACAATGTTGCGAGCGCATTGGGTGTGATATGGGTTACTTGGAATATATCATAGACAATCTGGGGGTCGGGTTTACGAGCGATACCTTCGCGTTCTCCCAATACGACTTCAAAAATACCAGGGAAAAGTTGATTGACAATCTTCTCCGTAGCGGCTTGGTACTTATTGCTTGCCACAGCCAAGGTGTGTCCTCTTTTTTTTAGAGTTTGTAATAATTCCATAATACCGTCGTACGGGCGTGTATAATCAGCATTATGCGCATCGTAATATGGAATAAAAGCCGTATATACGCGCTCTACATTCTCCTCTGTCCGCTCATTCTCTGGCAAGGAACGACGAATAAGGTTTTTCACTCCATTACCCACCAAGGATGGATAATCCTCAATAGCATGCGTGGGAAAACCCGATTGCGTTAAAGCATGATTACATGCATGTCCCAAATCGTCAATGGTATTGAGTAATGTTCCGTCTAAATCGAAGATTATTAGCATAGATGTTAGATGTTGGATGTTAGATGTTGGATGTTAGATGTGGCGAGGGTATTTTCTATCGCTTGTCTAAAAGCATGTATATCGCCTAAATCGTTGATATCGCGGAGGTTGCGCACACGCTGCCGCACAGACTGCACCGCATGTTTCTGTAGTTTCTCCGCCGAAGGCGTGATGGCTTTCTCTAATGCCTGCAAATCCACATCGTACAGGATACAGGCATGCACCACTGTCCCCGTTGGCACTGTATAACAGGCCGTTCCTGCCACTTTGCGGTCCGCCACTAACACATCGTTATGCGCTGTGGTGACAGCTTCATATCCTAACTCGTTGAGTGCTTTTGCAAGCATCAACAAGAATGAGTCAAAAACCTCCTGATTATGCGTAGAAGGCGATATAAAAGAAATCATTAGATTTCCCTTATCAGCATAAACACATCCTCCCCCACTCTTACGCTGCACTACGCGCACGCCATGGGACGAACAAAACTCTTCATTCACTTCCTGCTCACGCACCTGATGACGACCATAAATAACCGTAGGAGGCACAATCCAAGTAAATAGTGTTGGTTCGGACACTGATTGCACCATTTCGTATTCAATTTCTAAATACTGCTCAAGATGCAAACCTTCTATGGGACGAATGATGGTCATATAATACGCGGAGCGGTTATCTCCTGTCCTTGACAGAAACGATGCGTCAAGTGGCGGTCATCACCTAAATAAATATAGCGTTCCAAACGATGCTGTAGTGTGTAATTATCAAAATTGAGTTGGGAATCATCCACCACCAACGCATCAAAAGCATAACCCGGTTCAAAGCTACCCACTTTCCCAAAGAACGAGCCACCGGACTTTGTAGCCAAATAGAAAGCTTCGCTGAGCGATAAGAACATATCTCGATGATTGGAATGTACCCATTTCATTTTCGCCATTTGCAGGGTGTAGTGGATGGCTCTAAAGATGGAGAAACCACTTCCTGCTGACACATCCGAACCCAACGCAACCGGTATTCCTGCATTCATAAAGCGTCTAATAGGCGCAATCCCTGAGCCGAGATTACAATTAGAAGTAGGGCAATGCACAGCAAATACATGATTGCGGCGCATGAGTTCAAACTCCTCGTTATCCGTATAGCAGCAATGCGCCATGAGTGTAGGTGTCTGACCAAAGAGCCCATAGCGATTATACGCATCGCCGTAACAGGATGCAAGCGGTTCTAACTCCTTCACCCACTCTATTTCCGATTGGTTTTCGCTCAAATGAGATTGTACCGGTAGTTGTTTATCGTGCGCCATGCGACCCATGACATTAAGCATCTCGGGTGTACAACTCGGTACAAAACGCGGCGTAATGATAGTAGAGATGAGGGGCATAGAAGCTGTATGCGCTATAAGCAAGTCCATTCCTTCTTTCCACTGCTCCACCGTATTGGTCAGTCCTTCCGGACTATTACGGTCCATTCCCACCAGGCCGATCATACCTCCCATATTTGCCTCATGCAATATATCCGCCAACAGGCAGGAAGCTGCCGGATGAATGGTGGTATATATAGCCGCACGCATTGTCCCTAATTTCCATAAGTCATGCACAAAACGACGATACATACGCTCTGCGTACCTCACATCGCTATATTTCATCTCCTCTGGGAAAGTATAGGTATTGAGCCATGGTAATAATTCCATATCCATCGCTATACCTAAATTGCGGTACTGAGGTGCATGCACATGCAAATCATTCATGGCAGGCATCAACATCTGATCTCCAAAATCAATCAGTTCAAGATTCGAATACTCATCTGGTAAAGACGCATATGTATCTACCACACATCCATCATCACCTACCACCACATAACCATGCTCCAGGAGCACAAAACGCTCTGGAGTAGGTGTATAAAGAATATTGGCTTTGTATGCTTTCATGATTGTTTCTTCTTGAAGAACAAAAGACAAATCAAATAATTCACTATACCAGAAATAAGAATAACCAATAGACTGATAAAATCATCTCTCCATGTAGGTAGCCATGCAACCACGAATGGCAGCATGCCAAATTGCAACACTATGTTTATCACTCGCGCAAGCATAAACCCGCTTGCATTCTTTTTGGTTGGACGCGTGCCAAAAGTGTACCAATTGGACAATACATAATTAGGTATCATTTCCAATACATATCCTATTGCAAACGCCACATAATACAATACTGTACCTTTCTCTGGTTCAGCAAAGCAATATAATGCAGCCAAAAAGAACCATGTCTGGACTATCGCTCCCGTCGTACCGACCACAAAGAACCTTACCGCCGAGCGTGCTGTCTTTGGCAAATATGCTGTTAATAATTTCATTTATTGATGTTCTTTATACAATCAAAGTATCAATTAGATAATCCATTGCTTGTGCCAGACCATTCACATCTCGTCCTCCTGCCGTAGCCATCCATGGTTGACCACCGCCACCACCTTGTATCAGTTTAGCGGCTGCTTTAATCATCGCTCCTGCGTTATTTCCTTTATCAACCAGTCCTTGGCTCAAGAAAACAGCAATAGTTGGTTTCCCTTCAAACTGTGTAGCACCCACAAGAGCAAATGGTTTATCTGCACATTTAGCACGCAGCAAAGGCATCACGCCACGAATCATATCTGGCGCTATCTGTCCTTGCAGTCGTACCAATTGAATGCCCTTATAATCTTCCGCATTGCTAATGAGCTTATCTGCAAGGAGTTCCATCTTTTCCGCCATAAACGACTCTATCTGCTTCTTAAGTCCAGCATTCTCCTCTATAGAGCGCTTAATGGCTCCTGCTAAATCAGGTGCATTATTAAATAACGCACGCAATCCACTTATCATATCTTGTGCTGCATAGTAGAGTTCGTCCGCCTTTGCTGCAGTCACTGCCTCTATACGCCGCACACCCGCAGCTATACTCGTTTCCATTATGATACGGATAGCACCAATCTTACCCGTTGAGGATACATGGCAACCACCACATAACTCTACTGAAGGACCGTATTTAATGACGCGTACATCATCTCCATATTTCTCTCCAAAGAGGGCCATCGCTCCCATTGCCTTTGCTTCTGCGATAGGTGTATGACGGCTTTCCTCTAAAGTTATATCCTGACGAACGAGTTGATTAGCTAATTGCTCCACTTGGCGCAACTCTTCCGAAGTCACTTTCTGGAAGTGTGAGAAATCAAAACGGAGCGAGTCTGCAGTCACAAGTGAACCTTTTTGCTCCACATGTTGGCCGAGTACTTGACGGAGTGCATAATGCACGATATGCGTAGCAGTGTGGTTGCACATAATTGCCTCACGGCGCGCTTCATCTACCGTAGCTGTCAATTCATTCTCTATCTCTGTTGGCAAAGCAGTAACAAGATGAACTGCTAAGTTATTTTCTCGCTTGGTATCAATCACTCGCGCGTCACCTAACATACCCGTATCGCCTATCTCACCACCCATCTCGGCATAGAAAGGTGTCTTCGACAGCACTACTTGATAGAAATCTTTTCCTTTCTGATTAACCTTACGATAACGCAGTACTTGCGTTGCACATGTAGTTTCGTCATAGCCCACGAACTCGCTTTCTCCCTCTCGAAGTACTACCCAGTCGCCCAACTCTTGCTTATTCGCAGAACGCCCCATCTCTTTCTGGTGCTCTAAAGCTTTGTTATACTCCTCTTCATTGGTAGTGAATCCATTCTCGCGCAAGATAAGTTCGGTTAAATCCAAGGGGAAACCATATGTGTCTTTGAGTGTAAAGACATCTACGCCAGAGATTTCAGTCTTATCTGCTTTCTTCGCCTCTGCCATCAGTTTCTCCAGGAGTGTAATACCCTTATCCAATGTGCGTAAGAACGCTTCCTCTTCACTTTTAATAACAGGCACTATTTGTGCTTGCTGCGCCACTAATTCAGGATATGCCTCACCCATATCGCTAATGAGTTGCGGTACAAGTTGATACATGAATGCCTCACGCATGGACAAGAAGGTATATCCATAGCGGATAGCACGGCGTAAGATACGACGGATGACATATCCTGCTTTTTCGTTACTTGGTAATTGTCCATCTGCAATAGCAAAAGCGATGGTTCGTATATGGTCCGCAATAACGCGCATTGCCACATCTGTCTTCTCATCCTTGCCATATACACATCCACATATTTCACCTATACGCTTAAGCATTGGTTGGAAAACATCCGTATCATAGTTACTCGTTTTTCCTTGAATAGTGCGCACCAAACGCTCAAAACCCATTCCTGTATCAATCACTTTCTTGGCTAATGGTTCTAAAGAGCCATCCGCCTTACGATTGAATTGCATGAATACGATATTCCAAATCTCTATAACTTGCGGATGATCTTTATTCACCAACTCACGACCAGGAATCTGTGCTTTCTCTGCCTCCGACCGGCTATCTACATGAACCTCTGAACATGGGCCACAAGGTCCTGTATCGCCCATCTCCCAGAAATTATCATGCTTATTTCCATTGAGGATATGATCAGCAGGCAAATGCTTTGCCCATATTACAGCCGCTTCGTCATCACGACATAAGCCCTCCTCTTTAGACCCCTCAAATACAGTCACATAGAGATTCGATGGGTCCAATTTGAGTACATCTACTATATACTCCCACGCAAAATCAATAGCTTCTTGTTTGAAATAATCACCAAACGACCAGTTACCTAACATCTCAAACATGGTATGGTGATAAGTGTCGTGTCCGACTTCTTCCAAGTCATTATGTTTACCGCTCACACGCAGACATTTCTGGCTATCTGCTACGCGTGGGTATTTAATGGGGTCATTACCTAATATTATACCTTTCCATGGGTTCATACCCGCATTGGTAAACATCAATGTAGGGTCATCCTTGATTACCATTGGAGCAGAAGGCACCACTTGGTGTCCTTTAGAAGCCATGAAATCTAAAAAAGATTGTCTAATTTCTTTACTTGTCATCATATTTAGTAGTCTTAAAATCAATAAATTCTCTTCTTGGTTTGCCTTCCTTATCTTCTCTTTCAATAAAAGGCAACGGATTGGCACGAAGTGCATCGTACTCAGCTCGTGTACGCAATACATCTAACGCCGTATAAATGGCATTACGCATGCTGGATGGGTCGGCACTACTCTTTCCTGCCAAATCATATCCCGTACCATGGTCTGGCGAGGTGCGAACAATAGAAAGCCCTGCGGTGTAATTCACACCACTCATATCAAGCGTCTTAAAGGGGATAAGTCCTTGGTCGTGATACATAGCCAAAACAGCATCAAAATGGTGATAGTTACCAGAACCAAAGAAACCATCAGCAGGATAAGGTCCAAACGCCCATATACCTTGCTCATTCGCCTTTTCTAACGCAGGCACGATAATCTCTTGCTCTTCTTTACCTAATAAACCTTTATCACCCGCATGTGGATTAAGCGCAAGTACTGCTATGCGAGGTTTTTCCATCGCAAAATCGCGTTTGAGTGCTTGATTGAGTAAATTGAGTTTTGCTAATATCTTCTCCTCGGTTATCTGCGCAGGTATTTCTGCTATAGATACATGGTTACACACCAATGCTACGCGTAGATTATCTGCCACAAACATCATAAGTGAGTCAGAGCCAAACTTAGCTTCTAAATACTCAGTATGCCCTGCAAATCCAGGTACATGCTGCGCCACGGTCTCCTTATTAATAGGCGCTGTTATGAGTGCTTGCACAGCGCCTTCCTGTAAATCCTTACATGCGCGCTCTAATGCCTCTAAAGCGGCTTTACCTGATTCCTTAGTAGCCACACCTAATTGCACAGGCGTACTATCGGCGTAACAGGTAATCATATTCAAACGCCCATCTTTGGCTTGACGAGGATTATCAATATGATTCCATTGTATATTACGGTATGCCTCTTCAAAGGTTTGTATATGTTGTTTCGCCACCTGGGCATTACCATAAATAACAGGCTTAAACAACTCAAACATATGTGCTTCAAGCAGGGATTTGATAATCACCTCATACCCTATTCCATTGGTATCTCCTGCTGTAATCGCTATAATTGGTTTCATACTTTATATATCGTTATCGTTTTTACCATTGCTCGTTATGAATCTTTGCATAATTCAGTTTTTCCAAATCATATTGCTTGCGTTCCTCATCTTTATATCCTAACGAGATAACACACAATACCGTTTTTTCCTCTGGTATTGCACACAGACTCTTGATAAGTTCCTGCGCACCGTCACGCTGATAGACTTGACACCAACATGCTCCTAAACCAAGGTCCGCAGCTGCCAAAAGTATATGTGCTGCTGCAATAGAGCCATCTGCCATCCACATGTCAGTAAGACTGCTATCGACTGTTACTACTATTGCTGCCATAGCTGTTTGGAACATACCACTGCCGTAGGTACGACAGTTCTCCATTGCGCGCAGTTTATTCTCGTCACGAACCACAACAAACTCCCATGGATTGGTGCGTTTGGATGAAGGAGACATAAGCGCACAGCGTAAGATATAATCTATTTTCTCTTGCTCCACCGCTTGATTCGTATATTTGCGGATAGAACGCCTATTTTGACATAAAGATTGAAAATCCTGCATACTATATTATTGCTATTAATTTATATTCTATTACCAAGGTGTTGCCTTACCACGCGAGTTACACAATAAACACTTCTCCTTCGTCTGGTATCCATAGAAGAAATAAGTGACGCGCACACCACAGAAAAGATTATGTAATGCTGTTACCTCACGCGTTGAAGCCACATGATTATATTCAAATGCTTGGAAATCATATGGAGTCGTATTAGGCACTTCATTAAGTACTAATTTCTTTGTTGGCGCGATATTCATAATACCAACCTCAGCAAACGCACCTATGCGCAAACGCTGGTCTCGCATAGTACTTGCTCTATATCCGGGTTTACCCTTATTAGAGAATGCCAATTCGTAGCCCACTTCCACTACTCCTGTCACATCAATACCTAAATCCAATGCTTTACCTTGCTTCTGGTTTGGCGTCAATGGCACATCCTTACGAATACCATGATTATCCATTTCCTCTATAGGACCAATAAAACCATCATAACGCGCTGTGCTGGATGCAATCAGATCTAATTGCGTGGAACCAAACATCGGCATAGTGAACTTAGGACCTATTAATATATACGCGCCGTACATATACGCGCCTACATAAAAAGGTACTTGGATATAGAATGCGCGCGATTTATCCACACGATTGGTAAAATCATAAGTCATATGCGCTAATGTACCCGTAGCATCATATAAATCTTTCTGAACTTGTTGGTCCGTAACCACATTACTCACATCTTGCCAACGAATGCCAAAACCCGTCTGCAAGAAGAACGAACCATTCAAATAGGCATACTGAAGCGCAGCACCAAGCGTGTATCCACCTGGTTTTGTCTGCATCACCTTAGACGAACTCAAGAAGGAAGAATACCCCACATCTCCTTGTAAACCGATTAAATGATGCACTCCATCATACTGATCTGTATAAAGACCAGAGTTATTGGCATTCTTTGTATATTTCTTGTAATTACTACCAAAATCTCCGTAAATACGGTTTTGAGCAGAAATAACTACTGCTGATAGTAACAATATAGTTACCAATCCTTTTTTTAGTATTGCATTTCTCATTGTACTATCACTTTAACTGTTCGTCTTAAATCATTACCTGTACCCATCGTTGTATTCTCTACCAAATGGAATACATATACACCGCTCACACTTGGTAGCACTACTTGACCGGCATTATACTCATTTGGCACATAATCACCCTGTGTTACCAATTGTCCTTGTGAATTATAGAGTTTATACGAGCCATTTGTAGGCGATAAGATATATACAATAGGACTTTCCTTTGCCACAATGGTTGGCACTACCGAAATATAAGTTTGAGTAGGTGAGTTACCATAATTTCCACTTAAATCAGGAATTAATGGACAAGTCATCACTGTCACATTATCGTCCTCACGCGTCAGTTCTACGGTATATTCCGCGCCATCCTCTAACCATTCTGGTTCAAAGAGGTATGGTCGTGTTTGTCCATATAGAATCTCACCATTCCTATACCATTGGTATGCCGAGAAGACATATCCACCATTCTGCGTACTATCCATGATTAAAATAGCGTCATTCCAATGCTGCTGAGTAATCCACGATGGATAACGCATCACCATCTCAAATGGGAAAGTCATCAAACTATCTGATGAACAAACACCATTATCAAATGACAATTCTGCCTGATAATATCCGGGACGAGGATAATCTTGCTTATTTGCATATTCTGGCACGGGTAGTACGAGTGTATATTCCTGTCCTTCTTGCATCGAATTAGGATCAGTAGGAATTGGTATATTCTCTCGTGATACAAATCCTAATGCTTGCGCTATGGAGTCATAGTGAATGTTATAAGTGAGCGGACCGAAGGCACCCTGATAAGCATAATGGATCAAATAGGTATTTGCTAATCCATCCTCGTCCACGCAAACAGGCTCTGGAGTAATAGCAAAATCCGTAGGCGGTAACACATCTAACTTCAAAAGATTGTGTGTAATACATCCCCATTCATTAGGTTGATCATACTTATACTCACCAGACTCTATCAATTCTTTGCCAAAGAAATAATATTTCTCTCCAACACATATAGTATCACGCAAGAGTGAATCTTTCCGAGGAACAATCGTCAAATGCAGATACATCGTTGAGTCACAGCCTGATAGTATCGTTGTTGTCCATATAGTATCAAAGAACTCATGCGGTTCGTCCCATTCAATCGACTGACTAATAGTATCATCGTAAATCACTCCATTCCACTCAAAATGAGAATCTACATCTGCACAAAGAACGATAGAATCATGAATTTTATATATTGGATCTACATGCATATGGAAATAAAAACTTGAATCACAGCCATTGACTTTAACATAAGGTATAGTGTCATATACATCTCCCGCTTGCTCTGCAACATATGTTTTTATAAAATTGCCTTCCATATCGTGCCACTCAACTATAGTTCCGACACACACTGCAGTATCAGTAACATATCGATAAGCGGGATCCACATACAAACGCAATGTATGAATAGAGTCACAATCACATGCAACTGTCTTTAATTTGTCATAAATTGTTATCCATCCAGCACTATCTGTTGGTACAGATTTCAATCGATTTCCTTTTGAATCATAGAGAGATTTTGTATGCTTATTACCATTCCTATCTATCCATTCAAATGGTTCATATTGACAAACAAATGCAGTATCTATCCATTTCAAAGAATCCTTATCACCATTATAACCATATGCAGGTTCAAAGATTATTCTTCTGCGATGTTCCCTACCACAAGGAGCATTTTCATCCTTGAATATTGCTACTACATCTACCATCTCGCTTCCCGTGTATGGTATTAGTTGGTCATAAAAATCTACCTTTTCATTATAACAAGCATGTACCGTATCTTTAATTAATAAACTCGGAATAATTGATAGCTGTAACACATAAACAGAATCAAAACCTTTAACTGTTTTTAAATTATCATAAACATCAAATACTGTCTTATTTGGATCGGTAGTTTGGTTTATCAATTCATTGAGATTTTGTTGTCCACGCCAATCATATCTTTGATTAGCACATGTCACATCTTGTTCTACCATGCGATATGTAGGGTAAACCCATACTGTTGCATAAATGATTGAGTCACACCCTTCTTTTGTTAGTATTGTGTCCACAAATTGATACTCACGAACGGTGGGATCTTTACCCATAGAATAATCTACTGGTGTTCCATCATCATAATAATGAAATTTTTCACCTGTAATCAACGGTTGGGTATGGATAGGATTTCCATGTATATCTAATTCATCTCCTCCAAAATACCATGTTGTATCGTTATCACCAATACTTTCCGTGATTGTAGTGAGTTTACGTTTACACATATGGATATTAACATAGTGCATACTATCACATCCACATTGCGAAACACCGCGTATTGAATCTATCCATAATTCCTCATTTGATAATTTGATTAGTGTATCGTATTGCGCACGCAACTCTTCCTCTGTATATGGACTTTGACTCCAATCGTAGTCACTTCCCACAAATAACCAACGGTCATTGAAATACGGCAACAACTCATTTGACTTCATGCCCACAAAATCTGTTACTTCTTCTGTATTGTACTGGTGATTATATGTTTTGCAAACATTTAATGTTAGGATATGAACACTATCACATTGGATTTTCTTCTGCTCTCCTGTCTTTGGATTTGTATAAATCACTTCGTGAGTCAGCATCTCATCGCGTACAGTAAATATGCCTGGTTTTTCTGTTGGAATGATAGTCGTTGGCATACCATTAAAATACAGATTATGTGCGATACCGTTATTATCAGACATATGACCATTCCATATAAATTCTTCACCTTGACAGATTGTCATGCTTTCTGTTATCTCATAATTTGGATAACCTGTTAAGTAAAGCACATAGATTGAGTCCAACCCTGCCACCGGAGAAGTTGTTTGCAAACTATCAAAATACTCTTTACTTTCACCTGGTTTGGGCAAATCATAAATCGTTTTTAGCGTTTCCATATTACCTGTTGATGGATTATAAACTTTCCACTGATACGCACCACAATTAGAACATATTGCATCATAGGTTGTATCACGGAAGGATGTTCCAACACGAAGAATCATCGAAATAATAGAGTCGCAAGACTGTCCATTGATAGGAGTTGTTCCTGGATTTTGCTTTAATGTATCTACTCCTAATGGATACCTTTCTATCTTCAAACCATTCGGATTAGATATATTCGTCGCCTTATTTCCTGCTATTATGATATTACCCCATTGGAAATACTCATCGTCTGCCATATTATATTCTGTCGTTGGCATAATATATGAAGGGCGAACAACTACTACTTGAGTACGAATAGAATCACAACCTCGAATAGTTTTCATTTCATGCACCAAGGTATAAATTCCTGTTTCGTTAATACGCACAGAATTCATATTTTCACTAACCGAACCATCTGGATAATAGACCTTGTAGTTTGCATGCCCATTCCATTTATGCTCTACTGAAAAGCCTTCTTCATAACAATACAAAACTGAATCTTCGCGAATATCATATACAGAATCTACTACAAATACTACCGTATAATTATACTTGCAACCATCTATGGATGTAAAAGATTCTACTGGCTGAGAATACCTACCACAAGTTTTTCCTTCTGTGCTAAATTGCCAAGTTTTAGAACCAGAATTATCAGTATATGTCCAACTGGCATGGGGCTCATTTTGACATACATGTACCTCATGCGTTATACCTTCTCTCGACACAAATGTTAACTCCAATGTATATCGAACACTATCGCAACCACCTGATGGACAGTCTATACATTTCTTATAAGGTACACCAATAGAACGATAGATAGGTTTATTCATTTCCACCCCATTAGACCGAATTACTTCTAATGTTTCTCCTCTCTCATTTTTCCATGTATATTCATCGGAGCACACTACTTGGCTTGTGTGAATTTCTTCCATCGGCACGACGAGTAATTCTAAATTCATTACAGAATCGCAACCTTGATACTTAACCCCATGTGCTAAATACTCTCCTATCTCAGACCAACAGCCTTCTGTTTTTAGTGTACTTTTACCTTTGTATAACCAATTACCACTTGGTTTTTGTTGCGTCCAGCCACTACCTTTTGCCGCATACGAACTCGGAAAATCCACATTTGAGAAGAAATCTCCTAATTCGGCTGATACACTACCTAATTCATCAGCACATACTGTCATCTTTTTTGTTTCCGAATAAGTGGGGCATACAAAAAGGCGAAGAGTACTCAGAGAATCACAACCACCTACAGACACATAATGGCGCGTAATTATGTTCTCACCTAAATCATATTTATACCTACCATTATCTCTGTCATCTTCGCTACTATTAAAGACGGTTTGGTATGTTTTTCCTTCTGCGTTTGTATCCTTAAAGAATGTGGTAGTTTTTCCATTACATACAACACGCCATGTTGTGTCATTATACTCCCGGAACACGCGAACAGTAGTATTCAAGGTATCCTTTGGCCACTTCTCAGGATTTCCATCATCACATAATATTGGTTTATGATAGACTACTGCCCGGACGGCAAAGTCTTCAAAAGGTTTTTTATTTTTTGATTTTGGCAACAAATGGAACTCATGCGTCAATTCTGGTTTATCCGTCTCTGTAGCATACTGCGTTAGAGGTGTGAAATAATTGGTCTTTTGGATGGAACCTATTATCTCCCATTTTACATGATCCCATTCATTATACATCTTGATAGGGAAAGTTAATTCCGTACTATCACAAACACGAATAGAGTCTAATATCACTTTTCCACCTGGTAACTCTTCACGGTCTAAATACCAACCTCCTTTGTTCAAATAACTTTTATCCCATTCCGAACGGAATACAGGATATTCTTGGTTGGGGTCATTCAAAAAGAGTGAATCTAACTTTGGACGATATTCATAACCAATAGGATACATATATGCTTGACCAACACTCATGCCTAATATATATCCACCAAATCCTTTTTCTGCAGCAGTAAGAGTATGTGCACCTGGTGTTAAATCCACTCGTGCTAAACTATAACCGTTAACGGTTGGCACATCCTTAAATTGTGCGCTAATAGAAACCCCATCTAATTGAATAGAACTGACTGTTGATTTCTTTGCCCAAATAGTAGCCTGATGCTCCATCGTTTTATCGCCTCCTTCAAAAATTGGGAACACCATTGTATCTGTCATATAAGCCAACGGAGAAATCATCGTCATTGCTGGGTTACCCTGACGAACCTCCCTTCCGTCTGGCGTTACAGCTAAGTTTACAACACCACTCGTTGAGTACAAATACACTTGAATAGGTTTAGCAGCTTTGATATACAATGTACTATCTAACACATTTCCTAACACCTGACCCTTCACTTCACGAACCCACTTCTCACGCGAATTAAGTGTTTTGCTCATCGGTGTTGTTTTGTTTTTATTACCATAGATATCCACCTTGTTGTCATCCTCTAAAGAAATAACATGCACCTCATTCCAACGGGTCAACAAACCTGTTAAGGGCACTACAAATTCATTTTGCCACCTATTTATAGGCAATAACTGATCTACTGCATAATCCTGACTAATATTCTTTTCATTAGTAGGAATATGCGCCAATTGGTTACCACACCATACTGCCACAGGCGCATCCGCACATATCAACGAACCCGACAAGTCCATCATTGTCTCTTCTGACCCCTCATCCGTCGTTGGAGATTGAGAACGAACTATGTATATCTGCTTCGCTTTCGTAAATGTGAAGTTTAATTCCTGTTTATTTGTTTTACGACTATTTGTTGTTAAAGATAACTTCACATTAGTTCGTCCTGATTTGGTGGACATAACTACAAACTCTGTCGCTATTCGATCAAATGAAGCTGTCTGCACTACATACTCGTATCCCAACGCCTGCTTAGGCAACACATGAGCGCCATCAAGCGCGAATGTAGCACCATCACCAGAAATTCCTCCATTTTGATTGGTAGAATAAACAGTCATCGGAACATTATTCTTGCTATAGACACGAACACCTTTATCAATAAGTTTTTCTTCTTCACCTTTTTCTGCATCCCAGTACACATTCTGAGCATCGACCTCAATAATCTCTGTCGTACCCACTTTTACCGTATAGTCTCTGTAGGTATTGTTTGCCATCTCTACCCTAACTTGATTTTCGGTTATCTCCGGATGACCTTCAACAGGACGAGAAGACACTAACAACTGTAATGTTAAGTCCTTATCTTTAGGCCTACTATCCCCATTAGGCAACCATGTTACAAAGAATTCGTAACCCTCTGTAGTAGTAACAGGTTTCGCTTGTAATGTCTGTCCTTGAGCGTTCAATCTTGCTATTGAAACGGCTAACATCAACAGCACTAAGAATACATTTGATCTTCTCATATTTTTTGAAATATACTTTTTGTTTTCCATTCTATTTTTCACTTTTTTTCGCGTCTGTATATAATACAGCGTGCAAAATTACAAAAATTATTACACATACACAAGCATTATACTCTTTTTTTTCTTTTTTCCGCTATTTTTACCTCTTTTTTCAAAGAAAAAACACCTATCATTTGGGTAGATGAATTATTTTTTATACCTTTGTATCGTTTTTGTATCGTTAAATAGCCAATAATCACAATCTTTATGGAAACAAAATATAATCCTACAGACATCGAATCTCGCTGGTATCAATACTGGTTGGATAATCGTTATTTTCATAGCGAGCCGGATGGCCGCGAACCATTCACTGTTGTTATTCCCCCACCCAATGTGACGGGCGTGTTGCACATGGGGCATGTGCTCAACGAAACTATTCAGGATATTCTTGTGCGACGCGCGCGCTTGGAGGGCAAGAATGCATGCTGGGTACCGGGTACCGACCATGCGTCCATTGCTACAGAAGCGAAGGTCATCAAGCGACTCAAAGAGCAAGGTATTAACAAATCCGACCTCACAAGAGAGCAGTTCCTCAAACACGCATGGGATTGGACTGACGAGCACGGAGGAATCATCCTCAAGCAATTACGCAAACTCGGTTGCTCGTGCGATTGGGACCGCACCTCATTCACCATGGACGAGACACGCTCTAAAGCGGTCATCAAAGTGTTCTGTGACCTGTACAATAAAGGACTTATCTACCGCGGACTTCGCATGGTTAACTGGGACCCGGAACGCCAAACAGCTCTCTCTGACGAGGAGGTTATCTATCACGAGGAGCACTCTAAATTCTATTACCTACGCTACAAAGTAGCGGAGGAGGGAGTGATCAACCCTGAGACAGGCGCAGATTACGCTATCGTTGCCACCACCCGTCCAGAGACTATCTTCGGCGATATAGCGGTGTGCATCAACCCTAAGGAGGAGAAAAACCAATGGTTGCGCGGCAAGCATGTCATCGTGCCGGGCGTAGGGCGTACTATTCCTATCATAGAGGACCGCTATGTGGAGATTGGTTTCGGTACTGGCTGCCTCAAGGTGACACCGGCACACGACGCCAATGACTACATGCTCGGACAGAAGCACGACCTCAAGACCATCGACATCTTCACACCTGACGCGCATCTTAACATGGATACCATGGAACCCGAACTGCGCGCCAATGTGGATAAATACCACGGCATGGACCGTTTCGATTGCCGCAAGCAGATTGTAGAAGACCTACAAGCAATCGGATTGATTGAGAAGATAGAAGATTATGATAACAAAGTAGGTTATAGCGAGCGTACGAATGTGCCTATCGAACCACGCCTCTCATTGCAATGGTTCATACGCATGCAGCATTTTGCTGACATCGCATTGCCACCAGTAATGAACGACGACATCGTGTTCTATCCTACCAAATACAAGAATACCTATCGTAACTGGTTGGAGAACATCAAAGACTGGTGTATCAGCCGCCAATTATGGTGGGGACATCGCATTCCGGCTTACTATGACGCAGACCTTTTGGCACAAACCGGATTGGAGAATTATCCTGCGGATAAGATTATCGTTTCTGAGACGGCACCAGAAGGCAATTATGTGCAGGACGAAGGTGCATTGGATACATGGTTCAGTTCATGGTTATGGCCTATCTCACTCTTCGACGGCATAGAAAACCCTAACAACAAGGAGATACAATACTACTACCCAACAGCCGATTTGGTTACTGGTCCGGATATTATCTTCTTCTGGGTGGCTCGTATGATTATGGCTGGCTATGAGTACATGGGCAAGATGCCATTCAAACATGTGTATTTCACAGGTATCGTGCGTGATAAGTTAGGCCGCAAGATGTCCAAATCATTGGGCAACAGTCCTGACCCACTCGACCTCATCGAGCGTTTTGGTGCAGACGGCGTGCGTATGGGTATGATGCTTTCTGCCCCTGCGGGCAACGACATCCTCTTTGATGAGTCTCTCTGCGAGCAAGGTCGTAACTTCTGCAATAAGATTTGGAACTGCTTCCGTCTCATCAAAGGTTTCGAAGTGGCTGATACAGAAGCACCAAAGGGTAACCAGTTAGCCGTACAATGGTTCGACGCACTACTCACACAAACGGAGAAAGAGATCATTGACCTTTTCAGCAAATACCGCTTGAGCGAAGCATTGATGGCAGTCTATAAACTCTATACTGACGAGTTCTCTGGATGGTATTTGGAAATGATCAAACCTGCTTATGGTCAACCTATTGACAAGCAGACCTACGAGCAGTCACTGGCTTTCTTTGATCGTCTGCTCAAACTACTCCACCCATTCATGCCATTCATTACAGAGGAATTATGGCAAAACCTCTACGAGCGCAAAGAAGGCGAATCTATCATGGTTTCACCTTTAGAAACCTCTCTAAAGACCTTAGAGACCCTAAAGACCTTAGAGCAGATGGATACCCTCAAGCAGATTGTTTCGGGTGTGCGTAATATCCGCGCAGGCAAGAATATCCCACAAAAGGAACTCCTCTCGCTCTATTTTGAGAACGCCAACAACTATCCTTTAGCCGAACTACTCACCAAATTGGCAAATGTGGAGATGGCTGAGAAGAACGAGAATAGCGGCGCCACTTCTACTTTCATCGTAGGTACTACCGAATATGCAGTACCAATGGATAAGTTCATTGATGTAGAGGAAGAACTCAAGAAGTTAGAGGCGGATTTGCAGCACCAACAAGGTTTCTTGCGCGGCGTAATGGCTAAACTAAACAACGAGCGCTTTGTGCAGAATGCCAAACCGGAGATTGTAGCGTTGGAGCAGAAGAAGAAATCCGACGCAGAAGCACGCATCGCCGCACTCGAAGAAGCCATCAAGGCTCTAAAAGCATAAGAACTAAAGTCATATTCAAATAAACGGAGCTGTGAGGCTTCGTTTATTATTTATTTAATAATGTGACGATTAATGCAAAGGGCGGTGCTGTGTTTGTTTCCAGCGCTTGTGCTGGATACTCATCTCATTGCGCGTATGCGGTGTACAGAAACAATCAATAAACCGCTCCCAAATATAGTTCACAGCCAAAGAAGAAGGATGCACCAAATCATCCGCATAGAAGCGATAATCACGCAACTCATCCAGCATTATCTCATAACTCGGGAAATAACTGACCGCAGCATACTGATTGCTCATCATTTCTACTGCTTGCAGTAATACGGCTTTGCTCAGTTGGTTCTCATGCAAACCGTCCTTGACATGCCGAATAGGCGAAACGGTAAACAGCCAACGCTTATTGGAGTGCCGTTCTATTATTGGTTGCCATGCAGCTATAATCTCTTCGGTTGTCAGTCTGCGGCGCGTGAAGCACTCTGCCGGCAATTTATGACAATTCCCCACCACTGCTGACTGCTGACCACTGACCACTGACCACTCATACACCCACGCGGTACCAAAAGTAACGATAATCACTGTCGCTTCTTCAAGGGCGCGTTGCATTGTTTCAATAGAACCACGCACTGCCTTCTCCGCTTCCTCTTTCGTAGGGCGAGAAAACGCCCCATGGTGTGCCATGGAGTGCCATAAGCCGTCATGTTCAACGAGTGGCGGTATAGCAGTCATCTGCATTGCTTGGGCAATAGAAAGTGGATTATAGAGTGTGCCGAAAGGATTGCGGGTCACTTGCAAATAGCGCTGCTCCATCTGTTCGCCGATAGCATCAGAGAAACACGAACCAAGCATGAGTATTTTATCCTCATACCCTATTTTCCATGCCGAAGGCATTATGTCCACAATGGTCTGTAATTTCATAGTAGTGAGTTTTATTCAAAATGCATCACCTTAGCAGGGCTGATACGCGTGATAAGCATAGATGGTAGTAATAAGATGAGCATTGATAGGGCAATAGTGAGCACATTGAGCAGTATGATCCACTCCCACGCAAATGCGATAGGTACATAACTCACATAATAGGTTATCGGGTCTAATGGAATTAGATGCCCGAAATACTGAATAGCGGCAATCGCCAAGCCTATTATATTCCCCCACAGCACTCCCTTTCCTACCAATAAAGCGGCTTGTGTAAGGAATATACGGCGCACGAAGCGGTTATCTGCGCCCATGGCTTTGAGGGTACCAATGAGCTGCACGCTCTCCATGATTAAGATGATGAGTCCAGAAATGATATTAAATCCTGCTACCAAGAGCATAAGAATAATGATTACCACCACATTCATATCCAATAGGTCTAACCACGCGAAGATAGCAGGATTTTGTTGGTGTAGCGTTTGGATATAATAGATATTATAGCCATTCTCATCTACTCTATTGACCACATCAAAATACATTTCATCCGCCACCTCTTCTATATGATTCACATCGTTCAATAATACCTCTACACCGGAATAGGTCTTTTCTTCCCATCCTTGCAATCTGCGTGTGGCTTCAAGTGGTGTGAGAACGAATAATTGGTCAAATTGCTCAAAGCCTGTCTGATACACCCCTACTATTTTCCACCGGCGTGCGCGCACATCCGACTCGTCCACAAAATACGCGTTTATTGCATCTCCTATCTGCAAATCAAGTCTATTGAGTACGGAGTTGGAAATAATCACTTCTTGCGGTGATTGTGGAATAGTTCCCTCTAATAAGTTCGCGGCAAAGAATTCCCAGTAGTCTGTTCCTTTGAGTACAATACCATGGAAAGCAGAGTCCGTCTTGAGCATTCCGGGTTTAGTGATGAATGGCGCAACAGCTTGCACATGTGGATAGGAGTTCAATTGGTATAATAAACTATCATCCACCTCAATAGGCTGCATGTCGTAAGTATTATTATTATCGAACGACACTAATTGTATATGTGCGCCAAAACCTGCTATTTTCTGTGTAATCGTTTGTTTGAATCCCACGACTACACAGATAGTTAAAATCATGACCAACACCCCTACTATCATTCCTGCGAGTGCGACTCTCACAGCAGGGCGCGAAGTGCGTTTTTCTCCGTCTTTAGAGAAATAAAGTCGCATTGCTATTTGCGTTTCGGGTCTAATTGGCATAATTTTTGTTACTCGTTTGGTATGACAACACGGATTATTTGTATTCTTATTATTTGTATGATGGGTGTGTGCTTTGCTTCCGCTCAAGATCACAATGTTCGTCGTGAGCGTACTCCTGAGGAAGAAGCGGCTAAGCAGACCGAGCGTTTAATACGCGAGTTAGGTATCAAGGATAGTATTCGTATTGATACGCTGTATAAGATGCATCTCAAGTACGCTAAACTACGCCATCAAGGTTTAACTCGTGCAGAGAATGTGAAGCGTATGTATGCTATCTATTCAGAGTTGACCGTCTTACTTACTCCCGAGGAGTTAGAGCGTTTTATGAATCACCCTGCCGAGCAACCTCGGCGCCCGCATGGCGCTTGTGTATTTTCTTCAGAGAGTGAAGCAGCGCGTAGGCAAGGAAAGCAGTCACACAACCGATAATCCACCCAGCCATTATGTCCGTAGGATAATGTACGCCTAAGTACACTCTACTATAACTATTGATTGCCACCCATACGATAAGTATTGAGGTGGTAATTTTGTTTTTATACACGAATGTAAATAATAGTGCACACGCCAATGTATTCGCGGCATGACTGCTGCAAAAACCATACATTCCGCCCTTGTACCCATTCACGATATGTAAGAAAGGTGCGAGTGATGGTTCATGCGTTGGGCGTAAGCGTTCCACTATTGGTTTGAGTATACCGCTAGAAATAAAATCACTCAGTCCCACTGCTAAGGCAAATGCCAACAGGATAGCCATTACTTCTTTCCACGAACGATAGCGATATATTATCAATCCCACCAATAGGAGATAAAGGGGTATCCATGTGATTGATTTGCTCACCCACCACATTATTTGGTCGAGCCATTCGGCATGATGACCATTGATCCAAAGCAATATATAGGTATCGATATTCATTATTCATTATTCTTGCTGTACAGCCATGCAACATGCTACGACGGCTGCCGTTTCAGTGCGTAAGCGCGCAGCACCAAGACTGATAGGTTGGTATCCTTTTTGCAGTGCCCATTCTATTTCTGCGGGAGAGAAATCGCCTTCGGGTCCGATAAGGATAGTTACATCATGCCCTTTTATCAGTTCGTTTTTCAGACTATGCTTTTTTTCTGTAGCGCGGTAAGGTGCTTGAATAGATTGCTCCTCTTCGCTGGTCATACAATGTGCGATGAATAGGTCTCCTTGTGCCTCTACTTGCCGGATAGGTGTGAGTGGATTAAGAATAGGGAAAGTGGTCTTGAGTGATTGTTTAGCCGCAGCGACAAGTATCTTCTGTAGTCTTTCCTCGTTTATTTTCTTGCGTTCTGAATGGTCGCATAGCATAGGTGTTATCTCATCTACTCCCATCTCAGTGCATTTCTCTATCGCCCATTCAAGTCGGTCTATGTTTTTAGTGGGCGCAATAGCGATATGCACTCGTCCGCTATGCAGGGCGGGTGGTGTCTCCACGGATATAATCTCCACCTCGCAATGCTTGCGGTGTGGGTTAGTTATCTGGCAATGATACACATGTCCTTTTCCGTCTGTGACTGCTATAGTATCTCCTTTTGTTTGTCGGAGTACTTGTATGCAGTGCGCACTTTCTTCTTCGGACAAGCATAGTGTTTGTGCTATATGTGGGGAATAGAATAAGTGCATGTTATAGTTCACTCTCTTTGAGTCTCTCTGCGTTTTCTGCTACTTGCAGCGCATCAATCACTCCTTGTATATCTCCGTCCATGAAGGCAGAGAGGTTATATACGGTATAACCGATACGGTGGTCAGTTATTCGTCCTTGTGGGTAGTTGTATGTGCGTATTTTAGCACTTCTGTCACCAGTAGAGACCATTGTTTTGCGTTTAGCAGCTATATCGTCTATATATTTCTGGTGCTCCTTATCATATATCTGCGTGCGCAAGCGCGAGAGTGCGCGCTCTTTATTCTTAGGTTGGTCTCGTGTCTCTGTACATTCGATAAGTATCTCTTGCACCTCGCCTGTATTGGGATTTTTCCACATATAGCGCAAGCGCACACCCGACTCTACTTTGTTCACATTCTGTCCTCCTGCTCCACCCGAGCGGAATGTTTCCCATTTGATTTCTCCTTCGTTGATATGCACTTCAAACTCGTCTGCTTCGGGCAGTACGGCTACTGTAGCGGCAGAGGTGTGTACGCGACCTTGTGTCTCAGTGGCAGGCACGCGTTGCACACGGTGTACGCCCGACTCGTACTTGAGTGTACCGTACACATTCTGTCCTGTGACATTGAAGATGATTTCTTTGAAGCCTCCGACAGTTCCTTCGGTAAAAGAAGAGACAGTATATTTAAATCCGTGCACCTCGAAGTATTTGGTGTACATACGGAATAGGTCTCCGGCGAAGATAGCTGCTTCGTCTCCTCCCGTACCGCCTCGTATCTCCATGACTACATTCTTTCCGTCTTCCGGGTCTTGTGGTAGAAGTAGGAGTTTGAGTTCTTCCTCCAATGCAGGAATGGTTGGTTCGATAGCATCTATTTCTGCGCGTGCCATCTCTTTCATTTCCGGGTCTTGCTCGTTATGGAAGAGGTCTCTGGCTTCTTGTAAGTCTTTGACTGCTTTCTTGTATGTATTGGCAGCGCTCAGGAGTTTCTCCAATTCGTGGTACTCGCGATTGAGTCTCACATAACGCGCTTGGTCGGCTATAACGGATGGGTCTGTGATGAGCAGACTTACTTCATGAAACTTAGCGTCTAATCCTTCTATTTTACTCAGTATATCCATCTATTCTTTTTCTCTTTGTTCATCTTGTTCTTTTTCCAGTCTGCGTATCTTGATATTTTGCCAAATATCTCTCCATTCTTTTTTGGTTATGTACCATTTATTTTCTTTTCTGGGTGGTCTATAGACGGGTACTGTTTCTATTTGTACTTTGCGTTTGATGGAGTCCATGTTGTAGGCATGTACGAGACTGTCACTTAATTGCAGTGCTTTTTTCTCCTCTACTTTATTGATACGCAGCACATCTACATCCATTTCCTCTTTCGGGTCTGCAAAAGGCATTGTTTTAATCTCATTGTATATCCATTTGCCTATTTTGTATCCGCCAAAGAGTACTAAAACGATTATGAGTAGTATCATTCCATAGCGTGCTTGCCTATCTCGGATACCCAAGAAAGGCTTTTTAGGGGCGACTGAAGAGCGCCGATGTTTGCGTTTACGCTTACGGCGTTGCTGTTCTCTTTCTTTTGCCTCTTCCCAATGTGGTTGATATGTCTTTGGTTGGTCTGCCACGATAGTCAGTAGTTAGTTGTCAGTTGTCAGCGGTTAGGCGGTTATGCGGTTATGCGGTTTGTAGTTCACTAGTTTGCTAGTTCCCTAGTTCCCTAGTTCCCTAGCAATCCTGTAGGGCTCTGCCCGTCCTGTAGGTCTTCGGCCGTCCTATAGCGCAGCGGTCTAATAGCGTACATTCTCATCCTCTGCGCATTTGTTGCATCTTGCGCATCATCTTGGATGTCTGTTCAAACTGCTTTAGGAATCGATTAAGCTCCACTATGTTCACTCCCGCTCCCTTGGCAATGCGGTTCTTGCGACTACCATTGAGCAGTGCAGGGTTTGAACGCTCTGCCGGTGTCATGGAGTTAATGATGGCTTCGATGGGTTTGAAAGCGTCATCCGACACTTCCACTCCTTTGAGCGCTTTGTCCATGCCTGGTATCATACCCATGAGTTCTTTCATCGAACCCATTTTCTTTATTTGCTGTAGCTGTCCGATGAAGTCATTGAAGTCGAACTGGTTCTTGGCAATCTTCTTGCTAATACGGCGTGCTTCTGCTTCGTCGTATTGCTCTTGTGCGCGTTCTACGAGTGATACCACATCACCCATACCGAGAATACGGTCTGCCATACGCGCTGGGTGGAAGACATCGAGTGCTTCCATTTTCTCTCCCGTACCGATGAATTTGATAGGCTTATTCACCACCGAGCGGATAGATAGTGCAGCACCGCCACGCGCGTCACCGTCTAACTTGGTGAGCACCACTCCATCGAAGTCCAGTCTGTCATTAAACTCTTTGGCTGTATTGACTGCGTCTTGACCAGTCATGGCGTCCACGACGAAGAGTGTCTCGGAAGGGTTGATAGCTTGCTTGATAGCCGCTATCTCGTTCATCATCTGCTCATCCACAGCGAGGCGACCGGCTGTATCGACGATGACTACATCGTATCCAAAGCGTTTGGCTTCGTCAATAGCTGCTTGTGCTTTCTTGACAGGATTAGGTTCGTTCTCTCCTAAATAAACTTTCGCGTTTATCTGTTCGCCGAGTACGCGCAACTGCTCGATAGCAGCAGGGCGATACACATCGCACGCTACGAGCATGACGCGTTTATTCTTTTTGGTTTGGAGATAATTAGCTAATTTAGAAGCGAAAGTGGTCTTACCGCTACCTTGCAAACCCGACATGAGTATGATAGCCGGTTGCCCTTTGAGGTTAATCTCTTGCGTTTCCCCGCCCATAAGTTCTGCCAACTCGTCATGTGTTATTTTGACCATGAGTTGTCCGGGTCGTACAGAAGTCATGACATTCTGTCCGAGTGCTTTTTCCTTCACTTTATCGGTAAACTGCTTTGCTGTTTTGTAGTTTACATCGGCTTCAAGCAGTGCTTTCCGGATATCTTTGACGGTTTCCGCGATGTTGATTTCCGTTATTCGTCCTTCACCTTTTAGTATCTTGAAGGACCTTTCTAATCGTTCTGATAAATTATCAAACATTTTACTCCTAATTTAAATCGGCTGCAAAGGTAGTGATTTTTTTTGACATATGCAAGCGCGTGCGCGTTTTTTGTATATGAGGTAATCAAAAACGACGAACCCATAATTTAGTTTTTAAACAAAAATAATAAAAATACTGCGTCAAAGGCATAATAGCTAATCGCTCTTATGGACACCCGCCCCTACATGCCTACCTATAAATATATTTATCGTTAGTCCGTTAGGACGGTTCTCCACATCCGTAGGATGTAAATGCCTTTGCGACAGCAAAAATATAAAAAACATATTCTGGGTTCTCACAAAAACGCGTTCGTTTTACTCACTTACAAAAAAGCGTTCATTGCATTCACTTCAAAAACGGCAATGCTAATCGCTAACCGCCTAACCGCTAATCGCTAATCCCCTAACCGCTAATCGCTAACCGCTGCGCGGGTGTAGTGAGTACCGCTTTTAACATACGCATAAGACACGCGTAACATACGCCGCTTTGCAATAGTTATTCGAACACCATTCAAAGCCTTTTGATTAGTAAACCTTTTTCGTACTCCTGTCAACCTTTTTAGGTATCGAGTCAAAAGTTTACGATTTTTAAGATTCTAACTCAGTTTTCGAGTCAACCTTTTTCAGGTTTAGTCAAAGTTTAGTCAGGGTATTGTGTGGTCGCGATGTGGTCACGGTGTGGTGGTGTTATTGGAGCGATGCGCCATGCATCCGCCATGCACCCTATTGTGACGTTCAGGATGCGAACGAGATGCGAACGGTGGAGAATGCTAAGCGGAATGAGAGACATACGGGACGATAGGCCACCCGAAATCGCTTTTTTTCAAACCTCAAAAGTTTCCGATTATTAAGATTCCTTATAACGCAAGCAGACGGACAATTTGCCCGCCTGCTCCATTTATACCTTGTTCTTGGTCCTTTACTTCACTTCTTGTCCTTGCATGGTGTAGGTCTTGCCATTGCGAAGGATGAGAACTTGACCGTCTCG
>JAZNGV010000020.1:0-40581 GCA_045576595.1 Paludibacteraceae bacterium | reverse complement strand
CGCTCTCATTGCGGTCGCTAACAAACTTATCCGACAAATGTTCGCTGTCGTTACTTATAATCGACCCTATATAGATGGATATGTATCATCTTTAGCTTAAAAAACGTTTTTTTTAGCACTTTTTTAATATAGTTCGTTTATGGCTGGCGGTTGATGGTTCGTAATTAAGCAGCTATTCGCTGCGCGGGTTTGAATAGTAGGGCGCGTGTTGAGCTCGCTCAAAAACGCGACTTAATAGGCAAATACGCTCAAGGGCGCGTAGCCCGATAATTACGAATTATCAAACGACCAGTGTTTATCTGTGTTTATTTACAATTCAATTATTTTCTTTGTTTTTGTTCCGCAATTCCTTCGTACATCCTTCGTATCTCCTACCGAGAGAAGACCGAGAGAAGACCGAGAGACGAGCGACGCTTCCAACATACATATCCTACAGCCAGCACAGCCATAAAGAGCCATGGCGTAGCACCAATAGGCAACCCAGGGTCTGTACCTTCCATAAGAACCCAGTCAGTACCATTCCACTCGTAGGTTTGTCCATTCTCTGTCTTAGTGGTACCAATAGGCGTCTCATCCACCCATCCCAGATCTTCATCCCAATAGTAAATATTGCCACCTTCCTCTTTAGTCTCACCATTATACGAACCATCTCCGTTGGCTAGTATGCGTCTTGGTCCTGCTGCGTGGGGCTCTGCCATAGCAGGTTCTGCCGCCATGGAAGGTGTCGCTAATGCCAATGTTGGCATCGATATGGAAGCACCCCCATACCGCATGCCGCGCGCTGAAGTGGTAGTACCATTCGTGGTAGCTATGCCGCCACCGCCGCCGCCACCGCCTGAACCGATGGAACGCACTTGTGCGGACGAGGTGGTGTATATCTTCATAGAAGAAGATGCCGATGGGGTGTGTCGTACTGTGTATGAAGTGCGGCTGCTTGCCATTGGAACAGCCACTGCGGTGTGACGCAGTGAGGATGACTGTACCATCGGCGGCATCGCGGTCGCTTTGGACTGCGTGCCGTATGTCACATGTGCAGTAGTATAATGTCGTTCTGCTCCATAAGTCTCTACCTCGCGATAGAGATGTACGACCCCTTGGATCAGTAACATGATGGCTACTGCCCCGAGCAGCAATGCGAGTTTACTTCGAGAGTTACTATGATTATTCATTGTCTTCTATATATATTATTTGTACCTTATTATTCAGTTAATCTACTATCCGTGTTTTTGTCTTTTCAGTCATATATATCGTGTTGCGTCGTGTGTCTTATTTTATAATAGCGCGGCAATTGTTTTTGAAGCGTAGCGCTTTTTTGTGAGTGAACGGAGTGAATGAGTTTTTGTGAGAACCCAATATGTTTTTTATATTTTTGCTGTCGCAAAGGCATTTACATCCTATGGATGTGGAGAACCGTCCTAACGGACTAACGATAAATATATTTATAGGTAGGCAGGTAGTGACGGGTGTCCATAAGAGCGATTAGCTATTATGCCTTTGAGGCAGTATTTTTATTATTTTTGTTAAATACAAAACACATTATGGGTTCGTCGTTTTTGGTTAACTCATTAAAATATTTTTATTATTTTTGTCTTAATCTAAAATTGACTTTCGACTTTCGACTCTTGACTTTATTGATTAATCACCAACTTAGCTGTTTGCCCACCGACGCTGAGCATATATACTCCAGCACATGGCGCAGGCACAATCACTTCATCGGAAGTAGCAGCAGTGGTATAAATCATATGTCCCACTGCATCAAAGACATAGATAGGTGTACCTTGCTCTACTCCGCTGATAGCGATGTTATTGCCTATGGCGTAAATGTTATAATCGGTTTGTGTATTGCCAATGCCTGTGCTTATCTGTGGTGCTTTGAAGCGACCATTGAGCACAAAGCGCCCTTTGGCAGTACCGGCATCAGCACGGCATGTGTAGTCATCCATGAGCAAGTCGGTTCGTTCGCCTGTCTCGTTATCTGCCAACCAGAGGTATTCGAGACGATTGAGGAACTTGTTCTCTCGCAGCGAGAAAGTCAGTTCTTGCGCAGACGGACTATAGACAACAAGGTCTATTCCGTTTTCTAATAGACTATCTGCCACACCTGCGAATGCCATGTCTCCGTACGCGTGCGTGCTATATATAATAGGACGCGAAGCAGTGAGGGACTGCTTAGCCATGTCTATTCCTGTCTTGTAGGTCTGCTCAAAGCGTGTAGGGTGTACAAAGAGACTGGTCTCATCGCCCTCTCCGTAGGCATCGAAGATATCGAGGTGTACCCACTCTGTCTCTGTGAGCGCTTCTGCTGCCGACTGCTTACGCGGTGCTTTGAAGAACAAAGAGTCTGCGGAGAAATCCAAACTACCGTTTTCCATTGCTTGGTATGCGAAAGGCACAGCAGGTTTGATTTGATCAGGTTGTACTTGTATGTACGAATACGAGCCATCCAATTCCTGTTTCTGCCAAGAAACCTTAATACCTCTTGCAGGATCATTATACACTGCTGTATAAATATAAGTGTATGGCGAGCATAGTATATTCCATCCCGCATGTGCTGCGCCTGCTGCACCTGTAGCAGCGATCACCCCTACAGAAGTGGTGGCAGTAGGTAATGTGACAGGGAATAAGTACTCGCGGTAGTACTTGCTGCCAGAACGCAGTTCGTATCCTTTCGATGCTTTAATAGCCACATCCGAATAGGTTTTGCCATCTCCATTCACACCTATGTTATTCCAGTTAGCACCATCATCACCTGCTTCTGCACGGCGCGCTGTGTTATATTCGCGTAACTGCCATGCTGCACCATAAGGTGCTACTGTGGAAGCCACGGCTGCGCTGGTGCCATCTGAAAGCACCACACCAGCGGTGTTTGAGCCTGCAGGTATAGCAAAGAGGTGGAAGTCGGTATCTCGTGCTATACGGCTGTAATATACTTGTCCTACAATGGTACCCTTGTTGGTTAGTATAGCTGCCTCAAAAGGTGTAGTGCGGAGCACAAGTTTTTTCACATCCAATGTGCTGTTCTCTTTCACTTTTAGTGCTGCGCCCGGTGCTACATAGATTTCCTTGGCTGAAGCGGTACCTACGGTCAGTGTGTCGCTCTTGACAAAGACGATACTATTTTCGTCAGTGCCGCTCAAGGTGGCGTCACTCGTATATACAAATGGCACTATATACATATTATAGCTGACCACCGTTCCCTCTTTGTCTTTCACTTCAATAACTATTTCTTCATTCGGGTCTTTGTCGCCATAAGGAATAGTAAGCATACGATCTGCAGGTCTTGCATATTCAACATCATTGATGGTATATGGCCATCCGCTCAATGCAAAACTGGTGGCATTGATAGTGAGGCTATTTTCGGTATTGTCTGCATCCACGATGTCTAATATTTGTATGAGGTATTTCTTTGTTTGGTTATATTGCGCAATATACATCTGATCACCTGCTACCGGTACAAAACCATTGCTGCTTGCTCCATACAGTCTCCATCCTGCAAACTCAAACAAATAAGCACTATTGTCCGGTTTATATGGGTCGTCTTTCAACGGAGCAACAGCTTCCAAATAAGTTGCACGCGTTGGTGTACTTCCATATGGCACTTCTGCTGTTCCCAATACCGACATGTCATAATTCATGAATGTTACAGCGTACTTACGAGGAGTGGCATTATATTGTGCCACATAAGTTGCAGGACCGCTTACAGTAGCAAGTGTAGTGTTCCAACCGGCGAAGGTAAATACCTTGTCCACCGTCGGGGCTTTCTGAGGTACGGTGCTGCCGGTCTTCTCGTTGTATTTAGTCTCGAAGAGGGCTTGCAGTTCCGCACCTGTTGTACCGGCATCCACTAATCCCGCCCAGAGGTCGGAGTTGTCATCGTTCTTGAAGGTGATGGTGTATTGATACTTGGTGGTGTTGAAATAAGCCGTGTAGGTCACATTGCTTGTCGCCCGCGGGAGGGTGGCGTTCTTGTCGTAGATATTGCCTTCCGCATCACGCCATCCGATCCAGTCGTATTTCTCGATGGCAGTTGGTGTCTTCTTGGGGTTGGTGCCGAAGAACTGCGGCGAGGTGTTGAAATTATACTCATCGCCATAGGTGCCGTTGGTTATCTTCGTGCCGTCTTCATTGAGCCAAGTAACGGTAATCTTCTTGGGTTTCCAATATGAGGTTGTGTTGTCCCAGTAGTAGTATGTACCGAAGTTGTCAAAGTTCTCATTATTGGCGACATAATAGGTTGTGCCGTCGATTACTTCGGGTGTTTTGTTCACATCCCACCATTTGCAACTTGCGGACGTGCTTGCCGCCTCAGTGTTGACGAACATACGGGTACCGTCCTTGCTCGGGTAAGCGTGGTTGGCATTTACATCTCCTACTGCCACCCAATCGGATGGGTGTACATAGGTCTTGGTGTCGTCTGTGGAACGGATGGTGAAACAGCCGTCCTCCGAAGCCTTGGTCCATTCGTAGGTATCACTTGTCAGCGACTGCATATATACCCAAGTATCGTCTGCGCTGGTGTTCTCGCTGGTCGGTTTAGAATATGTGCCGTCCTCGTTCTTGAGCCATGCAGGATTGAGGGCTTTGCCGTCGTACTTAGGACCACCGGCTTTCCATTGATAGAGGGTGGTAGAGCCTGTCGTTTCGCCTGTTGCAGCAGTTGCTGCCGGCAATGCTACATTAAACTTCACTTTTCCGGCATTCTCGCGTGTAGAGTGGATATTGGCACCGCCTGCTGTGGTATATATGGCGCCATTTACATTGAGCAGACCTTCTACCAACACCTCAGCATCCGGCATTTTAACAGATGTATTTTTACCGATAGTAGCAACACGAGGATTGACTTTCCATGAAGGTGAATAATAGGGGTTGAACCAATATCCGCCATAACTGAGCCAATTGTCTTGGTCGTAGAAGAACACGCGCTGACCGGATGGAATGGTCAGAGTACCTTCCTTCTTGATGGTCAGTTTAGAACCGGGAATGAAGCATACATGGTTGGTAATCTGTATCTCACCATCATTGGCAATTATATTGAAGTTACTGGTAATAGGCAATACATAGTCAGAAGAAGATAAGTTGATATTTATACCTGTTGCGCTGATTTTAAGCGAAACACTTCCTAACTTAGCTCCCGAGTTCAACGTCCAATTGACATAATCGGTTTCCGGGTCATACTCTTTGCGTACCCATGTATCTTCTCCGGCGGTTGCGGGATCCATGAGGAACATAGCATCGCTGGTGCCTATCATTTTAACCGCATCTCCTGTCGGAGCATTTTGTTCTATTTTCCCTAATATTCCAAGATCTTTATAAACATATGTACCACTATGTGCCATTCCTTGTGCTCCGGCACGATAGGTAATCGGACATTCGATATTTTGGTAATAGTAGTGAGTAATCAAAAATACACCTTTTTCATCTAATCCATACTTATTCCCATTTACATTACTTGCTTCTGTGCCTCCACGCCAGTCGCCCATTTGGAAGTCCTCATAGACGGAAGAACCGTTTTTAGCGTTTATCTCGCCCTTACCGGTTACATAGCCCCACGCATACAAGGCTGAACCGCTTTCAAGGTCAATATGCGAACCTTCATTCAGGTACAGCCATCCGTACTTACCGCTGACAACACCTGTGCCGTGGGTAGTCAATCCTTGGTTGGACAGATAAGTTACAGCACTTGCCTCTATCTTACCATAAACGGACATATTTACGCCATTGGCAAAAGTCAGTTTGTATAATGGAGACGGTGCTTCATATTGCTCCACATTTTCATTAGGACTGGTATATTTAGGTGTCGCCCCATTGATAGCAGTCTGACTTGATTGATATGGTATTAGCAATGTTGTATTTGCCGGCAGGACATAGTCGCCCTTAGAGAGGGTGTAGTTGGCAATCATGATGATAGTCCACGGACTATTAGGATCGGCATTCACTACTTGTAGTGCCTCTTCGAGGGAAGCGTAAGAGGTGCTGTTCTCTTTAATCTTGCAGACATATTCACCTGTCATATTGTCCGTTACGCGCCAACGGTAGTCCTCAGTATATTCCGGTGTACCGGACTGGACGGCTACTTTATTCATGCCCTCACCGAGTTTTTTGTCGAGGTTCTCGTCTTTAACATAGTAGCCACCATTGAGAACAAAGTATCCCGGTTCACCGGCAAGACTGACATCAGCAAAGGGTGCCGCATCCCCTGTGCCTTTGAACTTACCATCATTGATGATTAAGGTAGGAGTAGCAGTCGCCTCGTTTTTTAACAGTGGGTCTGCTACACCTGCGGCATACGCCGTCTTAGTTGAAGCATTGGCGGAGTATGTTCCACTATTAACCACAGCCGTTGCCGCAAGAGCCATACTCCCTGTAAAATAGTCTGTTGCGTATGGACCACCTGATACTCCTGTCATATATATAGCGTAAGCGGTTTCTGTCCCTGCGGTAGAACTTATAGTGTTTCCGCTAAGTTCAAAGTCTGCCACTCTTTCAACACCATTACTTGCCACTACAGCTGAACCTATAGTACCATACGAACCCGAAGTGGATGTAGTTGTGGTTATTGTTGAATTTTTGACTATTGTTTTCTCGTCAAGGCTATATACCCCACGGGCATCAGATGTGGATGCTGTAACCGTCAAATTACAACCATCGACAGTCGCTTTACCTCCTGCCTGAATGCCATAAGCTGTAGCCCCATTTAAGGTCTGAACATTGAAAGTAGCGTTTCGTGCTATTATCTCGCCATCGGCCTTTGCCGTACCATCTGTTGACAAAGCATTAGTGGTTAAAAGAACACCATAGGCATTCTTTGTGGCAGACTTGACGGTATATGAACCGCCGTTTATAGTTGCTTTGCCTGAAATGGCTTTTGCACCTACCTGCCAATAGTCGCCATAGGTTTTGTAGGTTGAATTATTGGCTTCTTTGGCTGTGTTAAACTGAGCAAGGGTATAGGTGCGAGTTGTAGAATTAACATATACACCGCGAGCGTTCTCGGCTGTGCGGGTCACAACTGTTGCCACGCAGTTATTAAGTTCCACTTCACCGGCATAATCGAACAATGAATAGTCAGAAACGGTTGCAGGAACATACACCGCATTAGCATCTGTATTTGCGTATGCTGTCATTGTAACGCCCGAAACTGTTGTCTTCCCGCTATGTACTGCAATAGCCACAGAACTGCTTGTGGCGGCATCAGCTTCAAATGTTCCACCATCAATAACAGTAGTACCGCCGGACTTAACAGCACGCGCCGTTCCGGCAGAAAGTGTTTTGGCTTTGAATGTACCACCATGGATATATAGTTCCGGATAAGCTTCAGCATTTCCGCCAAGCGAACCATTGGAGTCGGTTGAAGCGTCACGACTTATAATAGAACCTCTTATATTTCTAATTGTTTTAGCTCTATCTGAAGAACCAACTGCATATGCACTTGATGTGGCAGCATTAGCCGTATAGGTACCGCTATTAATGGTAAGCGTTGCTGCTACCGCATATTCTCCTTTATAGGTAGCATTACCTGTTGACTGCGCCCCTGTATTAGCTTTTGCGTCTGCCACCGTGCCATAGGTTGCACTTGCCCACGCGCAATAGGCACCTGTGCCACCTGTGGTTGTAGCATTAATGGTTGTGTTGGTTAACTCTATATTACCGGCAGAGCAACGTCCTGTGCCTGTAAAAGTTGTAAGGGAGTTACTCCAATCAATGGACACATCCGACAGCACTCCATAGACCGTTTGCCAACCTGTTACATTGATGGTTGAATTTTTGATTGTAAAAGGTGTCGTTGTTTTATTGAATGAATTATAACATCCTAACACATCTACACCATACACTTGAACACCTTCATGGGTAACATTAATAGTTGTGTTCTCAATAGAGCCTATTGAACTAGCTTTCTGTGTGTTAGTTCCATCTGTTGCCTCTCCATTCGCATTGCCCATACCTGCGCTGGCAATACCCATGTAAATACCATATGTATGCTCAGTGTTCAGGGAAGTGCCATTTAATGTTTTATTAACATTCTCCACATTAATTGTTCCGCCTGTCATCGTAAGAGTTCCGAAATAACATGCAGAAGGAGTTTTGTTTGCATATGCAGTCATATAGATACCATAACCATAGCGGTGTAATGTATAACTATCAAATTTAGAAGACTGATAGGTCGCATTACCGTTCACAAGCCCATCATTAATTTTTACATTGATTTGCGCTGTACCGGATATATTGACCTTTCCATATGCTAAAATACCATAAACATACGATGGAGCTTCCGCATATACTTCACCACCGGAAATATTAACTTCCGTTGTGTTTGCTTTACTGCTTTCTTGATAGATAGCACGCACTGCTCGCGTACCATGTGCCTCCACCTTACCGCCGGACATATTAAACTTCGCGCCTGCCACCAATCTTACGGCTCGAACCTCTACTGCTGTTGCATTCGAAGCCGTCCCTCCAATAGAGGATGTTCCGTAATTATATTGCTTCTGATTCTCTGCATAGATGGTACCGCTCTCTAAATTGACCGTTCCAGCAGAAATATTCACACCATAAGTTATGCCATTATAATCCGGAGTGATATTTTGAATTCTACCGCCAGTTTTACTATCCTTTATCGTCAAGGTTTTTCCAGCTGTTTTCGGATTAAGAATGGGACCACCGATAGAAGCGCTCAGGGTCCAGCTATTCAAATCCAAGGTCATGGTCTGGGTTATACCCTGCGTAGCAGTGATGCCATATGTACCGGTCAAATCTATATTACGCAACAGGGTCAGTGTGCAGCCTGCATTGGCATTAGCAGCAGCCAATCCTTCTGCCCATGTGGCATATTCGGTGGTTACTCCGCCTGCCGTTGTTACACTCACATCATTTTTTGCCTCCGCTTCGGCGTAGGCAGTGATAGTTACTGATTTAGCCGTACCGCCGGTGTTGGCTTGTGGGGTGAGAGTGAGGGTGGCAGAGAAGTCGCCCACGGCACCGCCTGCGTTGAAGGTGAAAGGTACGGTTATATTACCCGAACCTGTGGCGGCATTGGTCTGCGTGAAACTGATTGTACCCAGGGTGAATGTACCACCACTTGCACCAGTTATTGTAGCGGTGAAGTCGAAAGCACCGTCGCAGTACTGCACAGGGAATACCACCGAACCCGTACCATCGGATGTTGGATTTATAGGGTAAGCGGTGTTGTTCTCCGTTGCATCAGAGAGCACGAGCGACGGGAAATTAGCAGTGAAGTTAACCGATTTGGACGAAGTACCACCCGCAGTAGGAAGAGTGAGTGTTGCCGAGTTTGAGCGGCTGCCACTGCTTGTACCGCTACCACCATAGTAGCCGTTGCCTTTGAAGGTATAAGTGACGGTCGATGTACCTGCCGCCCAATCGTTAGAGAAAGTCCACATACCCGAACCCGTTTTGGTAAAGGTGGGTGCACCTATCTGCGAGGCGGCATTGTCGTTCGTTGTAGTGAAAAGGACGGAGCCGGTATAGTCAGAGCACAATGTACGCGCATCGGTAGGATTGAGCGGCACCGAAGTAGGTTCGACACTTGCAATGCTGATAGGCAAGAAAGTGGCTTGTGCTGTACCTGTAGAAGGGTTGTTTTCTGTGCTTGAAATAGCCTCTACTTTTCCGCTTGTTGTTGCCTTGGAAGTTCTTGGATTGGTTGACCAGTTACTAAATTCCCACTTATCAAACCTATAATCTGTTGCCGGTACGGCGTTGATATAGTAAGTCTGCTCTTCATTTTTTTTTTCAGTTTTATTTGTAGCAGCTGCGGCTGTAGCGGTCGTGGTATTGGCAGAGTAAGTGGTAGAAGTGCCGACATACACCGTTCCGCTACCGGTCTTTACAGCCACTGTAGCTTTGGTGTAATAGTCAGTTGCCCACGCATTACCTACGGACATCACCAAAGCGAGCATAAGGAATAATGCTCTATTCTTCCATGCTTTACAATGAATGGTATTCAAAAACAATATATTCTTCATAATCGTACTATTTTTCGTGTTATATATAGTTGTCAGATTGTTTCGTTGTTCTCTAATAATTGCTTCACTTCTCTATCGAAGTCCGATTCGATTAGTTGTGTCTTATTGAATATCTCATATTCTTGTCCCGCTTTCTCTTCCGCCTGTGCCTTTGACACGCGCCCTTTATTCGGTAGTATCTTGAATTTGCGGAATTCCAAGAACTCATTGACGCTATTGGCAAACTGCTGCATCGTAAAGGTATTCTCCTCCTCTATCAAATCCTCAATATAATCAAAGAATCCCGCTACTGCACGCTCCAAACGCCTAATCTGCTGTTCGTCCAAGTAATTCTTCGCAATAGTTACATCCGACTTCAAAATGCGTCCATCTGGCGAATTCTTCCAAGTAGTTAACCCCATATGTGGTTTCGTATGATCAGCCGCGTCATATACAATCTCCGCAGCCGTCTTACCCGTAATCGCATAATGGAACTTATTCTGTATCATTGCATAGAAGTCGCGCGTAGTCTGCACATCTCTGTCGTAATCAATACTACATTCCGCGTAGATGTCCGTAATCTGTTGCCATATACGGCGTTCTGAAGCTCGAATGGAGCGTATACGCTCCAGCAACTCACGGAAGTAATCCTGACCAAATGCCGCTTTGCCTTGCTTCAACCGATCGTCATCCAGCACAAAACCCTTACGGATATACTCGTTCAGCACCTTCGTCGCCCACTGTCGGAAACGGGTAGCCTGCACGGAGTTCACACGATAGCCCACAGAGATGATTGCATCGAGGTTGTAAAAAAGAGTTTTACGCGTTACCTGCCGCGAGCCTTCTGTCTGAACTACCGAGATTTTCTCGGAAGTTGCCTCTTCTTGCAATTCTCCGGCCTCGTATATATTCTTTAAATGCAGACTTATATTATCCGATGTACACCCAAACAACTCAGACATAGCTTTCTGCGTCATCCAGAGAGTTTCCTCTCGGACGACAACCTGCACCTTCTCCGAATGCTCGGGAGTGTTGTATAATATGAATGCTATGTCTTTTGGCATCGCGTTTTTATCTTATTTATCTTCTCTATTATCTATTAAAAGGCAATTCGTCTTTTGGTGTGATGTGGTCAATAGCTTTCTCGCTACTGATGACCGAGCGACCAAGCCGCTGTTCTATATCTGCGCGAGCATTGCGCGCCACTTCTGCTCCGTCTTTTGCTACATGAGCAGCCTCTACTATTCCTTCTGGATTGCGTTCTTTGCTTAGGTCGGTAGCCGTTTGCTCTGCCAAGGCATTAAGTAGCAATTCCATGTTAGTCATGTTATCGCGGAGGTTCTGACTGGTTAATCCTTTATGCTCTTTGTACTCGCGCGTAGTCATACCGCTCCAGATCTTACTCATTAGGTCCGTCAGCACCGCATAGTCAGACTCGTTCTCTACGCCACTGCGTTTCCATTCATCCGTTAGCCCCTTGCGTATCTCAATAGTCTTGATGCGCTGATTGATCCAACTCTCGGAATACCCCAAACGACGATAGTCTCTAACGGCTTGCTCTATGCTGCGCTCTGGGTCTTGCAGCTGATAGAAACGCTCACTTCCCACTTGTGCTAACCATCGCTTGATTGGCTCTGCTTTCTTAGACGGGATAGATTGTATGATGCGGAGGATAGATTGCATATCCGCAAAATTCAATTTCTGAGGACCTCCCATCGTTCGATAGGTAAGGGGGGTGACAATTTGTCCCCACCCTTCAGCCAACTCAGGATCACGCTTGCGCATCTTCTTGAGATAGTCCGTCGGATTTACACTATCAGTTAGCACACTTACTACATCCACCACAGAAAAATAATATTTCTCCTGCTTATCATCCCATACAACACGGATTTTTGTGCCGTCAAATAGTTTTATCAAGTCGTGCGTCGCCATTCTTTTGCCTATTTTGTGCAGTGGTTAATTATTGCAAATATCAGTGGTTCTTCCTGCTGTTATAAAATCGCCGTAAAGGCCGTTTTTTTGCGCGTACAGCGCGTATCTCCGTGTGTGCGCAATTTGAGACCAAAACACCCCGCGCCGCCCGCTGAGGGGGGGGGGTAAAATAGGGTTTTGGATTTTAATTAAGTCTGCAAAGGTACGCTTTTTTTGTGAAATACGCAAATAATTCAATTAAAAAATTGCTTTTTGTCAATCACATATTGCAAAATGAAGAAAAAGGAGTTTTTTTGTGGGATAGTGGATTATGTGACCTCGGTTAGTGAGTGGTGCGGAGCCAGTATGCCATAAAATGGTCATATACAGAATAAATGCCTTGCTCCAATGTGATAAAATCTTTATCCAATAGTCCTCGTATGGCGGATTGAACGGAACTGGCGGACAGTAAGTTGTATTTCTCTACAAATGCAGCAGATGTGACAGATTTAGTGGGGCCATTCTTAGATAAGGCAATCAAAACATTCTTTTGCTTCTCGGGTAAACGGAAAAGAATCTCTTCGTATCCATACGACTGCGTTTTGACTGTGTAGTCTAATGCTTCTTGCACATTCTCGCGTGTGCAGGATGTTCCTACTGCGGTGGCTGCATAGAGAGTATTAAATAACTTCTGAGAATACCAAGTTACACCATTGCTGATTGCATAAATAGCTTCGGTGACACCATCTGCTAAGGTACGACTTCCTTCGGCAAAAAGTGATTTTGCAAACGCATCGTATTTGTCCATTGGAATGCTATCCAGATGCATGATAGACACGCTTTGGTAAAAAGGGCGTGAGGCATTCATAAACATAGCACTCATGGTGTGGCGTTGGCTTCCTGCGAAAATAAACTGCGCATTATGGCAGCGCTGCACATGCGTGCGCAATAGTGCTTCTATATTCTTTTCTGGGAAAGTGCCTATTTGTTGGAACTCATCTATTGCTACAATACATGGTCTATCTGCTAATTCTATATAGCGGAAGATTTCTTCCAGAGTAGTTTCTGATGATTTAATATCGCCAATCTGTACATTGAATGTTGGTTCGCCTAGTGGTGAAAAAGTTATTCCAGGTTGTATGGATCGCATTGTTTCCCAAAAACACTGCATGGCTCGCATGCCATATGGTTTTAGTCGTGAGAGTATTTCGCGGCTGAGTTTTTGTACGAACTCGCGTAGCGATTGCGCATCGTAAATATCAATAAAGAATGTATAATAATGATTTTGTATATCCGTGTTGTTGAATAAGTGTTGTATCAATCCACTTTTGCCCATGCGGCGCGTAGCAATAAGTGCTATATTGTTGCCGTTCTCTATTTCTTGAACCAACTGCTTGGACTCCTCCTGTCTGTCGCAGAAGTAATGCGGTCCTTCGTACCCGCTGATAATAAATGGATTAAATGGCTTTCTCATTTTATTACTTTATGATTATTATAAAAAGGTAAAATTGTAATTTCGGGGGCAAAGGTACTGCTTTTTTTTGAAATATGCAAATGATTTCTAATCTTAAGTAAAAAAAACAACAAAAATCACTGGTGTCTATTAAAAATGGTAAATAAATCAAGATAAATTTTCCTAACTCACTGTTTGTGAATAACCGCAAATTTACGAGACGAATACGAGAGACATACGGGACGATAGCGACATCAAAAACACCCTGCCCCCCCCAATCCCTAAAGTCCTTATGGACCTTAGAGACCTTAGAGACCCTTTCCCTCTCGGGAGGACTGCTAGCGTAAGCGATAGTCCGAGTTAATATCAGTAGTGAGTAGTGAGTACAGAGTAGTGAGTGTTATTTTATACCGCTGCGCTGTTAGAGGTTAGAACGGTGCTGCTTGAACAAGACAAGCGCAAAAGAAAGAGCCAGGAATATATGTGCATACTCCACCAGTCTATGTGGCGCAAGCAGCATGCCCATACACCACACTACAATTATGAGTATATACCACATGCTCCAGTGTTGTCTCCATTTCCAAAATACCAATGGCAATGGATTAAAGACAATGATTAGCCAACTCCATTCCGACCCCGGTAGAGGCGAGAGAAGTAGCCATACCATCAGTACTCCTACAAGTGTTTGGATTGCCAAAAGCAACCAATCAAAATAAGGCCTTCGCCATGCTAAATTGAGCAGCGAGAGCAGTAGCAGTATGATGGATGCATATAATGGTGTAAACGGTTCCGTCTTGTATTCCTTTTGTGCCGACAAGAATGTGATTTTGTCAGATGACAAGAGTGCGTTATTATTTATCTTGGCTTGCTGCCAAGTGGCTACTAATTCATTGGGACAGATGAGTTTTTCTTCTTTGGGCAGCTTGGGATTATCCACCTGTCCTCCTACTAAGGTCATGCAATAAAACAGTCCCCATCCATGCGGAGCATTATCGTAAAATATCTCTCGTAATGTTCTATCAGACTCGCTTCCCCATGGAGCGTAGTCTATTTGGTATGTAGTGCCGTATTGTTGGTTTGCGCTTCGAATGGCTTCTTGAATATTATCCACAATGGAGATGGCACATCCGCGTTTGATATAATCGTATTGCAGCTCTATCCCTTCTTCTAATCGAGTATCTAAAATCCGCCATAGTTCTATTTCTACTTCGGGCGGTAGATTCAGTTTGTAGCCGCACACACCTCTTCCTTCGTCTTTGTAAGGTGCTAAGTAATCTTTCATCGGTATGGCTGTCATGCCCATTTTGAGGTCGTTGAGCAGAAAGCGGAATACCTTTCCTTGTACCGATTCGCTTTCATAAGAATAGATGTATTCTAAGCCAAAAGTATCACAAACCAGATATAAGGCGGCATGACCTAATATACTATACAATACATTTCCGGGAGTAGATACAACAACATACACATCCACAAAATCATCTGCGAGGCGGTCGATAGTGTCATTAAACCCCATCTGCGCATTACGCTCGGCTACAGACAGTTCTTGTGTCTGTGCACACAATACTAACGAACACAGAAGAATAAGAATGAATGATAGTATCTTTTTCATAAGAGTTTTCTTTCTTTTACTCAAACATATTTCGGAGCAAAGGTACTAAAAATAAATGATATGTGCAAGTAATTTCATGTTTTTTGCTACTTTTTTTGCGTATATCAGAAAAAAGTACTACCTTTGCAGCCGATTTTATTATGCGTAAGTATGCGCGCACCGAAACGCGCACTCGCAATACAATAATTAAAACACTATTTTTATGATTACTTGGGAATATAGAAACCCTATTTAGACTGTTTAGCCAAATGCAGAAAAACAACTTTATCATTGAGGTGAACCATCTGTCGAAAAAGTTCGAGGATGGTAAATACGCACTTAACGATGTGAGTCTTCAAGTGCAAAAAGGAGAATTTGTTACTATTCTCGGACCGTCTGGGTGCGGAAAGACTACTCTCCTACGATGTATCGCAGGTTTTCAAGTAGCCAGTGAAGGCGATATCCTCCTAAAAGGCAAAGATGTGACGCTTACGCCACCGCATAAGAGACCGGTTAATACCGTTTTTCAGAAGTATGCACTTTTCCCACATCTCAATGTATTCAATAATGTAGCATTTGGTCTTAAGCTCAAAAAGATAGATCCCAAGACTATTGCCAAGAAAGTGCGCCAAGCGCTTAAAATGGCCAACCTTACCGGTTATGAGGAGCGCGAGGTAGATACACTCTCAGGCGGTCAACAACAGCGCGTAGCCATCGCTCGGGCTATTGTGAATAATCCGGAGGTATTGCTTCTTGACGAACCTCTCTCCGCTCTTGACCTTAAGATGCGCCATGACATGCAGATTGAGCTCAAAGAGCTGCATGAGAAGCTCGGCATCACTTTTATCTATGTGACCCACGACCAAGAAGAGGCGCTCACGCTCAGTGACCGCGTTGTGGTGATGAACGAGGGTAAGATTCAACAGATTGGTTCTCCTACAGATATATACAATGAGCCACAGAACTGCTTCGTAGCGGACTTCATTGGAGAGAGTAATATTCTCGACGGCACCATGATCAAAGACCGCAAGGTGGAGTTCTGCGGGCATGAGTTCACTTGTATAGACGAGGGTTTTGGAGAGAACAACCCTGTTGATGTGGTCATTCGTCCGGAAGATATTTATATTTGGTACAGAGTACCGAGTACAAAGTACGGAGTACAGAGTACGGAGCAGGAAGATATTGACCCGGACGATCGTATTCCTAAAGGACGATTTACGAAGTTATACGGCGAAGTGCAGAGTTGCATCTTCAAGGGCGTGCATTACGAGATGCGCGTGCTCACTGCCGATGGGTATGAGTTCCTTGTGCAAGACTATCATGAGTTCTTACCCGGGTGCGAAGTGGGTATGCTGGTCAAACCCGAAGACATACAGATCATGCACAAAGAGCGCTATATGTATAATATCTTGGATGGCGAGATAACCAAGAACGGCAAGGTGCGTTTCTTGGATGCTGAATGGGAAGTGACTCAGAAACAGATAGCCTCCTTCCAACCAGGTGACAAAGTGCAAGTCAAGGTGCCATTCAAAGCAGTGGACTTACAGGACTACGAAGAAGAAGGTACCTTATCGGGTGAAGTACATTTTATTCTGTTTAAGGGTGACCATTACCACCTCACCATCCGCACCGACGAGGGATATGATATTTATGTAGATACGAATGAAGTATGGGACGATGGTGACCGAGTAGGCATCGTTATTCCAAAGAATGCTATTCTTTTGGAGGAGCCAGGAAATGAATAAACTTCTTCAAATAGTTTCTTCGCGTCGCACTTGGGCATGGCCCTATGTGCTCTTCATGCTGCTCTTCGTACTGCTTCCGCTCGTTTTAGTGGCTGTATATGCTTTCACAGACATAGACGGCAGTTTTACATTGCATAATTTTGTGAAGTTCTTCAGCCATAGCGAAGCTATCAGCACCTTCCTTTACTCGTTGATGATAGCCGTCTTCAATACGCTCATATGCTTATTGATAGGTTACCCGGCAGCATATATCATGGCGATGGCAGACTTCCGCACGCCCAAGGTGATGGCGATGCTCTTCATTCTACCGATGTGGATTAATTTTCTGCTGCGCACTATCGCTACGGTGGAATTATTTAATATGTTCGGTTTGCCATTAGGCGAAGGAGCATTGCTCTTTGGCTTATGCTACGACTATCTACCTTTTATGATTTATCCTATTTACAACACCTTGCTCAAGATGGATAGTTCATTAGTTGAGGCAGCGCAAGACCTCGGAGCGAATAAATGGACTTGTTTTTGGAAAGTCATCGTACCGCTCTCCATGCCGGGTGTCTATAGCGGTATAGTGATGGTTTTCATGCCTACTGTCAGCACTTTCGCGATTGCCGAACTGCTCACACGCAATAACATCAAATTATTCGGTTCGCTCATACAAGATTATATCACCACTACCGACCTTCTCAACTACGGTGCAGTCTTGTCATTAGTGCTCTTAGTCATCATCGGCATCACCTCATTCTTCGGCGATAACGATACTGCAGGCGCAGAGAAAGGAGGATTGGTATGAGGAAATACAGCATTATACTCTTTTTGATGCTCGCTCTCGGTGTGTCCGCGCAGTCGAACATCCACCACGACTTGCGTGTCGCCGCTACCACTACGAATGCCCTATTAGATACTTTCCCAGACACTTATGCGTCAGAGAAAATCAATATCTCTCTTCGCAATGGCGAATATGCGCTATTAGAAAACCATAGTGCGTTAGACACTTTTGATATTCTCTTTGCACACAAGTATTATCCCCAAGCCGCAGCGTGGGGAGATAGCATTTATTCCTACACCGACACAGAAGGTTGTCATTGGACCATATGGCAGAATAACAAAGCGATTAAAAACCGCTCTCAGCGTGTCTTGGTGAGCAATGCCCAAGAGGCGATGCTTATGTATGTCACTATCCATACACAACAAGAATCGCGTGTTGTGGCATGGTTAGGATGGGTAATGGCTGCGTTACTACTCATCGCAGGTTTTGTCTATGCCCTCTTTACATGGCGAGCACGAAAAGCCGAGAAGGATTTACCTTCTGTGGAGCAAGAGCGTTTACGCAGAAAAAGAAACGACAACAAACGGCATTATGGTTCCCAACTATACCTATGGTTGCTGCTCCTTGTGCTATACGCTCCTATCGCCCTCATTGCTGTTTTCTCATTCACCGAAAGCAAGGTATTGGGCAATTGGACCGGTTTCTCTTTTGACCTCTATCTCAATCTTTTCTCCGGCAAAGCAGACGCCGGGCTTAATAGCGCCATCATCTATACACTCCTCATCGCCCTCATCGCAGCCGTATGCTCCACTATACTCGGCACACTCGCTGCTATAGGCATATACAACATGCGTGCGAAGCAACGCAAAGCGGTTAGTTTCCTCAACTCTGTACCGATGATCAACCCCGACATCATCACCGGTATATCCCTTTTCTTACTCTTCGTGGCATTGGGTATCAGTCAAGGATTAGCAACCGTATGTATTGCGCATGTCGTTTTCTGCACTCCTTATGTAGTGCTCAGCGTACTACCGCGCTTAAGCCGCATGAACCCCAACACCTACGAGGCTGCACTTGACCTCGGCGCCACACCTGCACAAGCATTACGCATGGTGATGTTACCCGAACTATGGCCGGGCATGGTATCCGGATTTATATTAGCACTCACGCTCTCCGTGGATGATTTCGGAGTCACTTTCTTCACCAAAGGAAGTGGCGGACTGGAGACGCTGAGCACATTCATCTACTCCGATGCACGCAAAGGTGGTCTCACTCCTGAACTGCGACCACTCTTCACCATCATACTACTTGTCATGCTCACAGTGCTGGTATTCATCAACCTCCGCGAACGAAAACTAAAACAAGAAGAATAAAATACTCACTACTCAATACTCACTACTAATTATTATTACAATGAAAAAATCCTTTTTTGGTACCTTGTACCTTGTAATCTTGTCACTTATCATGGCTTCATGCGGCGGAACAGACCGTATGCAACAACTCAAAGTGCTTAACTGGGCAGACTATATTGACGAAGATGTCAAGAATGGTTTTGAACAATGGTACTACGAACAGACGGGCGAACAAATAGAACTCGTGTACGAGACATTCGATATCAACGAGACTGCCCTCACCAAAATCGAAGTAGGACACGAAGACTACGATGTTTTCTGCCCATCTGAATATATCATTGAGCGTATGTTCAAGAAAGGACTCTTGCTACCTATTGACAAGAGCATCATACCCGACTCCATCTATTATTTCGATAATATATCTCCATTCGTAACTGATAAATTCCAGCAGATGGCTCCTTCGGCAGATATCACCGTGAGCGATTATGCAGTGGGATACATGTGGGGCACAACAGGATTTATCTACAACCCACAATATGTGGATGTGAATGACTTGCAATCCTGGTCGGCTATTCTCAATCCTAAGTTTGAGAACCGTATTCTCATGAAAGATGCTTTCCGCGATGTATATTCCGTCTTAGTGCTCTACGCCTACCGCGACCAGATAGCTGCTGGCGAAGTGGACCGTAATGAGTTGGTACACCATGTGACAGCCGAACGAGTTAATGCGGTGAAGGAAGTGCTCCTACAAGCCAAGAAACAGATATGTGGCTGGGAAGTGGACTTCGGTAAAGAAGAGATGACCAAAGGCAAAGCATGGCTCAACCTCAGTTGGTCAGGCGACGCACAGTTCGCTATCGAAGAAGCAGCTGAAATGGGTGTTATGCTCGATTATATTGTGCCCCAAGAAGGTTCGAATGTATGGTTCGATGGATGGGTGATACCTAAGTACGCCAAGAATACCAAAGCCGCAGCATACTTCATCAATTATATGTGTCGCGCCGATAACGCACTCGCTAATATGGAAGAGATAGGTTATGTATCATGCGCCGGAGGCAAAGGTGCTGCAGCTACCATCTTAGAAGCTCAATACGACGCTGAAGCATGGCCTAACACCGTGGACGCTACCTATTTCTTTGGCGAAGAGCCTATTGAAGTGGATGGCGAACTATTAGACCCACACGCGCTGCACCTCAACCCTGTATATTATGCAGACAAGAGTATTATTGACCGTTGCGCACTCATGCACGACGCAGGCGAAGCACAAGAACTGCTACTCGAGATGTGGAATGAAATCAAACTCGCACGATAATGAAGAAAATACTGATTATACTCTTCGCGTTCATATCCTTATCCATCGCTGCACAGACATCAGAGATGGAGAAGCGCTATAATGCCTTGGCAGAGCGTTTCGAAGGACGCGATAAACAACTACAAAAAGACCTTAAATCCTATCTGCAAGCCTTTCCTTATACCACTTTTGCAGACGAGGTGAACTTCATGCAGGGCGTTATCTATGTAGAGAAAGGGCGCTATAAGAATGCCCTTAAGGTGCTTGAGCAAGTTGAACCCAAAGCACTCAGCCGTCCACACCAAACAGACTACTCTTTCTATCGCGGATACGCTTATCTGATGATGCAAGAGTACCAACGCGCTTCTATCTATTTCAATCAACTGAGCAAAGCAGAGAACCGCTATACCACACGCGGCACCTACTACTACGCCTACTGCATGTATAAGCAGCAGAAATACGATAAGGCGCTACCTGCACTCCAGCGATTAGAGAATAATGAGGAATACCAAAAGACTATTCCTTACTACCTCGTGCAGATATATTATGCACAAGGCAACTACGACGAGGTGGAGACCCGCGCGCAGAAACTACTGCGTGAGCAACCGGAAAGCCTTAATAACTGCGAACTGAACCGACTCCTCGGTGAGATATATTTCCATAAAGGCGATTACCAGCAGGCTATCAGTTACCTCAAGCAATACCAGTCCGAGACTCAGAAACAGGGACTCGAACTGCTGCGCAACGATATGTATATGTTAGGTACTGCCGCCTACAAAATCGGTGAGTATGAGCAAGCTGTACAATCACTCAAGCAGATGAAGCAGCAAGCCGACACCCTCTCTGAAGCAGCATGCCTCACAATGGGAAATGCCTATGTACAACTCAAGCAGTACGAGCAAGCCAAACTGTCCTACCAAGCGGCTGTTAACTACGCACTCACTCCCGCTGTGACAGAAGAGGCTGCCTATAACTACACCCTCTGCACCTATCAGTCATCCAGTGCATTGGGCGAGTCCGTACACGCATTCAACGATTTTCTACATCAGTTCCCTAACTCTAAATACGAGAATAATATCTATCGGTTGCTCACCGACGCATTGCTGCACAGTAAGAACTACTCTGCCGCCATTGCCGTGCTCGATAGTATCGATAATCCTACCCGTAAAATGATAGAAACCAAGCAGTACTTGCGTTACCAATTAGGCGCTGACTGCTTCTTACAGGGCAAGATGAAACCCGCTATCGAATGGCTCAGCGCAGTAGTAGCACATGCCAATGAGTGCGACACCTATACCGCCGAAGCCTATTACCTGCAAGCCGAAGCGTACTACCGCCTGCGTGAGTACAAGACCTGCGAACAACTATTGCAGCAGTTCTTCGCACACCCCAAAGCACGCCGGTCAGAGAACTACACCATCGCACGCTATTTAGAAGGCTACTGCTATTTCTCACAGAAGAAATATGATAAGGCGCGCGAAGCATTCTCCACATATATAGATGGCACCTTGGCTACCGAGCCTACCTACGCTGACGCACTCAATCGTATAGGTGACTGCTATTTCAATAATCGTGAGTTCCGCCAAGCGACTACTTACTATACGCAAGTGAGCAATATGGAAGCAGCCTGCGCTGATTATGCCCTCTTCCAGCGCGGATACGCCGTGGGACTACAGCGTATGTACGACGAGAAAGTGAATGTGATGAAGCGATTAGTGAGTCGCTATCCCAAGTCCGACTACGCCGATGATGGTATGTACGAGATAGCTCGTGCACAGTTGCAGCAAGAAGACGAACGCGCTGCTATCATCACCTACGAGCAACTTCTCAATACCTACCCTCACTCGCCTCTCGCACGCAAAGCAGCTATTGAACGCGCTATGCTCTACCGTAACTTAGAGCAGAACGACCAAGCTATCGCCGCCTACCGCAAGACGATTGAGACCTACCCGGGTACAGAAGAAGCTTATACAGCATTGGACGCACTACAGGCACTCTATGTGGCGCAAGGTAATGTGGATGAGTACCTCACCTTCACCAAGAACTTAGCGAAGATAAACATGACCGTCACTACGCAGGAAGACTCGTTGCTCTACGCCGCAGCGGAAATGCAGTATATGCAAGGAGCTTATCAGAAAGCTACTATCTCGCTCAGCAATTATATATCGCAGTACTGCGCCGGCGGACGCTATTGCACTTCGGCTCGTTATTACTTAGCGGACTCGTATTACCGCTTAGGCAAGACCACAGAGGCACTCGGTCAATATACCGTATTAGCAGAGATGGCAGCTAACCCCTACCAAGAAGAAGCGGCTACACGCGTGGCAGAGATATGCTACGACAAGGGAGACTATAGCAGTGCGCTCGAGGCTTTCTATCGCATGCACGCGCTCGCGTCTAATAAGGAGAATAGAGCTATCGCACGATTAGGTATCTTACGCTGCAGCAATCAGTTGGGACGCCACCAAGCCACAATAGACATCAGTGAACAGATGTTAGCAGACCCTTCTCTGGACCCGGAGATACAGCAAGAAGCACGATACTGCCGTGCCAAAGCATATATCCAAGCCAACCAATGGACGAAGGCACAACCTGACTTGACTATCTTAGCACAAGAAGTGCGGACAGCACAAGGTGCAGAAGCCAAATACCTATTGGCACAAAGCTATTTCGAAGAAGGATTATTAGACCGGTCCGAAGCAGAAGTGATGTCCTTCACGCAGATGAATACACAACAGCAGTACTGGTTGGCGCGCGCACTCATCCTGCTCAGTGACATCAACTTGGGTAAAGGGGAACTATTCCAAGCGCGTCAGTACCTACTCGCACTGCAAGCTAACTATATTCACAAAGATGATGATATACACACGATAATCACAAATCGCCTGCAAGCATTGGATGCACTTGAGCAACCTACCCCTGCAGAAGAGAACGAAATAGAGGAAGAGTAATATGAAGCCATTTTTGATTAGTTCATTACTACTATGCGCGCTTACAGCGAGTGCGCAGAATAGCGCCGACACCACACTCAACCGCAATGTGACCGTTGAGCGCGATTTTCAACCTGTCATACAAGCCGCAGGCAAACTATCCACCAAACCCGAAGTGGTAGAGACCACCGTCGAACCCGCAAAGGTGGAGTACTCCGACTACACTGCCGAAGTGCAACCCGGGGCAGAGTTCAATGCCTTATTATCCCAACCTACTCGTTTCAGCGCAGGCGAAGTGTATAATGGCTATCTACGCGGCGCGATAGGTCATCCCAATACCTTGTTTGATTTTGCGTACAAACTCGATGACGGCAAGAAGTCCGTTCTCAATGCTTATGCCCATCATAAAGGGCAATGGGGACTGAAAGCCGATAGCAAGACCAACATAGGATTGGAGTTCGCTCATCTCTTCAGCGCGTGTGACCTCTATTTTGGTGTGAATGGCAGCAATACCTATTTGCATAAATACGGCCATTTCTACGATTATAATAATGTAGGTACCGGCTATAAGCATGGTTATTTGGAAAACTACGCCCTCACAGATGCAGATAAAATCAATCTATGGACTGCTGAAGCATTCGTGGGCGTTAAGTCCAACTCCAAGCAAGAGGTGCAATACAAAGTGCAGACAGGCTATCTTGTCTTTGCTGTGCCCGGTCAGGTGAATGAGCACCAACTGCGTAGCGAACTATCGTTCGACTGGAGCAGCGACGCCCACCATGTAGGAGCGGAAGTGTATATACAGAATAACTTCCGCCAACTGACTGGTTTGGCTTCATTGGTCAACACCTGCTATAACATCCATAATTTCCGCATCGAACCATACTATGCTTATAAGAGCAAACGCGTACAACTGCATTTGGGTGTTAACTTAGATATGAACCTCGGTCGCGGACAGTACCTGACAGGAGTGGAGAACCTCAGTTTTGCTCCATCGCCTCATGTTTATTTGGAGGCGCAGATAGCCAAACAATGGTTGACTATCTATGCTGACGCCAAAGGAAGTCACGGCATTGGTACACTTCAGTCGCATATGAATAGCAATCCATTCCGATTGATGAGTGCCGGGGTCATCTCCAGCCATGTGGCTTCTTATACACCGGTGGATGCAGAAATAGGATTTCATATCCGTCCGCACCGCGACCTAATGATTGAGATACATGGTGGCTATGCCCATATGCTCAACCAAACCACACTGATAGCTGTGACGGATAATACTACCACCTATAATAGCAGCAGATTGAATGAAGCGATAACGATGCACGCAGGTGATTTGAGTTATACCTATAGCGATTATAGCCGTGGTAAGATAGGCGGACAAATCAATTACCACTATAAGGATATTATCCGCATCAACCTACATGGTGATTATTATTTCTGGAATGCACTCAAGCATGAGGATAATTCCTATGATTATAATCAACATTGCCAAGAACTGCATGACTTATTAGACAACAAACACCATACTGTGTATGATCGTGCTAATTGGGAGATTGGTCTGCGCATTGACGGCCGCATAGACCAACACTGGTCGCTTTACTCAGATAATTATTTCGGCGGCAGCCGTTTGGCACTCGCCACCGATGGCACACATAAACTCAAACCGACGATTGAGTTGGATTTAGGTGTGCAATATGAGATGTGGGTAGGCAAGCAAGCCAAGATGCTCAAGGAAGATAAAGGAACGGCTATTCGTCCCGTGCCTCAACCTAATTTGGTATTATTCTTCGAACTCAATAACTTCATCCACCGTAAGAATGATATCTATTATGGCTACCAGTCTCAGGGCATTACTTTCCTCCTCGGCGCCACATATAAATTCTAATTAGGCTAGTTGGGCGAGATCGGCTAGTTAGACTAGTCTGGCTAGTTGGGCTAGCACCCTATAAATAGGATAGCCTCGATGGCTATCCTATTTTATTTGAATTATGCAAATCAAATAATTCAATTTGAATAATTCAGTTCTGATTTCTGTTTCTTTTATATGGGCTAGTTCCCTAATTCCTAAGCTCGCTCGTATTCTACGGTATATTAATCTTTCACACCAACCATTTAGTGGCTGGTATTACTTTTATCAGATATCCGTCTATATCTAATTTTTCTTCTTGAGAGAATGTAATAATTGTTAAATCTCTGCAACTAAATTTGCGTGCTCCTTGTAGAAGCGAAGTGATTTCTCGTTTACGAGTTTTTTCTTCTGTTAGGTCATAGCATACTTGGTAGATCGATTCCACCACACCACTTTTAGCGACAAGAAAATCTACCTCAAAGGCGCGCTCACGATAATAAAAGACATCAGAATAGGTTTGGCTCGCTCTATGCAGAAGTTCTATAAACACAGCATTTTCCAAACGCCACCCCATATTTTGTGTGTTAAAGGTATTTGAGCGGAATGACAAGAAAGCCGGATCTATAACATACAATTTCTCACCATGCATGCGTTCACGGCTCTTATAAGAAAATTTATGCGCAGAGTGCAAAAGAAACGCCTCTTGAAGATAATGACAATATGTATCTATAGTATGATCAGTTACTCCAAACAATCCACTTAATGTAGAAGCGTTGTACTCTTGTGCAAAATTATCCATCATATAAGTTGCTAAACGCTGTAGTACTTCTGGATAGCGCACTTTGAATCGTTTTGTAATATCTCTTTTGATAATAGCATCTAACAGCCCCATAACATAGTCATGCTTGTTATTTTCTATTAACAACTCAGGAAAACCTCCTTGTATAAGATAATCATTCAAAGCTACTTTTAGGTTTGCTTGTGCTTTAGTTGTTAGGGATGTTAGACTTATTTGTTTATATAGAGCATATTCTTTAAATGAAAAAGGATAGAGCGTGATCTTGTGATGACGACCAGTAAGGTGCGTTGTTAACTCGTTTGATAATAATTTAGCATTACTACCTGTGACAAGTAAGCGTATGTTTTGTCTAAGTAAGCGATTTACGAAGAGAGGCCAACCATCTACATTTTGTATTTCATCTAAAAATAAATAATTGAAATCACCATATACGATATATAAAGCTTCCAGTAGATTATTAAGGTCTTCACGCCTTATATTCTCTAAACGCTCATCATCAAAATTAACATAGGCAGCTTTTACTCCTGCATCATGCAATACTTTTCTACACAGAGTAGATTTTCCACTTCTGCGAACACCTATTACTACTTGCGCTAATTTACTTTGTAAGTCTATTTGAGACTCTTGTTCCCGGGTACATATTCCCTCAAAAGTCTCTTGTAAAAATTCTTCGCGAAGTTCCGCTACGATTGGCAATAATTCTTGTACGGTCATAATGATGAGTTATTTGGACCGCAAAAGTAGTAAAAAATCTCCAAATATCCAAATATTTTTTGCTCAAACTGCGATATTTTGCAGATTTTACACTCTCAAACTGCGATATTTTGCAGATTTTGTACCCACACCCTACTGTATTTTCACCTTTAGGCAGTTGCAAGAGAGGTCAGCATTCGATTGGGGTTGCATATATGCTCGTTCGTATTCTACGGCAGCCATAAGGAATGCGCCGAGTACTTTGCCTTCCGAATCATCTTGAATAGGCACATCCCTGCCAATGAGATAATAGGCTGCCGTACCATTTCTATCGGTGCTTAATCCTGCTGATTGGCAACTGGAAGTGAGTTGATAATCACCTGCCGAACCGGATAAGAAAGTATTAATAATTCCTTCGTAGCCCTTTTTACCCGCTGCAGCATGGTTGATGTATCCGAGGCGTGTACCTTTGAGTAGTGCTGCTGTGATGAGGCATGAAGCGGATGACTCAAGGTAGTTGCATTGTGTGCCTCCCTCGTTCACATTTTTATATTTACTCGAACCCGTGGCATCCACTCCTTGCTTAGCGCATTTGGTTTTATCGTATTGCAGCAATTGATACCAGCAGCCTGTCTCTGCATCTTGGCGTGCTACTAATCCGTCTGCTAATTGGCTGAGATAAGATTGTATCAATTGGAAATGGGCATCGTCTTTCTTGCCTGCTTGCTCCATAGCCTCAAGTACATCTACGATTGCGAGTATATACCATCCTGCTGCGCGTCCCCAGTATTCCTCGGAGCGATAGATATTCGCATCTAAGGTAGTGGGGTATGCATGCCCTGCTTCGTAAATGGCTTTTGCATTCTTATTGGTAGTTACATCGGTGAAGATTACATGGTATGGCAGTTTTTTCTCCTCGTCCCATAAGTATGGCCATGAGGTAGTGAATTGCAGCACCACATCGTCCCATGTGAGTAATGTGCCTTCCGTAGCTCCGTAGGCGATTAGTTGTGCGAGCAGTGCGGGACCCATATAGGCACCATCGCACCACATTTGTCCAAAATAACTCTCAGCCTTATCACTCTCTGCCTTATGAGACCATCCTCCGGCTGCGCCACCATTTGGAATACTATACTTGTCTTTGTGGTCTGCTAACCCGGCAGCTCCGCTCTTCATTTGCTCCATAAAGTAGGTAGCATTACCTGCATTAGCAAATTTACCTCCTGCTTTTGCACCATTATAGAGTCCAAAAAATACTTTTGTACAGTTCAAATCATCTAAACTACCACCAGTATACTCTGCGGTCTGTTCCAGTCCCCATTTGCATAATCCTTCGTACCATGCGTCCGCCCAAGTGGAATCTTGGTAGTATTCCCATGTATCTAATATACCTTTTGCCACAACACCTGGTACATAATCCCAAGATGCTTCAGTTGCTGGTGTTGTTTCGCCATTAGTGCTATTCGCATTAGGAAATCCAACGGAATTATCTTTATTTTTCCACTTAGTCATGCGGGCATTGATTACCTCGCGGCTGTATTGTACTGTCGGATCAAAGGTTGCTGCCTTTGCTGGTTGTGTGGTGCATGCGGTGATAGCCAAGATGGCTAATAATAGGATAAATGGATGTTTCATTGATTATTATTTAGTGATGATTATTGATTATTTTCTCTATATGGGCTATATCGGTTAGATGGGTTAGATCGGTGAGATGGGCTACACCATCTCCTTCCTTCTCATCAGGCAGAAAGCTGCCGCCATGAGTAGGAGCGGGAGGATAGCATCGCCGAGGGGTTGTTGGTTCGCGTCCTCTTCCTCGTTTCCTGTGCCCACATCGATTGGTGGTGTACCAGGTCCTGCTTTGTGTGGGCCACCCATGTATGCGCCAGCGCTTACTGAGCCGTCTGCATTGAGCATTGGTGTGGAGGATTTATTCCAGTCGTCTGTGGCATAGGCGCTGGTGGAACTAAATCCGATGGTGGGAGCCACAGCCGCGTCATAGCATTGGTTGACGCACGAGGTGCTTGTATATGGCTTATAGTCCACTGCTTGTGCCTGTGTAGTGCCAAGCACTAACAGACAAGCGGTGGATAAGATATATACGATATGTTTCATTGTAGTAATATTGATTGTCTTCATTGTATTGTCCTCCCCTTTTTTTATCGTATTACCATTTTACCTGTTGCGTCATAGAGTATTCCATTCACAAAGATGAATATCTTATCGTCTTTGATGAATTTCACTGCTTTTGCGTTCTCTCCGGTGGCTATATTCTCAGTACCGGTTGCTATCTGCGGTGCTTTGCGTGTTAGGATAAATCGGTTGTGCTCTGCCTTATCTGGGCACGCAAAGGTGTAAGAATTGCCTTTCAATACACGCGTGTATATTTTCGTTTCTGTATCAAGCAGATAAAGTGCTTCTTCCATACCATCGTAATCGAAGTGGATGGTATATATATTATCTTCTCCTGCTCGGAAACCGATGACAGTTCCTTCGTACTCTGGTATAGCGCTGACGGCATCATATCGTGTATCTGCCACCACATAGGACATTGGTGCAGCTGCATTGCCTCCCCATTGTTCTCCATCCCATCCGCTATCGTATCCGCGGGTGAAGTCTGGTCTCTCGAGGATGATGAGTCGGTCGTCATAGCGCTTACCACGGAAGAGGAATTTCGCCACTTGTGGTTCGTTGTCTGTGTCAGTGATGCGTGCAGGTGCGTGCATTGGTCCACTTGGAGTGTTTGTTCTCGGAGCTCTTACATGGCGCTCATAATCGAGGTGCAGAGTACCATCTGCCTCATTACCACCTACTACATAGAATCCTTGCATTGATGGGATGGCAGTATCTTCACCTGTATAATCTGCCGCATGGATAGGCACGGGGATATATGTACCTTCTGCCCAACGCTCGTCACCAGTGGCATTTTCTATGGTATCATTATCTCCCTCTGGGTCGCTACCTGTATTGAAGAAGTAGATTGTTTTATCTGTCAATCCTTCCATATCATCGTCTGTCAACTCATTGATTTGTATAGGAGCAGTCCATGAGTTAGCTACCACTACAAATTTTTTCGCTGGGATAGTAATATCCTGATTGGTAGTAGCCGCGAGTGTACCCTCCATCCAATAGGTGTGTCCTTGTTCTGGATGGGTGATACAATAGCCTACCCATGGTTCAACAGCACCGCCTGTTGGTACGACCACCCAACTTTGTGTATTCGTATCATACTGATAGAGCCAACTATCATAATAGTTATATGTTGCATTTTGCACATCCGTATGCGGTGTACCTATATACTGCCATGTGGTTCCTGTACCAGCTTTTGCTTTGCTATACATTGCTACTCCTGCTTTGGTATCTCCTCGTTCGTTATTGAGGATGAGTGAAGCATTGCCATCTGCATTGGAACCGAGTGATATATCTGCTACATTTGTAGGATAAACATTTCCGTTCTCGTCAGCTCGGAGAATAGTACTTCGTGCGGTTAGCGAACTATTAGCCGGAATAGTAAGACTACCATTTTCCGTGATATGAATACTAAGCACCTCAGGATAATACTGAATAGTTTCTTGTACTTCATCTCCCACACTAATTTTCGTTTTGACACCATCTACGATACATGGTGCTGCGATACGCACATCGTTGTTGCGTCCCGGCACAACGATATAATCGGGTCCCCAGTTAGCAGCAGTTGACCACAAGCTGTCGCCTTTAACACCTGTACCTTCGTATTTCTCTGGGTCAAAGTCAGTATTACCTGCTCCGTTATCAAATGTAAATCGGCAGTCTGCGACTTTGAGTGGGTCTGTTTCAAGTAAGTACTCCAAACATTTTAGTATGACATTTCTTCCTCCTGGTGTCTGCAAACTTTGTGCTCCACAGTTGAGCGAGAAGAGCATCATTCGTGCTTCTATATTGGTTTGTCTCTCCGCCATTGCCACTAATAGTCGGTCATTTGCTTCGGCATTCCAACTAATATGTGTATGACCATCATGAGTAACTGAGTCTGCGATTGCATTATAGTGTACAAGACCGATAGTAACGAAGTTATCTGCATCTGCCAATTCAAATCCTTGAATACCTTTACTGCTTTCATATCCCGGACGTGTTAGAACCTGATACACCAACTGGTTTGGATCATCATGGTCATGGAATGTGTATTGATCATTTATATCATCTATATCCTCAAACATCGGGTGTGCATAGCAAACGATATTTACATATGTAGCCGTTTGTTTTGGGACTACAGGTGCTGTAGTAAATCCTTTCTTGACCCATTTTGTATATTTATACTCTCCTGTCGTTTTATCCTTCCATTTATCTGACTGGAAGTGTGTTTTGAAGGACAATAATGGTCGGTAGTCGCACAATTCAGCCATATCGTCGATGATTTTTTGTGCTGCTTCGCTCTTCGAAGATTTTGGATAGTCAGTGAGCAAGAGTATGTCGAATGGTTCGTAGTTGAGTTTATTGAACTGCGCATAGCCATTGACTGGAGTTACGATAAACGAATCTTGCAGTGCTTCGTAGAATCCCCACTCTGTATTTGGATCGAATGTTTTGTTTCCTGTTTGTTGGCAGAGGTCGGCTTTGTTATATCCTGTGAGGAAGTCTCCACCTACCACTAATTTTTCGGTATCGCGTGTACCATCTCCATTTGCTCCCGAGCAGATAAGTGCGAGCGTAGGTGTTTGATCGATAACATGGATAGTGATAGAACTGGTGATTGTGCTGACTTGGTTACAATTATTGATAGGTGCGCAAGTGATTACAATCTCATCGTTTGCGCTGTACTTGCCTTTTAATTCATTCAAGTCAATCATCACTGTATCCACCGCATTGTCGCTACTTGGTATAGTGAAGAATGCCGTTAAAGAAGAGAGGTCGGGTGCTTCACCATTTCGTGTAGCAGTGAGGTGATAGCGTTTGCCATCTAATGTGCCATAAGATGTTACCGCAAAGAGGTGTCTATCCTTCATTTGATTAGAATAGTCTTTATCTACATGGTAGTATTGGAATGGGGTTAATCGCTCTACTTTAGGTTCTGGATTTTCGTTCGTTACGACAGCTGAGTTCGAACTCATTTTTGTACATGCGTCTGTACGCGAGACAGTATAGGTACCCGCGCGCACGACTTCGTACGATGCGCTGGTTGCTCCCTCTATTGCTTCTCCGTCACGATACCATTGGTAAGTGCCTCCTGTGAAGGAATTACCATCTTGCATTTTTGCCTCTAAGGTGATGGAGTTATTACATCCGTCTAAGTTCGTACCTGCCGCTGCTATAATCTTTGGCTCTTGGTCTTGACAACCCACCGTAATGGTATAACTACCTTCACTTGCACAATATTCTATTTCATCAATTGTAGTTCCTGCGTATGCAGCAGTGATGGTTACAGTACCTGTCATTCCTTCGAATGTCACACTACCATCTTCATCCACTGTAGCAATAGCAGGGTTAGAAGAAGTATAGGTAAGTACTGCATCATTAACAACCTCTTCACCATGCTTTACGGTGAATGTTGGTTCTACAAAATCCATTTGTGTACTGATATTATACTCAAACGAAGTAGTCGTTGGTGTCACAGAAGTAGGTGTACAAGCGTTTTCGTAGGTGAAGCAAGCTTCTGCGAGATAGAATGTTCCGCTTGTCACACCCCAATCTTTTTCATCACCATCCTGTAAGTTACGGCTGATGCGGAATGTATTCACATTTGCTGGTAATTCAATCGTTATAGCGGTAAGTGTTGCGGACAAACCTTCTAATTCTGCGAATGCCCATGTTGTGCCTCCGTCTGTAGAATATGCATATCCACATTTTGTTTTCTCAGAGTGTGCAACTGTTACCTTAGCTGTTGCAAAATATTTTCCTTCTGGTGCAGTGTATGTTAGATATTTGCTCCTTGAACTTGTTTTCCACACAGGTGTTTTACTATCGCCATATGTGTCTTCACTACAATCTTTATTTACAAAGCCGAACTCATGTTCACCTTCATTTCCCTTTGTAGCACACTCTTCCTCCACGAGGGCTGTCACATTGACGGTGATAGCACCGGAAGTGGTCGAGCCGCAACTGTTGGAAGCCACGCAGAAGAGGTAGTAGGTAGCACCGGCTGCCTCGCCGCCCGCAGCGAGCAGGAGTTCTTTCGACGTGCCTACCTTCGTGTCCGTGCCTGCGTCATAGGTAGCGTCGGTACTCTTGTACCATGTGTAGGATGTTGCGTTGGTTGCTTCCACATCATTTATTGTCAACGCGTTGCCCTTCATGACAGAGGCGGTATTAGCGAAAGCATTGAACTCTGGTGCAGTTAGCACGGTGAGTGTCAGTTCTTCGGATGTACGACTACATTCCTTTGTTGCTATTACGCGGTATTGACCTGCATGCTCTGTAGTCACAGAAGAGATAGTATAGGTATCAGAAGAAGTAGCGTCTATATTCTCCCAAGTATTACCATCCTTTTTCTGCCATAGGAATTCAGCTCCGACAGCATAGTTGGTGGCTGTGAAGGTGACAGTGCTTTCCGTTCCAGCACAAATAGTGGCATTATCTACAGTAGCGGTTACTTGTGGGTCGGTGCAAGTAGAACCAGAACAAACCTTAACTGCCATACCGCTAAGTGTCCAACTACCTGATGATTGCAATGTCCAAGTACCTGGTGTAATATTTTCTATAACAAAACTTTCATAAGAAGAATTATCACTTACTAATATTTGCGTATCGTCCGTATGTTTAAGGTATAATGGTTTAGAAGAACCCTTACAGTTAATAGCCATTGTACCTATTGAATTCTCAGGCACAGTGAACGATATAGTAAATTGTGCAGACCCTGTATTTTTTGTAGCAGTATAGGTTTTATCATCCAACTCAAAATTATAGGTACCTGAATTACTGCTTCCTGTCTTAGGAGAATTACCAAAGAAGTTATTTTCGTTGTTGGTTACTTTATTAGTTGTTGTAGCATCTTCTGCATAAGGGAACCAGAAATATGTAGTACAATCACTTGCATCGATTGCCGCAGAAACGACAAGAGCATATACTTTTTCTGCTGTGCCGCAAGAGTGAGTGCCGTCGCCTGTTACTATTACCTTATAATAATAGGTACCAGCCTCGCCTGCGGTGAGAGTGTATTCTGCATTTTCAGCACCACCGATAGCTTGCGCGTTAGTGCCTTCTGCATCTGTACATGTGTACCATTTATAAGTGACTTCACTGGATGCACAAGTGGCAGTGAGTGTTACGCTATTGCCTGTATAGATAGTGTTTGCATTGGCAGTGATAGTAGGTGTAGCAGTTGCCGGGGTGACGGTGAGTGTCACTTCTTTGGTTGCTGTTGCACTGGCTTTGCCTTCAGCAGAGACTATTGCAGTCACTACATATGTACCGCCTGCCGCCTCAGTGACATTATCCAATGTGAGTGTAGCATCGCTGGAAAGAACGGTGCTATTACCCTTCTTGTTCCATTGGTATGCAAATATTTCTCCGTCTTGTAAGTCTTCGGTGTTGTTTACTATTGCTGTCCAAGAAACATCTTCACCTGGGCATACTTTTTGGTCCTCTAAATCAGATAGTACAGGTGTGGTGCAGGCATCCAGACTGGAAGTACAAATCTCTATATTATCTACATAGAAGTGGTAATTACTTGAGCCATTACCTTTATTTACAATACGCACCGTTCCGCTCAACTGCGCCAATCCCTCATATGCAAAGGTCGTAAAGGCTGTCTGAGCATCGCCTGAAAGCGATACATCGTCCGCTATCTTGGTATCTCCTACATAGATGTCAAATGAAGTATAATAAGAACTATTCTTCATCTTGAAGTCCACCGAAACACCGGTGACATTCTCAAACGAAGCAGGCGTACCGCCTGTGGTGGTATTATCTGCATAGACTGTTACTGTTGTACCATAATCCATACGCAGGTAATCGCTGGCACCCGTTCCCTGACCTTTGTTGTTCGTGCTTCCAGTAGTCAGTGTATAAGCATATTCACTTGTCTTCGCAGAGTTAGTATAACCAAATAGATATTTTGCGTTAGCATCTGGTTTATTATTGCTGCTACTGCCTTGCGATGCATCGAAGTAAGCTATCGTGATACACTCGCTGGAGGAGTTCACCGTCCATTTTGCATAGAGCGTTGTGTTAGCCGTCAGGGCTGCACCGGCTACGGCAGCAACCGTCAAGTCCTCATCCGTGTACCAGCCACCGAAGGTGTAACCGTCTTTGGTCAGTCCTGTCGGCAGCGGATTAGGCAGAGCCGATGCCGTGGTGTTACTCGGGCAACCGCTCTCTGCGCCGTTACATTCGTAATTAAGGGCATAGGTCGCAGCCACTACGCCGGTTACGGTGATAACGATGTTTCCTGTTACCTTATTGCCGGGAATAGTTACTACACCCGTCTCGGAGTTCCACGTATAATCTGTGTCAACCGTCTTGCTCGCGCCGCCAATAGTAACCGTTATAGTGGACGGAAGAGTATAACCCGACGATGCCGCATAAGTAGCCGTGTAGGTATTACCTTCCTTCACACTCGTCGCACCGCTCGACTTGGTAACATTACTCAAGGTGTGCGTCACCGTGTAATCCGCAGCGTTCTGCACCTCACCGAACAACTTCACATCGGCACCCATACGGAAGTCTGTCGGAGAGCCGGAAGTCTTCCATGCATACACTTTCACCGTTACATTACCGGTAAGTACCAAATCGCTTGCAAAAGTAAAGGTAGCAGGAGTTAGTGTGGCCTCTGTGGAAACGGCTACAGTATTAGTACTATTATATACATGCCCGTTGCTATCGGAAATCTGTGCCTTGTAGGTTCGGCTTCCTGTACTTACATTGAATACTTCGCAGGTTACTCTCTCCGGCTCTACTTTCTTTGCTGCGTTAATGGTAAAGGTAAATGCAGCATAGTCTGAAGGATTGCTTGCATCGCTTACCTCTGCTGAAGCCATTTTTACTTTAGCGGTTGCTGAAGCGGAAGAACCAGTTGCTCCATTTGTACGAGAAGTTGCTATAGATGTAATATTTGTTACATCCGTAGTGGTTGTGCTTGCTGCGCCCCATGTAGCCGTATTAAGGTTCATCGTCCAATGAATCAAAGCCTCCGGTTCTGCAGCTGCCGTGGTGAAACTCGTTGTACCGAGAGCCACCCAATCGGATTTATGAGATGCGTCGCAAACGGAACGAACCCATGCGTAATAGGTGGTGCTTGCAGTAAGATCTGTCACGGCTTTTGTCTTCTCCGTAGAAGTTGTTGTTGCTGCAGTGCCTGCCGTTGGGGCGGTGCTGCTTTCTGAGTAGTAAATATCATAACTTGCCGCATCGCCTGCATCGGTAATAGTAAACGTCGCACCCGTGCTTGTGATGCTTCCTGCACTAAATGCCGTCGGCGCAGCAGGGGTGGCATCACATTCCGGACAGGGGCGATGAACAGAAACATAGGAAATTTTAGGATTTTGATTGTAGTCACTACCACTTGCACCACGAGGAACGATAATGCTATCTGCATTTGCGGCAAGTACAAAATAATATGGTTGTCCTCCACTCGTTGCAGTACTTGCTGTTCCGATAAGTGTATAGGTTTGTGTAGATACCGTTCCGGTTGCGAACTTAACTCCACCTGATTTATCGCTGCTTATCTTTATAGTATCTCCCGCCAAAAATGTACCAATTGATAATTTAAGAATTAGATATGCTCCCTCATTATTTAACTTTCCGTTATCACCGATTCTAGCAGATGTTGAAGTACCACCTATCTCTCCGGTTGTATTGAAGGTTGTTGTACTGGGAGTGCTGCTCGTGTTTTTCGTTCCTCCGAATGTGGATTTTATGATTTCGCCGCAATCTCCAGCAGGTGCAGGAGCCTCTTCCTCATATTGCGGATACAATGTTAAGGTTGAGGTTTCGTATTTCCATTTGCCGGTACCGTCTGCATAATCCGTACTTGCTACTAACGTACCGTCGGCATTGATGACTTTCGTGCCACTGGTAGCCGCAGTAAAGTAACCGGTTAAGCTATAAACGCTTGCACCTGTCGCAGCCGTGAACGAAGGCAGCGCACTGCCATACGTAGCAGTAATGGGCGATGGAGCCGTACTACCATGATTAGCCGTATTGGCATTGATAGTAATTGTCGTGGTCTTGGTTGTCCAAGTTGCGGTGACTGTTTTATTTCCTGTGCTTCCTTGCTCTATGCTTGTAGGATCCCAACCTGCAAAAGTATAGCCTGTACGCTCGGATGGATCAGTAAAAGTAATAGTCTCAGACTCTATAGTATAAGTATCAGGGTTACTATGCATCGCTCCCTCTAATCCATTATAAGTGATACTATATGTCTCTGCATTCCATTTAGCATAGAGGGTGATGTCTGAAGTGATATTAGAGATGGTTGCATTGTCTGCATGAGCCACGTCACCATCGGCTGTGGTTGCCCAACCTGCGAAGGTATAACCTGTGCGGGTGAAAGCATTTTGTGTAAGTGTAGCCGAACCGCCACAAGTGATACCTGTCACATTTGTCATCGAACCACCTGTATTACCATTGCCATTGAAAGTAATTGAGTAGGTAGAAAATTCTTGCCAAACCCAAGCGATACCATTATGGGTTATATTTTGTCCACTATGGTTGGTAGTTGATTGATCGCCTGTAGTATTTGCTGGATTACCTGCATTGTCTTTTGCAATGAAGTTTGTATATGTCTCAATAACTGGGAAATACCAATAGTCCGTTCCACAGATATTCACATAACGGTCAGAATTAATTTTAGGATCGCTTCCCCATGCGGTAAGAGCATTACTCGCGCCTTCCCAATAATGAACATAACAATCCCACCATTTATTAATATAAGCATAGCCTTCCACTGGGTGTGTTACCTCTGGGTAGTCCACCTTAATATTCACATAAGGAGAATTTTCTTGTGCATGCTCTATATTGATTGTAAACTTATAATCTCCAGCAGGACCTGTGAATAAGCGTATATTACTATTTCCTGTTCCACAATCAGCCTGCCATGGTTGGATTATATAGTTGGATGCATCGCCATAGCCGAACCATTTACCATCATTATCGGTTACTTTGAAATAATATGTTTCACTTACAGGAAGCGAAATGGTAACCACACCTGTATTCTCGTCTGTCCAATCAATCTTGTGCGCTGTCCATTCACCATCAGTTGTATATCCACCATTCAATGTGAACACACGGACGAAATATCCTTCGCTCTCACGCGAACAATTAGTACCTGTCGAAACCACGCAACGATATGAGCCGCCATCGCCTGTAGTACAATTCGTTTTGGTGTATGTTGCAGCCGTTGCACCTGCGATATCAGTCCATGTGTCGCCTATGTATTTTTGCCATTGATAGGTGTAATTGCCAGAACCGCCAGTAGCCGTTGCTGTTAAACTAATAGTTTCCCCTATTGAGTAACGCCAACCGAACTCATTAGTTGGTGTCACCACCACGCTTGTTGGCGCGGTGCAAGAAGGGAGAGCTTCTTCGATAGTACCATTCACATAGAAATAATCGCCAAAGCGATAACCATCTTTCCAACCGTAAGCCCACACCTTGACTGTAACTGTTCCTTTGAAAGAACCTACTATATCATCATCCAATGTGAGTGTGTGTTTTTCGCCAGCACTACCACTGGCTATTGTTTGAGTCTTCGTAGTAGAACCTTGATCATCAGAAATGCTAACCTTGAATGTTCCTGTACCAGTAACAGGTTGTTCATCAAACACAACGCTTGTTACATTCAATTGCTTGCCCGTAGCCACACTAAAACTTAGAGACATATATTTGCTAGGATCCTCAGAAGACTGGGAAGGTATCTTTTGAGTCAAACCGTCTTTATTGCTATCGGAACCCACAGACTGTCCAACCGCAGCCATAGCATTTAGATTAGTGATATTAGCCTTGTCTTGTGTGGCAATTGTAGAACTCCAAGCAGCATCCACAGCAAATGTGTTGTGTATCATCGCGGAAGGAGCAGGATAAATAGTATTCGTCATACTTGCCGCCGTTCCCCAACAATCTGATGCACTGTTGTAGGCACGAAGATAGACCGTATAACTACCCGCTGTAGTAGCAGTGGTATAGGATGAAGAAGCACTATATGTTGTGTCCGTCCCTGTAGCGGATGTTTGCCAATACCATGTATCGCCAGAAGCCGGAGTTCCCACTTTTGAGAAAGTAATTCCTGTACCTGCCTCTTGATCGCCATTGCTCGTGATGTTAGAAGCGGTGAGATTTGCCGCTGGGCAAGGCGTTGGAGTAGTAACGGTAATAGAAGCAATAGAGTAATAAGAAGAACTTGCTGCTCCGAAATAAAACACACCAGACGTGTTTTTTATACCACTTATCGTTATTACAGCCGGTTCTCCATTAGATGATGGACTTGTGCTTGTAGAATAGGATGCAGATACAGAAGAACTAAATGCAGTTGCTCCATCCACAAAATAGTATCTAAAAGTAGGTTTTTTGCTACTATAAGTATGGGTCAATGTTATAGTGATAGAACCATTGATTCCTGTAAGTTTTACTCCTGATATATAATTATTGACAATTAAGTTGCTACATTGAGTAACTCCATTATCAGTAATTGTAACCGTTTTGTCATTACCACTAGCTCTAAAATACATTTCCGCAGGGTAAGTAGGAGTTGTAGTCGTAATGTCTCCATTGGTCACTAGTGTGGTATTAGTCCAATCATTCTTAAAGTCCGTACTAAACAACTCCGTATCTCCCCACGCCGTACCGATATTGGCGATACTCATCGCGAGTACGGCGAAAATCATAGCCGCGAAGTGAGAGGTGCGGCGCGAAAAGAGGGGGTTAACCCGAGATAGTACCGACATACTACCGAGATTGAACCGTAAATTACACCATGGCATTTGAGATGCCAAAGAGAATAATTGCTTACCGAAATTCTTTAAGATGGTTTGAAATGAAAATGCTTTCATTGTATTGTGTGTTTTATTGTTTGCTATTATTTACTAGGGTACTAGTTCACTAGGATACTAGGGTGCTAGCAATTATTGCTTGTCTTTTTCTCTGGCGGAGCGGCGGGCGAGGGACATCTTCTCACGAATACCACCGCCCTCTATAAATACTCTCTCCTTGATTTTTAGCCAATTACATATCCCTCTATCCGCTTGATGCAACAGAGTTAACGCTACATTACAAAACTCCTCCTCACTCCATTGCTCGTAGTATTTCTGATAATCCGCTAACTCATTATGAGCATAGCAATAATCAACCATTTTTTTATATCGCTCGTGCGACGCATCCCAGCATAAAAGTCTATGAGCCATTAGATAATCCTCATAATCTTCTCTCAACTCCACTAAACTCGCGCGAGCTACATTCACCAACTTAAGTTCCATCTCTGCACTTAACAACCCATCCTCTACTCCCTCTGCTATATTCTGCTTCCCGCTGCGAGCCGCCTGAACCATCTGATCTTGCGTGCGGTCACCATGAGAGAGATATTTATTTTTAAACCAAAAAGTCATATCATATAGCACTTTGGTCTTTTTGTAGAAAATGAGATCGCGGTAGTTACCACTCATCTCTATAAAACCATTATCATTCATTCGTGCCATTTTTGCTGTATTTTTTATTGGTTATTTTTTACTAGTTAACTAGTGAACTAGTGGACTAGGATACTAGGATACTAGTTTTTTATTTCTTTTTCCTATGCCGTGAGGGGATTATAGCACAAAGGCACACTTTGCGGAAAGCGTGACGAGTGTTTTACCATAGCAATAATCCGTTGTGTATCAAATAGTTATAAGTATTTATTCATGACATATACACAACATAATGCGCATGCGTATCTGAAAAAGCATGCAAAGGTACGGCTTTTTTTCAAGAAAAATGTGGAAAAATTGACGATTTTTATAGAAATTGCAATATTTAGTTTGCAAAAGACAAATCTGTGTGTTTTTTTATATAATCAAAAACGACGGCGGATGATTTATACTTAAACAAAAATAAAGAAAACAAAATAAAAATAGAGAAAACATTTTTTTATTAGTTAATCAAAAACTCGATGTGTGTGATTATGATGGTAAATAAACCTAGATAAACACTGGTCGTATGCTATGTGCCTATTGTAGTCGCTGAGCCTGTGGGCTACGCGCCCGGAGCGTAATCTTCTTAATCCGCATTCATATGCGAGCATATAATGCGCCTTAATAATCTTCCTCTCCCGCCGGCAGAGTTTCTGCCGTCTTACCAATAA
>JAZNGV010000019.1:0-26233 GCA_045576595.1 Paludibacteraceae bacterium | reverse complement strand
ACTATCTTTGCAGCCGAAAGAATGTTTTATGATGTGTTTAGTTGCAAATTGACGAGTAGGTGCAAAATTGCGCCGCTAAATAAAAGTATTAACCTCTAAATCCCTTTTCGTTATGAAAAACAAGATTCTTTTTAGTGCAATGTGGTCGTTTGCTTTCCGTAAGTGTCGCATTCTGTTAAGTACTCTCTTTGTATGTCATTTATTTTGTACACATGTAATGGCAACTGAAGTCAAGCCGGGATTATATTGTGATATAGTTGACAATACATATCGTATAGAGATTTATATGTCAGATTATCAAATTGTTACAGATACATTTGTTGGAGATTGGGGTAATGCTCTATTTTCAAGTGTTAAACCATATGGTGCAGATGGTTTTGATTATTTACATGAAGATGGTCGCCCTACATTACCTTTTTATTCTTTAGATTTAATCTTGCCCTTAGGTTCAACTTCTTTTGAAGTAACGGATATTCAGATTTCAGATTCAATGAGTATTATATTGCCGTACGACTATACTCCAGCTCAGGAACGAGTCGATTTTTCTGATGGTTTTTCTTTTGATGAAGAATACTATGCTACAAATTCTGATTGGTATGAGATGTTATATAGTATAGATGAATCAAATTATCGTTTTTATAAAGGACTAAACATCTCATTGTTCCCATTTCATTATGAACCAGAAGGTAGGCGGTTAACTGTAATAACAAAAGCGGTTTTTGAAGTTACATTTGATGGATCAAACTTAACTGATTATATTCAACAAGAATTAACGGAATATGATAGATTAGCATATAATTTTTATGATAATTTTGTTGAATATCCCCAATCCATTATTCCTCCTATTAATGGCGATAAATATCTGATTATTACAGCAGACGAATGGGATGGAAAACCTGCTTTGATGGAGTTCAAAGACCACAAGGAATCTTTAGGCTACGATGTTTTTTATGTAAAATTAGGAGATATAGGAGGTTATGCTCCTCAGCACATTCGCGACTACATAAAAAATCTATACGAAACCGAGGAACTTAAATATGTGTTATTGGTTGGTAATGTTTCTGGTATTCCTTTTTCCGAGGGCAATAATGAAGATGTCACTCTTCCACCTACAGATATATATTACTCTTGTCTAAGTAAGAATATTACATGGCAATGGACTGATTATAACCCTTCTGTATTTATAGGTCGTTGGCCCATTACAAGCGATGAGGAATTAAGACATGTGGTAGATAAGACGATTGCTTCTGATTTGCATCTAGGTGAACATGACCCTAACAAAATAGGAATTTTTTCAGGAAGTGGCGGGCACGAAGATTATATATTTAAAGACGCTCAATACTTATATGAGATGCTAATAGAAAATTCGCAATACTACATAGGGAATGTGGTAGATGGGCGTGAGGTTACAACATCGTATTATACTCTTAAGAATTATTTAGAAAACACAAATAACCCAACATGGATGTTTATATATCGTGGACATGGTAATTCCTCATTCTTAGGGAGTCCTTATTCGCTAAGCTCCTACCCTAATTCATTCTTCGGTATTGATAATATAACAACAGATAGCTTAGATTTTCAATCTTTTGGGTTCGGTTTTGCTTGTTTGTTGGGAAATATTTATTCTTCTCCTAATTTTGCACGCTCTTGGATTACGAGTGAGCAGGGGGGTGTGACATTCTTTGGTGCAACGACAATTTCTTATGCCTCTCCCAATAGGTATTTCTCACGCAAACTGTTTGAGCAATTAAAGAATAAGCCAGTTATGACAATCGGAGAGTTTGTGGCTAATGGAAAAGCGAAATATTTTAATCCTAATGAGGTTGAATGGAGAAGTAGAGAAGTAAGGAAATACACACTTTATGGAGATCCGAGTTTGTACTTGTTTGGTTTGGATATTAATTATAACACACCTCGGCTCGTTAAGAAGAATTCACGACTTACAGAAATTCAAGATAAAAATATAATAGTAAAAGATAGTGTAGCGCAGTTTGAAACGGGGACTAATGATGCTGTACTTTCTATTTGTGTTTATTCGGTAACGGGACAATTAATGCTCATAAATTATACAAACCAAGTTGATTTGGGTAATTTACCAATGGGTGCATATACCGTAATTGTAAACACGAATACTGGGATAGTAACCCAAAAAGTAATGAAGTACTGATACAAAAAAGTAATTTCGCAATCAATTTTAAATTTTAAAATTATGAAAAAGAGTTTTTTATTTATTGGTCTCATTGGATTGATAATGAGTTTTGCATCTTGTGAACCTAATGGACCAGAATCTAAATTAAGAACAGATGCACAAAAAAGTCTAAATACAATAGTAGCATATTACCCATATTCCATTGATGATGAGTTTGTGTATGTTAATGAAACAACTGGCGAACAATGGAAAGGAAAACCATACAGCAATAATTATGGAGAGTTTCCAGAAATTAATTTAAGGGTGTATGATGACGAAAGTGATCCAATCGTAGATGGTGAACACTCAATGAGTTATGGATCTTGGAATGCGGATGTGTATGCAGAGATATTAGAAGTTGGTGTTAGTCATGCTGTACGCCAACCCACATATATGCATACTATAATAAGTAAATCGCCAAATGACCAAAAGACAGAAATATTAATGTCTTGTTATTTGTATATCACTTTTAATAAACTAGAATGTTATTTGGTTGGTCTGGATAATATTTACTCTTCATTGGATGAAGTTATGGCATTTTTTACTGATACGATTGTTCTTCAGCCGTTTATGGATAAAGGAACACAGGAATATGTAGAAGGTTCATATGCTCGCATTATTAGGGACAAAGGACTGACGGATTTTTCTGTAGATGGCAAGACTGTTTGGAGAAGAGTGCATGACTAGTCCATTGATTTTTGTGTAAATTTTTAGTATTGTTTAATTTAAAATAATAGAAACAATGAAGAAGATAATGTTATTAGCAAGCCTATCCGTTTTAATCGCTACTTTCGTTTCTTGCAATCCGCCACAACCAACGGATCAAACTAATCCCGATATATGCTTAGCAACTATGCTTCACTATTTACCATATGAGGCAAATCGTTCTTATACCTTTGTACATGAGGGAGATGATGCCCAATGGACGATTACTCCATATGTAGAAAATAGTGTTAGCACATTTCCTACAATAAACCATTCTGGCTATATCGATTCATCCAAAGATAGCTGGGAGAATCATATAAACGCATATTTCAATGTAATTGGAATACAGGAAGAAAAAACTACTGATATTATTATGTCGGTGTATAGTCCTGAAGAAGGAAAGTTTCAAATACGCGTGTTTACCACCCTTCGATTGTCAAAAAACATATCGTGTTTGGCGGGCATAAATTCGCTTGTTAATTCTGAGGGACTTAATAATTTTTGGTCAGACACTATTGTCTTACCAGTAATTGGAATAACGGATGTCGAGAAAAAAGAGTCGTTAGAAGTTCTTGACCAATCAGTAGCTTATTTAGTGAAGAACAAAGGTTTGGCAGGGTTTAGTATTGATGGCGGTCGCACTTACTGGCGACTTGCAGAGTAAACGCCAAACCGCGCCACTCCGTCTAATCATTTGATTGCTTTAAATCCCCACCGCTGCTCATTCTGAGTGGCGGTGGATTGATAAAAAATCAAAATCCCAAGTATTTTCCCAAGTCAAAAATTTGCGTGTATCATACAAAAGCCGTACCTTTGCACCGAAATTTTAAAATATATCCGATCATGAAGACAACCATTAGAGTATTTTTATTAGGAGTATTATCATTAGTGCTCTGTATGTGCAAGCCTATTAATCCGCCTGAGATGGGTATTGATGCCGACAAGGAACTTTTAAGTGTCCTGTTTAATACTTTGAGCAATACCCCTGCACAATATGTAGATAGCATGTTAGGATTAGGATATTACGAAGCGTTTCTCTACGAGGAGCCTGATTTAAAGTACCACTCATTTGTAAACATAAAACCTAACTCTAAGCATGATTATGATGATGATATATTATCTAGTATATTTTGGAATGGCGATACAATTACAAAGATAGGCTACTCTCGTTATCTTAACAAGTTTGAGAAACCCGGTGATTATTATATACCAATTTCGGATTTTATTGAGGCTTATGGCTATACCGATTGGCAAGGATATTATGCTGAGGATGAAGAAGATGGAGAAAATGAAGGACTTATATCGTCGTTTGTGCAGGCTGGCTACTTGAATGAGGAATTCTATAATCTTTTAGATATAAATAAAACCACTAATAGAGACGAATATCTTAATCATCTGACAAATAATAAAAACTTCAGTAATAATGACATACAGCAAGGCTATGTGGAGACATTTACTTATACTCACAAAGACAATAGCAAATGGAGTGGAAACATAGGTCTCCATACTACTACTTACACCTATGGAATAGATCCAGAAGATGGTTTGATAACGACTAAAGATATCAAGTTTGATTTTAGCCTAACTCGCATTCAATAATTATTAAATTTTTGCAATTATGAAAAAGATCATTTATTTTACGATGATGGTTGCTTTAGCATTAGTAAGCTGTCAGAAACCAGTAAATCCTCCGCAGAGCCAAGTTCAAAGGGACCAAATAATTGAAATATGCTATAAAAGCATAGGGCAATCTGCTGACTTTTTTTTAGAAGAGATGGAAAAGATGAATATAGAACTTACTCAAACTTGGTTCGAAGAAGTAGAGGAATACACCATTATTACTGATAATTATAAAATTGGTTTTTCTCTTAAAGATGGTATAACCATTTTTAGTAAATATGAATTTTCTTTTGTAGATACCTATGTAAATGGTGGTAAGACATATTTTGATGTATCAGACAAAGTTGCTTCTTATGGTTGGGATAAATATAGAGCAGATAAATATAAAACGATAGAAGAGCGTGCAGCCTTTGTAAAGGAAATAACTCAAGAATTAGACGAATGTACGAGTCCTTTTTATGGGATATTTGAGCAATATGAGAAAGTATATGGAGATAAATATCTTCAATGCAATCCTTTTTATTGGGGCGAATCTGTGGGTGGCATGAATCCAAACACGGGACAAGGAGAGAGTAAAATGATTGCAAGTTCAATATATGTTGAGTTTGAATTGCTAGCAGAATCGCGGTTGTAATATTTGTTAATCATTATAATTTTGTGATTATGAAAAAGTTATTATTTTTATTCGCTGCGTTAGCAATTTGTTTGGTTTCTTGTGACCCACCAGAACCGGAATTATCTGATTACACTAGCAAAGAGAATAGCTTTGTGGCGATGTTAAACTATTTGCCATATAAAGCAAATCAATCTTATACCTTTGTGCATGACGAAGATAATACACAATGGACATTCATGCCTTATTCAGGAGGTATATATGGAAATGAATTCCCAGTCGGAATTTCTGATGTGGATGGTTCTATATGGTATAATTCCGTTGCAGCAGAGTTTGTTACCAATGATGATACAAGGCATCGTACAAAACTAATGATGGATCTTAACCCGGAAGGTGATTCGTTCTATTTTTACGCATCTGCTGATTTAGTTGTAGAAGCAGGTTCATGTTATACTGGTTTTGTTACACTTAACTTGGATTCTGTCCAGTTAAATGAATTACTGTGTGATACTATTTTTATTCCATTAAAGAAAAAGAGTTATTACACAGGCCAGGCGGGTGAAACCTTACCAGAAAATTCAGTAGCTTATTTGGTAAAAAACAAAGGTTTGGCAGAGTTCAGTATTGATGGCGGTCGCACTTATTGGCGACTTGCAGAGTAAACGCCAAACCGCGCACTCCGTCTAATCATTTGATTGCTTTAAACACCCACCGCTGCTCATTTGAGTGGCGGTGGATTGATAAAAAATCAAAATCCCAAGTTTTTTCCCAAGTCAAAAATTTGCGTTTGCTTAAGAGTAAATGATGGCTTAAACGCGAGTACAGAGTACTGAGTATTGAGTACGAAGTACTAACGAGGACTGCTAGCGCAAGTGATAGTCCGAGTTAAGAGCGGAGGCATTAGGAGCCCGTCCATTTAGCAGAGCGGTATGGACCATTGCGACTAATTGCCGAACGCGACACTCACGACTAAAGAAGGGAGCACTTCAGTGCTCCTTTCGTTGTATTTACACAAAAAAATCCTTACACATTCCACATTCCACATTAAACAATAAAAAAAATTGCATATATGCCGTTTTTGAAGTAAACAGAGTGAACGCTTTTTTGTGAATGAACAGAGTGAATGAGTTTTTGTGAGGCGGATGATAATAAAAGCAACTGCGTAGAAAAATTTATCTTTGTTTATCGCCGCTGGACTCAATGCTGTTTGTTATGAGACGGCAGAGTACTGCCGGCAAGAGAGAAAGATTGTTAAGGCGCATTATATGCTCGCATATAAATGCGGATTAAGAAGATTACGCTCAAGGCCGCGTAGGCCAATAGGCATAGCGGGCGTAACAAAGAGCATAGAGGCCAGAGGTGTTTATCTTGGTTTATTTACAATTACTATCATCCGCCGTCGTTTTTGATTACATTAAAATTGTTTTTAATATTTTCATTTTTGTTTTCTTTATTTTTGTTTCAATACTAAATTATGGGTTCGTCGTTTTTGATTACTTCATACACAAAAAACACTCACGCGCTTGCATATGTCAAAAAAAAGTTGTAAATTTGCAGCCGAAATCGTAAATTAAATATAAATAGGCATATGTCAGAGCAAAGACAACAATTGGTAGAGGAACTCAAGCAACTCATTGAGGCAGATGTAACGGCCGTAAAAGACCAAGTGGAGCACATTAAAAGCCAATTCTATCGTCTCTATCATGAGGAGATGGAAGCAGCCAAGAAAGCTGCAATGGATGCAGCCGAAGCAGCAGGTCAAGCACTTGAAGAATGGAAACCAGATGTGGATGCTATCGAGCAACAATTACGGGAGTTATTATCCGAGTACAAGACCAAAAAGGCCGAAATAGCAGCAGCACAAGCTAAAGAACAAGCAGAAAACCTCAAGCGCAAACAACAGATATTAGAAGAAGTCAAAGCCCTCGCAGCTGGAGAAGCAGAGAGTGTGATGGGCAATCTACAACGCATGCGTGAGTTGCAAGCAGAGTGGAAAAGCATTGGTGCTGTGCCTGCAGAGAAATTATCTGAATTGCGTAAGGAATACCAACGCTACCAAGAGCAGTTCTATGATTTGGTGAAGATCAATATAGAGCTCCGAGACCTCGATTTCAAGAAGAACCTCGAAATGAAGACTCTCCTCTGCGAAGCAGTTGAGCGCCTACAAAATAATGAGAATATAGTAGAAGCCAGCAGAGCATTGCAGCAGTTACACGACGAGTGGGCAGAGATAGGTCCTGTAGCAAGAGAACTGCGAGAAGACTTATGGAATAGATTCAAAGCTGCTTCTACCATCATCAATAAGAAACACCAAGCATACTTCGACGAATTGCATGCCAAAGAGCAAGAGAACCTTGCTAAGAAGCAAGCTATCATAGAGCAGATTAAAGCCATCTCTGACTCAATCCTACAAGCAGAAGGCAATACAGAAGCCGCTCGCTGGGATAAAGCAAGCGAACAAATACAAGCCCTACAAACAGAATGGCGCACTATCGGTTTCGCTCCTAAGAAATATAATCAGTCGATCTACGACGAATACCGCGCAGCATGCGATGCTTTCTTCAATGCCAAAACAGCCTATTTCAAAGGGCTGCGTGAGCAACTCAACAGCAATCTGCAAGCAAAGCGCACACTCATAGAGCGCGCACAGGAAGCATTCGCTAAACTACAAACTGCACAAGACGCCAACGAAACTATTCAATGGAATGAATTAGCAGAGCAGTTCCGTGCCTTACAAGTGGAATGGAAAGCTATCGGTGTCGTTTCACGCAAATACTCAGACGAACTATGGAAACAGTTCTCGGACACTTGCGACCAGTTCTTCAATGCCCTGCGTGAGAATAGAAAGGCAGAGAAAGAGCGTTACCAGCAACGCAAAGAAGCAGCCAAAGCACAGTTTGCTAAGAAACTTGAGCATATGAATGATACGCAAAAACTCTATCGTATGCGTGACAACCTGCAACAAGAAATAAAGACCGCAGAGAATAATATACTCTTCTTTACAGCAAAGAGCAAAACAGCCAATAAACTGGTGGAAGATATGCAGCGCAAGATAGACGAACTCAAAAAGCAATTGGCTGATATACAGGAGAAAATTAACCAAGCAGAAGAATAACCCGCTGCAAAAATCTATACGGATGTCCGAACTAATAGTATATAAGAATGTAGAAATACACCAAGCAGAGCAAATCGTACTTCGCGATGTGAATATCACGGTACAAAGCGGAGAGATGATTTATCTATTGGGTAAGGTAGGTAGCGGTAAGTCAACCCTAATGAAAACCTTCTACGGTGCATTGCCTATCACTTCGGGCGAAGCACGCGTGCTGGACTACGATATGCGCGCTATCCGCCGCAGAAAACTGCCATACCTCCGACGCAGAATGGGAATCATCTTCCAGGATTACAAACTGCTCACAGACCGCTCCGTAGAGGAAAATCTGCTCTTTGTACTGCGAGCGACAGGTTGGAAAGACAAGAAACTGATGCGTAACCATGTGAATGAAGTTCTCCAGCAAGTAGGCATGGAAACGAAGGCATACAAACGCCCATATGAGTTGTCGGGAGGAGAGCAACAGCGTGTTGTGATTGCTCGTGCGCTGCTCAATTCACCGGAGATAATACTGGCAGATGAACCAACAGGCAACTTAGACGCAGAGACAGGAAGAGAAATCATGGACCTGCTCTATTCCATCAGTCAAGCAGGCATCACAGTACTCATGTCCACCCATAATCAACAATGGCCGAAGTTGTATCCGGGTAGGCATTGGGTATTCGAGAATGGAGAAATCAAGGAGAGAATGTCATGACAATCAACGAGATACAAGATGAGATAATTGAGGAGTTCAGTTCTTTTGACGAATGGCTTGACCGATACCAATTATTGGTAGATTATAGTAAAGAGTTGACGCCTTTCAAGGAAGAAGACCGTACTGCACAGAACCTGATTGATGGTTGTCAATCACAGGTGTGGTTTACGGCGGAATTGCGAGATGGGAAAGTGATTTTCCATGGTGACTCTGACGCGATATTAGTAAGGGGTATTGTGGCATTACTCATTCGTGTGCTTAGTGACCACACACCTCAAGAGATAGCCGAAGCAGACCTGTATTTTATTGACGAGATAGAACTGCGTGAGCATTTAAGTCCTACTCGCAGCAATGGCTTGGCGGCAATGCTTAAGCAAATGAAACTATATGCAATTGCATTGCGTACACAATAAAAAATCAGCGCTTCTCGGCGCTGTTTTTTTTATCTAAATCTAAAATTTGCAATCTAAAATCAAAAATTGCTAATCACAAACCGGTATAATTGCTCAGCAATATACTCATCTGCCTCTTCATCGCATTTCTCTACTATTAGCGTGTAATCGGCTTTGCTATAGAAGGGTTCCCTTGCTTCTAACTGCGGAGCAATAAAAGATAATAGTTCCTCCTCTGTGCGGCCTTGTAATACAGGGCGCTCGCTTAAGTCCGTTAAGGAGAGGCGCTTAGCAAGATGCTCAGCAGACCATTTAATATAAATGCTTGTTCCTAATTCATGCAGGCACTCCATGTTATCTTCCCAGCACGGATAACCCCCACCTGTGGCATATATCACTTTCTCAATAGGTAACTCAGCCAAATCCTCCGCCACATATTTCTCCTTCTTACGAAAATCCTCTAATCCATATTGACGAATATAATCGGCAGTAGATAAACCATGTATCTCCTTAAAAGCGTCATCCAAGTCAACAAAATGCCAACCTAATTTCTGCGCCAATAGTTTACCGGCAGTCGTCTTGCCGGCACCCATATAACCGATTAAATAGATAGGAAGTTCCATAGAATCAATATTCCCAAGTATCATTATCTTTCCAAATAACTTTACCTGTCTTGGGGTCTATTGTCGCCAGTGGGAAGATAGATGGTGTGGGAGGTGTAAGTGTTTGTACTAATTGCCATTCCTTATTATATACCCGCGCGCACGAGGAACATTGAGGCGCGCAGACAGTAGTCACTACGGTAATACTATCTCCCAAGTACATCTCAATAGTTGCACTATCTGTGAGTTGCATACGCACATACGGTTTCTCTTCTTGCAGTACTTCGGGAGTTCCGCCCATACGACTAATATCAAGCAATAGCTGCTTGACCACATTTGCTTCTGCCCACAAAGAAAAAGAGCATAGCCATGTAATGATCAAAAGATTAATCCGCCGCATAAGATGAAGATAAGTGTTTAGTGTTTCTGTTCTATCAAGGCAACAGCATATGCCGCCATTCCCTCTTCTCTTCCTACAAAACCGAGATGCTCGGTAGTAGTGGCTTTGATATTTATACACGATACATCTACGCTCATCACCTCCGCCAAACATTCCACCATTGCCGGGATATGCGGATTGAGTTTCGGTGCTTGCGCGCAGATAGTGATGTCACAGTTGCCCAACTCGTATCCATTTTCACGCAGCATGTTCATTACGCGACGAAGGAGGATTTTGGAATCAATGCCCTCGTATTCGTTACCTTTGGTGTCGGGGAAATGATATCCGATGTCCCGCATGGCTGCAGCGCCCAATAGGGCGTCGCATAAGGCATGAATGAGCACATCTGCGTCGGAGTGGCCCAATAGACCTTTGTCAGAAGGAATAACAATCCCCCCTAACCACAATGGGCGGTTAGGGGAGAACTGATGTACATCATATCCAAAACCAATACGCATAGAATGCTTGTTTGGGATTATTTCTTGTTATTTACGAGGTCTTCAATACCTGCGAGGTCGAAGCCAAGGGTGAAGCGCATGGTTTGATCCAATGGGTTGCTTGCTGCCAAACCTACGCAGTAAGACACATCCAATGTGACGATAGAGAGGTGGAAACCAGCACCGAAAGTCACATAGTTACGGTTACCTTTGTAGTAGTTCTCATAGCTGTAACCAGCGCGAGCGAAGAATTGGTGGTTGTAGGAGTACTCGATACCTGCACCCCAACGAACCTCACGGAACTCTTCACCTACGCCACCAGGAGCGTCAGCAAAAGATTGGAACCAACCCTTAGCTGGGTTGAGGTTAGAATATTCTACTTGGCTCATCTGCCATGTAGTCTCATCGTTTGGATCAAATCCTTCGGTGTATTTAGAATTACGGCTTGGAACGAGCAACTTGTTTGCCTCTACATTGAAAGTCAAGAAATTGTACTTGTCGCAAGGCAACTCGTAGCTAACACCGAGGTTCATACTTGCAGGAATGAAGTTGCTGCTACCATCGTCAGCATAGTTCATCTTACCACCAAGGTTCTTCAATGTGAAACCGAGGTTGAAGTGACTGGTACCCATTGGCAACTCAATTGGTTGACGATAGTACAAAGCCACATCAGCAGCCATAGTCCATGCAGGGTGCATCTCAGTGCCACCACCCATAGAACTATTATAACCATTATTGAGGTCAGAGTACAAGAAGCGAACGGCTACAGACATAGATACATACTCGTGCAGTTTGCGGAAATAACTGAGGTCTAATGCCCACTCGTTAGGACGCACATTCTGAAGTACTTGTCCATTGCCATCAGTGAGCGCTACATCACCCATAGAGAAATAAGTGAAAGAAGCACCAATACCACCACCGAGGTCACCGAAGTTATAGAAACCGGCAAGGTAAGCAAGGTCAATATCACCTACTAATTTACGCAACCATGGGGTGTAGTTCGCAGTAATACCACCCTTTGAGTACATATATGCGTACTTAGCTGGGTTCCAATACTGTGAGTTGAAATCTGCTGTGGTAGCTACACCTATATCACCCATACCTGCAGCACGAGCGTCAGGCGCAATAGAGAGAGAAGGCATAGAGGTAATCAGTGGGTTCATTGTGTCATCAACAGCTTGTACGCTCATTGTAGTAGCGAAAAGAAGAGCTGTGAGAGAAATAAGTAATTTTTTCATTTTTGTTATGTATTATGTTGTTAATATTTGTCTTGTTTCTTAAAATGTTTGAGCGATATGCTTCATAGGCTAAAAAAACGAATGTTTATGAGTTATTATTTAGTTACAATTATTTTTCCAGAGGTAATACTATATTTGCTTGTGGCAGATTTGGTCTTGATAGAATAGATATATACGCCTGATTGTAATCCTATTGCAGGTACATTCAGTTGAACTTGGGTCGGATTATCTTGCATATGGCTCCATACGAGTTGACCATTTATATTATAGATGTATATTTCTGTGTGTAGTAATTCATCGGGTTGGTCGTATGTGATAGCGATATTCATGATACCTGTTTCCTGTACAGGGTTGGGGTAGGTAGTCACAGAACTGATAGATGGGTCTAATCCTTCTTCTACAATGAAGTTGAGTGTCTGTGTTGTGCTATTATTGAGCAAGTCCCATGCGCGGAAAGTCAGTGTGTGTGGTCCATCAGGCAGTGCCTCCATTAGATAACTGACTTGACCATCTTGATAACTGCTATTCGCAGCGGTGAAATACTCATTGAGGGTGTAAATCTGCTTAGGGTCATCATCAACGATGAGCATTAAGTCGTGCCCGATACCAGCACCAGCTGTGTTAATACCATTCTCGTCATGTATGTCGGCAAAGAAGCGGGGTGTGGCGTAGGTCTTATCTCCGCTACGGAAGGTAGGTGTATTGAGATAGATATGCATTTGTGGTCCGAGTGTGTCGGCAGATAATATATTGCCTGTACCGCCAATGATGAACTCCTCAAAATGCCCTACTGCTTCAGCCAGTTCTAACGAGTCGGTGGTGTAGGCGTAATAAACAATGCGACCATTACCATAGTTGTAACGAATATCTTTGGGCACCATAAAGGTGTATTGGAATAGTCCGTCTTGCACCTCTGCAGACCCTGAGAAGAGTTTGTTAGGATAATCGTTGTATGGTATTTCTGTAGCCTCGTCGGTCTTGTTATCATTATCTCGTGTGGTGATGACTTGTAATTTATCATATACAGTAATGTCCACTTTACCATTAAAGTCCGCCACCACTTGTGAGTCTTCGTCAATGATTTGTCCCTCTACTGTCTGTACTCCCAAGGCTTTGAGTGTGTCCATCTCTGTGGTGGTCTGTACTTGGTATTGAGTAGGGTAGTTCAGGCGCATCGCTGGATCTCCAAGCAAGCAGTAAGGCAGTTTGTTACTAGCATCTCTATCATCTCCAAGTCGATTTTTACCAATCGCGATAGCCTCTCCTAATGTCATTTCGTAGTGGAAGACATTTTTGTGTCCAAAGAGCGTGTCGCATACGCTGCGATTGAGTTTTGTGTTTTGTTCTGCATAAGTAGTGCGTGTGGCAGCCAGTACACCTACGGCACCGCCATTAGGATTGAGTACTGCTGTTTCTGCTGCGCAGCGCTGACCGCTATCCCACTGACCAAAGTTACATGACGCAAAGAACCAGAAGGCAAGGTTCTTATTCGTCATATTCTCTATGTCCTTCATGTTGAGAATAGACTCACTGGTGATGGCGTTGTATCCTCCATGACCTGAATAATCGAAGAATAACGCACCGCTCTTAAGTAGATTGGTTAGTCTATTCTTCGCCAATGGGTAACTCTCACCGCTGGCGTTGGTCTCTTGTGGATAGGCATCGAGGTAAATCTTATTGACTACGAAATCGGGGTTGTTGAGCCGTACTCTCTCTGCGCCTCCCTCAGCTGTCTTGGTGTGACTTCCACCGTCCCCATCATCTGCGAGGAAGATAATCTGATTTTTCCATTTGCCAGGTTGCTCATTGCGAATATAGCGAATGAGTTTATCTACTACTTCCTGTGCTTCGGTGGTGTTGTTGATAGGTAAGCGTCCCACGCCTATGTCCATTCGTCCTTGTGTGTCGCTTGCGCCCTCATTATCGTCCAAGAATCCAAAATAGTCATCCGTGCCATATGCTGTCACCTCGTGTACAGAGTTACTGGATTGGTAAGAAAGCAATATACGGCTACCTGAGCGCTCACCCAATAGTTTGCGGTTATCGAATGTGCCATGCCCCATGAGTAATAACCATCGTGGTTTGGCATTGGTGCCGTCTGCGCGATCGTAGAGCATTTTCATGAGCCATCTATAAGCCGTTGCGTCAGGCGTTCCTGATGAGAACTCATTGAAGACCTCTTCTTCGGTAACAACAGCCCAAGTAATGCCTTCTTTCTCCTGGTGTGCCTTAGCTAACTGCTCTGCTATAGATTGGTATCCGTCTGCGCAGATGATCACATAATCAATATTGCGCAGTGCATGCAGGTTTTGGTTTGGCACCTTACCTATCACTTCTGCAGTTATCCACTCACTATTAGCTTGTGTATTAACAGCCACGAACTCGCTGATGCCTTGTTGCTGTGACCCCACCCAAACCATCTCTTCTCCTTGCATCGTAGCAGGAACACGCTTGATGGCTGCTTTATTGGTTACATCCCATATGTGCGTATGCTCGTTTGCTCCTTGCAAGTGGAAACGGATAGGTGTGCTATTTTTGTAGTTCACAGTACTGCGTATAGGTAACCAACTGCCATGCATCTGCAGACTGCATGGAGTGGTAAGTTCAATATAGTTGAGCCAACCTGTTGCGTTGACAGAACTGCTTTGTAGTGTGAGCGCTACCTCTTGCTTGTTTGCAGTCATGTTCCCGCGCATATTGAGTGCACCCACATTAGCACGAACGAAGTGGTCAATTCCGTATGGCGCAATAGAAATAGTTTGCTTGGTGCTATTATTGATAGAGATGGTAAAAGATGAGGTATAGGCAGAATAAGCCGCCACGTCTATGTAAGCACTACCCATCTCTCCTTCTATCGCATTAGGAGTATTAAAGGAGAAAACCATTTTCTCGTTTACGCTAAATGTCTCTCCGTAGAAGTGCTTTCCGCCACCAGACTTACCTTCCTTGTCCACCAAGTTGATAGAGTCAGACTCGTGTACCTGGTAATTCGTATATGTATATACATCTGTAGGCGTACCGCTTATCTCCTCTGCATAAGGCATTGTCATCATCTCGCCGCTATTGTCGGTCAAGAAATAATAACCGTAGTTAGAATAGGTATTGCGTGTATGCATGAAGCGCGAACCACTATATTGCCAACTATATGGACCTTGTACCCAGAATAATACATAATCATTACCTACATATACAGGCACTTGTGGCAGGTCGTCAATCTTTGCCTTCGTGAAATCTTGCTCCAGTTGTGCACCGCCAAAACCGAATACACGCAACTGCTGTGGATTAAGTCCTGCTTGGCTCAACTCACTAAAACTCATACGGCATACACCAGTTGCGCCTACGCGTATCTTAACCCAATTGCCATCATTGAGTATAGACTGCTCTGCATAGTGATGAATACCAGCCTGTGAGGACAAGCAGAGTAGGATGCTTACTAAAAGTGAGAATATGTATTTTGTTTTTGTCATTTAATCTTGCAATATAGTTTTTGTTCGCCATTGATAGTAGCAGTGATTACTTCGTCCATTTGTACCGCCTTGGGTGGCTGTGCTTGCTGGATATATATCAAATCTCCTTGGCGTATGGTCATCCATTTGCTTACTTCGGCAATGGCCTCTTCAGGACTGATGACAGCCTGACCGTTAAATAACTCGTCCTTTTGAGCGCTTGCCCATTCTTTTTTGTCCATCCATTGCCCGAGCGCAAGCGAATAGTCGAAAGCGAGTGCTTTGGTCCAACTGCGTTGGTCACTCTGTACCTGCGCGAGCATATCCATTGCCACAAAGTCCATACCAGGTGCAATAGCGTCGTAGTACCGATGTGCAAAGCGCGGAGCAATCTCCTTACCCATGCGGCTCACGCGTATGATACTACAAGGCGTGGCGCCTAATGCCTTCGTCCACTCTGGAATAAACAATGGTTTGCCGCCATTCAAAAGGCACGAATCGCCCTTCAAAATCATCTCGCTGCCACCTTGGTAATATATAAATCCAATAATTTTCATACAAAAAAGCGCACAAAGGTACGAAAAAAATCTTATTTATGCAAGCTCCTAAGAAAAAAGTATCACTTTTTCTTAATAATGCGCTTTATTTGATACTATGCTACCCGCTTATTTGGCGCGAATGAAAATCTGCACAGGAGTACCTTTGAAATCCCACCAACTACGCAGTTTGTTTTCCAAAAATCGTCTGTATGGCTCCTTGACATACTGAGGCAGATTGGCAAAGAAAACAAAAGTAGGTATTTGTGTATTAGGCAACTGAGTACAGTATTTAATCTTTATATACTTACCTTTGATTGCTGGTGGTGGATAGTTCTCAATGAGCGGCAAGAACTTATCATTCAATTGCGCAGTAGGTATTTTCTTGTTCTTATTCTCATATACCTCCAATGCGGTCTCAATCACCTTGAATATGCGTTGCTTGGTGAGCGCGCTGGTGAAGATGATAGGGAAATCTGTGAAGGGAGCTATGCGCTCGCGAATAGCGTCCTCGTATCCTTTGATGTCTTGTGTGGTCTTACTCTCTATCAAGTCCCATTTATTGACGCATACTACCAATCCTTTCTTATTCTTTTGAATAAGCGAATAGATATTGAGGTCTTGTGACTCAATGCCTCGCGTAGCGTCAATCATCAGAATACACACATCGGAGTTCTCTATCGCGCGGATAGAACGCACTACAGAGTAATACTCCATATCTTCGGTTACTTTGGCTTTTTTGCGAATACCTGCAGTGTCCACGAGGTAGAAATCCTTGCCGAATTTGTTGTATCGGGTGTAGATGGAGTCACGAGTGGTGCCGGGTATATCAGTCACAATAGTGCGCTCTTCGCCAATGAAAGCGTTGAGAATACTGGATTTACCTGCATTAGGACGACCCACAATAGTGAAGCGTGGTAGGTCCTCCACCTCCTCGTCTGTATCCGTCTTGCGGAAACGGCTCACTACTTCGTCCAATAGGTCACCTGTACCCAAACCATTCTCAGCAGACAAGATGAATGGTTCACCCAAACCTAATTTATAAAACTCTGCTGCACCGTATTGGTTCTCGAATGTATCTACTTTATTCACCGCCAAGATGGTCGGTTTCTTGGCTTGGCGGAGTAGGTGGGCTACTTCGGTATCAAACTGCGTAACGCCTTCATTCACATCCACTACAAGCAGTACCACATCCGCCTCGCGGATAGCGAGGTCCACTTGTCTATTGATTTCGCTTTCAAAAGTGTCATCCGAATTGACTACCCAACCGCCCGTGTCGATGACTGAGAATTCTCTGCCGCACCAATCAGCTTTGCCGTATTGGCGGTCACGCGTAGTACCAGCGGTGTTCATCACTATCGCCCGACGAGTACCCGTCAAGCGGTTAAATAAGGTCGATTTCCCTACATTGGGACGACCTACTATCGCTACAATATTTGCCATAGTTTGTTGTAATTATTGATTATTAAAATGTGTTATGTGTTGTAATTTATTCTCCGCAATGACATCCGTCTCCGCATCCGTCTCCGCAGTTGCCTTCTCCGCAGTTACCACCGCAACTTCCTTTGCAGTGCCCGCCACAACCTTTATGACGGATAGCTTGTAGTTCGCCTTCTGTCACATCGCGGAGGTCAATAATCTTGCCCACGAAGTGCAAATCCATGCCTGCATAAGGGTGGTTAAGATCAATGCTAACCGTCTCATCTGTTATCTCTACCACTTGCGCTTTGATAACCTGTCCATCGGTGGTGTTCATAGGAATAATATTGCCCACGAAAACGCGCTCCTCGTCAAACTCTCCGTCGCCATTGAAGAACATTTTCTTAGGCAGTTCCATCAATCCTTCTTCTTCGTATGGACCATATGCGTCAGCAAAAGGGATAACAAAATCGAATGTCTCTCCTATTGTTTTACCTTCCATTGCTTTCTCAAAAGCAGGTAACATCATTCCTTCGCCTTGACACCAAACGAGTGGAGTCTCTTCGGTTGTCTTTTCGTACATCTCTTCCTTGCCATTCTCGTCGGCAAGGTATAATTCGTAAGTTGCACTTACTACTTTCAAATTCTCAATTTTCATATCTTTAGTCTTTTAATTATTTGTTAATCTACCCCCGACGAATTACCACCAATTCACACGGCTATTAGTGCTTTGGCTGCTATTCTTGTCATACTTGAGGTCGCTCAAAATGGATGCGTTCACACCGATGTGGAATGTATAACTCTTGAATGGACCGATAGGGTTGATACTTGCGGACATATTCCAGCAATGTAAGTCGCGACTTATATTAAAGGTACAACTCGTCACACGCATGTATTCGAAACTATAAGACATACTCGCACTCACTTTCCATCCTTTTCCCAAACCGATATTTCCATTCATGCTGAGATTGTTTAGCCATTCCATGTCGTAGTACATTTTTTCGTAGTTGAATGTTCTGCCGGGTGCATATGCCAGCGAGTAACTGATGCTAAAACTCCATGGGAATTCGGTCTTGACATACCCATCGTCCACTTCTTCTTTTTTCTGATTGTTCTGCTTGGCGTTCTTATTCAGTCCGTCTTCGTCTTTTTCAATCGGTTCCATATTAACCTCATCGTTACTGCTATTTCCGCCCGATGAACTTGCCAATCCTCGCCGCTTGGCAATCGCTTCTTTCCATTTCTTAATGGTGTTATTATTGAATGTATAGCTGAAATTCCATCGGAAACCATCCCAACGAGGGAACATGCCATTATGCCAATATTGCTTATTAGTGCGAATGGGGGTACCCAATGCATTCAGTTCGTACATGTAGGGGTCTAAATTGGTATTTAATGTGAGCGTATAGTTATTAAGTTTAGGTATTTTTAATCGCAAATTAACCCTAAAGTTGTTCCAATTCATAGAGTCTGCTGCAAAATTGTAACCTCCGGCTATTTCCAATTTATCAATCAAACTTACCACTTTGTATGGCTCTTTACCTGTGGTGTCATCTTTGTTGATGATTTTCATCTCAAGGTTATTATCTACCCCAAAATTAAGTGTCGCGGAGGTTCCTCGTGTTGCATTGCCATAAATACCATTAGGAAAGCGCGAATAGTGCTGGTGTAGAAACATAGGATTACCTGCTTCGTCCACTTTTTGTACCTTCTTACCGTTATCATCCAATTGGTCAGTGTAGATAGGTTGGTCATAACTGCCATAGTATCCCCATGTATTGCTGCCAAAATCAGGGTGATAACTGATACTTATACTTGGCGTAATTACATGGCGGAACTTCTCCACGCGTCCTTTGGGGAATAGTTTCTTGAGCGGCGTGTAGAAACCATACAACTTGGTCTGCATGGTGAGGCTCACATCGAAGTCAAACACATTATAGAATCCATATGTGGTGTCTCGTGCTAACTGCTGTGCATCGTAGTCCCAAGCTTGGTCCACGCGTTGGAAATACATGCGGTCGCGCAAATTGATACTTGGTGTGACGCTGATGTATTTGAATAGCATGAAACTCGCATTGATAGGTATGCGATGGTTCAGTCCGCTCTGCCAATCACGCAAGAAATTGGACTTTAGAAAATCTTTCTCTTTTATATTATTGGCAGCTATACGCCCATTCATCGTATAACTGAGTTTTATTTTCTCGTACCATTTCTCTTTGCCTGTTGGCGTTAATCCTTTGCGTTTCAATATGCTTGCGCGCATGGCTTTGAAAGGATAGACACTACTCATGCTCACAGCCAATTCGGGTGCAGTGAGAGAGATGGTGGAGTCGCGGGTACTTTGTGTCAAACTCGCAGACATACTCAGGCTCCACGGGCTATCAGGAAAACGCTGTGTGTAACTAATCGAACTGCTTTTGGTATTCTCTGCGTATATGTTTGGATTGTAATAACCATTGATGTTACTGCGGTTGTAACCGCTGGTGGCGAAGTTGACGCTCGCCGAGAAAGTGCAATAAGGATTGGCCTTAGAGTCTTGCTGGTGTGTCCACTGCAAACTGAAGTTCTTATTCACCGCGTAATCGGGCATACCTTTCTCGCTAATCACATCATTACGATAGTTAATACTCAGATTACCCGAGAAATGATAACGCCAGATATATTTTGATTGTGCGCGTATGGCCCAAGTGCCTCGTGTGTAAATATCACCCGTCACTTGCAAGTCTATGTAATCATTGATAGCAAAGTAATAACCTAATCCGCTTAGATAAAAACCACGACTGTAGTCGTCACCGAAATTCGGCATAATCAATCCGCTTGAATAGGTCTTGTTGAATGGGAAAAAACCAAACGGAATAGCGAGTGGCAGTGGTACATCGCCCACCACCATATAGGCGGGACCTGTAGCAATATACTCACCAGGCTTCACTTTGGCTTTGGTCATCTTGAGGTAGAAATGCGGATGGTCGTGGTTATCGCAAGTGGTGTATTGCCCGCCGCCCATCATCAGCACATCCCCCTCGGCTTTCTTGGTCTTGTCGGCGATAATATATCCTTCTCCTTGCTGTGTTACCGCGCGGCGGATATAACCTTTCTGCGTCTTTATGTTATAAGTAATCTCACTGGTCTCGTATTCGTCCTTATTATCTTTGAATACAGGTCTGCCTTTCCATTCGTAGTTCAGACTGTCCCATACTCCGCTTGCGTATATCTGACTACTATCAATATTCATGCGTATAAAATCGCCCGTCAGTTGCATCGTCTCGTATTTGAGATCACCGCTACCATGCAGAAAAGCCGTTCCATTACCCATCATCACCATGGAGTCACTCGCCTGATAATGAATAGGTGCCTTAAGACTACTTTCTTTCTGAAGCGAATCCACTTGCTGCGCATACATACTCAGCGCCCCCATGCAGAGCAAGAGAGAGAGCAAAAAAACAATATGTAGAAATCTATTTTTCAATATGCTTTGGGATGTTTCTTTCGCGTATGCGCACACTTACGCAAATTAAATCGGCTGCAAAGGTACAACTTTTTTTGCATATACACAAGTATTTTTTGTTAAAAATCTTGCGTAATTGATTATTTTGTTGTACCTTTGCAGCCGCGAATAAATAAACTTCAACAAATATGGATATTTCAATCATAGTGCCTTTGTTCAATGAAGCTGAATCCCTCACTCCTCTGTATGAGTGGATTGCTCAAGTGATGGTAAAGGAGAAAAAGAGTTGTGAGATTATTTTTGTAAATGATGGCTCTACCGATAACTCATGGCAGGTTATCAAGCAGTTACAAGCAGAGAAGAATGACCCGGATATCGAGATAAAAGGTATCTGCTTCCGCCGTAACTATGGTAAATCGGCTGCGCTCCATTGTGGTTTCCAAGCGGCAAAGGGTGGAGTGGTTATAACTATGGATGCGGACCTGCAAGATTCGCCTGAAGAGATTCCTGCCCTCTACAAGATGATCACCGAAGATGGGTTTGACCTCGTCAGCGGATGGAAGCAGAAACGATTTGATAATAAATTGACCAAAAATCTGCCTTCCAAACTCTTCAACGCCACCGCACGCCGCGTCACGGGAATTAAACTGCACGACATGAACTGCGGACTCAAAGCCTATCGCAATGAGGTGGTGAAAAATATAGAGGTCTTCTCCGAAATGCACCGCTATATACCATACTTGGCAAAAAATGCTGGATTTACCAAGATAGGCGAGAAAGTAGTGCAGCACCGAAAGCGCGAGTTTGGTGTCTCTAAGTTCGGTATCAGTCGCTTCGTGAATGGCTATCTTGACCTACTCACATTATGGTTCTTAAACCGCTTTGGTAAGCAACCAATGCACTTCTTCGGACTCGTCGGGAGCCTCATGTTCTTCGTTGGTTTTGTGGCAGTTGTGGTAGTGGGAGCAATGAAACTGCATGCCTTGACATATGGTGTTAAGGCAATGCTTGTAGGTACCAATCCCTATTTCCATATTGCTATTCTAATGATGATTTTAGGTTGTATGCTTTTCCTTGCTGGATTCTTAGCCGAATTGGTTATCCGTAATAGCCCTACCCGCAATGACTATCTAATAAAGGAAGAGTGCTGATGAAACCATTAGAGGAACAAGTAATCACTATTGAGCGCGCTTTGGGAGAGCGCATGATTAAGCATGCCCTTGTGGTTGTTCGTTCGTGGCTGAATGAGTTGGGAGAAGGAAATGCTTTTGAGCAAGCTTACCATGCTATTTACGAGCGTAATGAAGCCCTTTTCTCGCACTGGCTAATCATGGATGACGCAGAGCAGGACGAGCAGCTCAATCAATTGACAGGCGAGGCGTATCGTTTGGTAGATGCGGTCTATGCTGAACTGCGTATCCAAAGAGGATTATCACCAAGAATGCACGGTTTCAACGGAGAAAATCCGCAGTCTATTATGCACTATTTCTCCTCTTGTATCCAATTCAAAGAGCGCGACATGGAGTGGTTGAGTGCCGTGTTGAATGATGCCTCGCAATCATCTCTGGCATTGATGGCGATTACCGCTATTACGCGCAATCTCCGTGAGTGCTTTTCCGAGGAGGCTTTGCGCGTGCTCATAGAGGGTATCCGTGCCGAAAATTCTATCGTCGCTGAGCAATGTTTGGCGAACGCATTACTGCTGCTGGCTCACTATGATGTGCGAATTGATTTCTTCCGAGAAATACAAGACCTTTTCGTCGAAACGATTGGTGATGGAGAGCATGCTTTTGAAACGCTATGCGCTATCATACGATCGGTCAAAGTTAATCTATCCGAGATGATTGCATCGGGAGAGTTGGAAATGCAGAATTTGCCTATAGAACTGCAGAATTTATTAGACCAAACGGGAATGCAAGATGGAATGCCAAAGGTAGAAGAGATGATGATGCCTTCCTCGGAACGCGAATACATGGCGGGATTAGTACAGATGTTACCCGAAACATGGCTGTACATGGTCGTTGTGGGAGATGACCCGATACGCAAACAGAAAGCATCGATGATGTTCCTTTCTATTGGTAATATGGATATGTTATGGAACCAATTGGATAAAGCGGAACAGATGTTAGTGCAAAAACTGCGTAAGACAGCAGGAGATGCAAAGGATTATATCAATTATGGGCACTGTTTGCTTTTGCGCGGAGACCGGATGATGGCTTTTGAAAACTATAGAGAAGCGCGCCGGATGTGCAAGACCGCCAAGGACTTTTACGCCCTCTTCCGTCCGGATAGACGCCAATTAGTGGACCGAGGCATACCTGTCGAACAAGTGTATATGATAGAAGATCAACTCTTTAGTCTTTAGTGAGAAAAATACTCATTACCATATTGATGCTTGGTGTCATATCTGCTTATGCAGATACGATACCTGTTGATTATCGTCTCTCGTTGCGCGGAGGAGCTATCATGCCCGATGGCAAAGTGGATGTGATGCTTGGGCGGAAAAACCAATGGACACCAGCCGTAGGGGCGGAGTTGGCGGTCGCTTTTCATCCAGAGTGGCAAGCACTGCGCGACTGGAATAATGCCGCGATAGGTGTGGCGCTCAGCTATTGGAAATTAGATGCCACACGAAACGGAGATAAAGACCTCTTAGGGCATGCTATAGCACCTTATGTCTTCTTGGAAGTGCCTTTTTACAAGGGTAAACATTTTGAGATTGGCGTGCGACCGGGTATAGGTTGCTCATTCATTACAAAGACTTATTTCAATACCGCCACGCCTGAACAGCAATACCAAGTTTTACAAGCGCCGAATATCAACCGTTCAGTCGGTTCGGTATTCAATTTTTATTTCCCAGAGGCGCTCTATTGTGCTTTTCCCATTCGCAATGGTTGGAGTGTGAATATCGCAGCGGGGTGGTACCATATGAGTAATGGTAGTTTGCGCCAACCCAACTCAGGATATAATATCTTCTCTGGCGAGGTAGCCGTTCGCTACCAATCACCAAGTACCAAGGACGATGTACAATGTACAATGTACGATGTACGAAAGACCAAGGAGCACAAACGCTGGAGCGTTGAACTGGCCTTCACAGGCGGCGGACGACAAGTTTATTACCGCGATAAGCAAACCTTCTTCTGCTCTACTATGCAGTTATCTGCGTACTGGTTGGCACATCCTATTTTCCGTTTAGGCGGTGGTGTGGATGTGTTCTATGACGGCGCGTACGCGGAGCGCGCTACGCATTATAAAAAGACTTATTTAGGAGGCGCCACACAAGCCGATTGTTGGCGAGTGGGCGTCAGTGTGCAACCAGAGTTCGTCATCGGTCAGTTCACGGCAGGCATCCATTTCGGTGTCTATCTCTATGACCCGATTAAGAATAGGGAAGTAGAGGAAAAATCTGAGGAACATGAGCGTTTGTGGAAACAAGGCGAACTGCTCAATAAGGGGCTTTTCTATTCCTATGACTTACTCAACGCCGGCAGTGCGGGTTATCCTGATGGCTGGCTTTATACGCAGATAGTCTTGCGTTACCACTTGCCTTATCATCTCTTCGTGCAAGCATCTATGAAGGCGCATCTCACTAAAGTGGAGTTCGTCTCCGCTGGCCTCGGCGTCTATATTTGATAGTCCTGCTATAATCCGAGAAAAACAGTAATATTTGGAGTGCAACTCCAGAAATTACACACTTTTTGAGATATAAAGCAACTGCCATTTGTGCCAAATTCGCATAAATGGCATTTTTTTTGCTAAAAATCTTGCACAATTGATTAATTTGTTGTACCTTTGCAGCCGCAAAGGATGCCTGCGGGCACTTTGAATTATAAATTGACATATAGGCGCAAAGCGTTGCGCCGATAAATAAGCGTTATAAGCCCAGACTTGATTTGTTGAAACTTCGACCCTTTCAAACAATCATTATGTATTCAAGTACGGTTTATGCACGCTCGCGTTTTTAGCGTGAGTTTTCCGTGCGTATATTTGAATACATAAGGTAGTCGAAGACCTCAACAAATCAAATAGAGCGAACGAAAGTTCACGCTTTTTGTATGTCTTTATATCACCTCTATTGTCCTTATAGTCCTCACGGACCTTAGAGACCTTAAAGTCCTTATTGATTTTAAACAAACAACAATATTAATCTTTTTAAAAAAATCCTTCTCCCTCCTTTTAGGGAGGGTCGGGGTAGGCTAATTATGAAACAAAAACTTTTTACTTTTCTCCTTGCGCTGGTAGCCAGCGTGGGAATAACTAATGCATCTAATACATCGGTGGGTGGTATTTACTATGATTTTAATAGCAGTACTAAGACCGCGTCTGTTACTTACTGTGGAAGTTGGTATGATTCTTATTCCAATGAATATTCTGGATCTGTAGTCATTCCTTCTTCTGTTACCTATAATGGAGTTACCTATAGCGTGACAAGCATTGGATATCTGGCTTTCGGTGGTTGTTATTCTTTAACCTCTGTCACTATCCCTAATAGTGTGACAAGTATCGGAGAATATGCTTTCGCAGATTGCTCTTCTTTAACCTCAGTAACTATCGGAAATAGCGTGGCAAGCATTGGAGATTATGCTTTCGGTGGTTGTTATTCTTTAACCTCTATCACTATCCCTAATAGCGTGATAAGTATTGGAACTCATGCTTTCTATGGTTGCTCTAAATTAACCTCTGTCACTATCCCTAATAGCGTGAAAAGCATTGGAAATTATGCTTTCTACGAATGCTCTTCTTTAACCTCTGTGACTATCCCTAATAGCGTGACAAGTATTGGAAATGAAGCTTTCCATGGTTGCTCTAAATTAATCTCTGTCACTATCCCTAATAGCGTGACAAGTATTGGAAGTAGTGCTTTCAGGAAATGCTCTTCTTTAACTTCTATAAATGTAGATGCTTATAACTCTATGTATAGTTCTGTTGATGGTGTGTTGTTCAACAAAGATAAAACAACACTTATTGCATGTCCAGGAGCTAAACAAGGTGTGTATACTATCCCCAATAGCGTGACAAGCATTGGAGATTATGCTTTCTATTATTGCTCTAAATTAACCTCTGTGACAATTGGCAATAGCGTGACAAGCATTGGAAGTGGTGCTTTCGATGGTTGCTCTTCTTTAACCTCTGTCACTATTCCTAATAGCGTGACAAGTATTGGATGGTGGGCTTTCTATGAATGCTCTTCTTTAGCCTCTGTGACTATCCCTAATAGTGTGACAAGTATAGGAACGGGTGTTTTCCGTGGTTGCTCTTCTTTAACCTCAGTAACTATCGGTGAAAGCGTGAAAAGCATCGGAGATGAAGCTTTCTATGGTTGCTCTAAATTAATCTCTGT